>NZ_JAUSZM010000001.1 GCF_030817655.1 Streptomyces sp. V4I2
CCGTGGCGGTGTACCAGCCTTCGGCTGACTGCTCGCCTACGGCGAGCTTCGCGACGCGGAGTGACGGCCTTCGGCCGTCCGGAGCGTCGTGGCGCGGCGGCGCGCTTGCAGTGCGGTCCGTGCCCTCAGTGTCTTCCGTGTGCTCTAACCTGCGGTTTTGCACGGATCGGGCTGTCTCGGTCCGGCCGTGGCCGGACCGGGTGGCGAGACGGACGGTCTCGCCTTCGGCGATCCCTCCCCCGATTCGTGCACTCTGAGTTACTAGACCAATTTCCATGCCACCCAATCTAGAACAACTTCCCCAGCATTTGTCAATACCCGTGAGCCAACTACTTTCCGCAATCTGTCATGATCGCGTCCATGCGCGGTGAGTGACCGAAAGCTGACGACCCATCAGAAAGCTCCGCCGGACCGCCCCCGACGACCGAGCGTCAGCTTTATCTGACCAGATTCACCGCTTCCCTTCTCCAGCCAGCGCGACGGTCCGATGGCGGACCGAATCCGGCGAAAGGGTGAGGATGTGGGGAAAAGCTCTGATAGCGGGCCGGATCGTGTGACGGCGGTCCGGCCCGCGCCGCGTCCGGGGAGAGGGGCGTGGGGGCTGTTGGGGCCAGTGGAAAGTGTGTGTAGGCCCGTGGGTGTGCGCGAAAACTGAACGTACTGAACGTATGGGTCACGAAAACGGCCGCTGACCTGCGGAAACACCTACGTTCAGTTTGGCTGGGCCAACTGAACGCACACTGAACGCAAGAACTGGACGCGCGGAAGGCGAAACAGGCGTTGACCTGCGGAAATGGCTCACGTTCAGTTCCGCACGCCAACTGAACGCACGGCGCGCGACGAACTGAACGTGAGAGGCGAACTGAACGTACGGACCCGCCCGAACTGAACGTGAGCCGTCCTCGGGGGCATCAACCGCGGGCGCCGGCCACCCGGCCCGGGTGCAGTGCGGTCCGGCCATGCGCACCGTGCACGAGGTCGCGCCTCTGGTCGCGCTCCTGGTCGCGTCTCTCGTCGCGCTCCTGGTCGCGTCTCTCGTCGCGCTTCTGGTCGCGTCGGAGCCGACCTCCAGAGGGCATCAAAGACCAGGTCAGGCCGCGTTTTGGGACGTGCCCGCAGCGCCGACTACTTCCCTACAGCGCTGTTGAACAGTGACACAGCCGTACGGAACTGATCGCTTCCACCTGGGAAAACGGGGGGTCGATGACACAGATCAGCTTGTGTCATCCCCGATCTGTGTCATGCCGTGGTGCCGGACCCAGGAAGACCCAGGACCCAGCAGCAGGGCGGCGCCGTGCAGAGCAGGGAGAACACCGGACCGAGGACCCAGGGACCCAGCTCCCGGTGGGTGCCGGCGGTCCCGACGCTCGATCGGGTCACGGCCGGTGCAGCCGGGGCACTGAAGGTCAGTGCGTGCAGTACCTTCCGTGCCATGACGAGAATCCATAGGTGGGCGCTGATCAGCGTGAAGCCCGGCGTCGGCAGGTCGACGTCCGGCATCTTCCTGGGCCAGGCCCTCTACGAGCGGAACATGTCCCCGCTGCTGGTCGATGCGGACAAAGGCCAGACCTGCCACCGCTGGGACGAGCTGGCGGGCGGAATGCCGTACCCGGTCGTCAGCAAGACCAGCCGGAGCCTGGACAAGACCCTGCCGGACCTGGAGGAGGGCCGGGGCGCGGTGCTCATCGACACCCCGCAGATCGAGGACCACGCCGCGATCGCCCGGGGTGCCATGGTCTACGCGGACCGCTGGATCATGCCCCTGGCCCCGTCCGTCGTAGAGGTCGACCGGATGTTCGCGGACGACCACGACAACGGGAAGGACGTCCTGGGGGACTTCCTCGAGGACGCCCAGGAGCTGCGCGAGCGAGCAGGCCGGCCGCGCGCGGACGTGGTGGTCCTGCTGACGCGCACCAACACCAAGAAGGCCACGAAGAACGGCCCGGACGCCGACGTTCGTGAAGCCCTGGCCGGGCGCGGGTACGAGACCCTGACCGCCCAGGTCCCCCACAACGACAGCCTCTATCGGCAAGCTGGCGGGAGCCGGGTAAGGGCGATGGGCACGGCCTACGAGCGGGTACTGAAGGAACTGCTGGCCCGCCCCTACGCCGATGAGGTGCAGCTCCCGCGCCAACAGAACGCAGGGGGAGTCTCCTACACCGATGAGGCCGCCCGATGAGCACGCGCCGCAACCGCTACGGAGCCGCCGCGGACCGGACGAAGAAGATCCCGAAGGCCCCGGACGCCTCGACGGCCCGGGTACGCACTGAGCCGATCCGGGTCACCCTCGACCTGAAGCCGCGCCAGCACGCAGAGCTGAAGCGGTGGTGCAACGGCGCGGCCGTCGACACGGGCCTTCCCGAAGTGGCGCTGGCCCCGGTGCTCCGCATCCTGGGTGAGCTGCTGGTGGAGAACGAGGAACTTGCGGAGCAGGTACGAGCCGAGCTGATAAAGCGTGCCCAACAGCTCTGATCGGGCACTGTCACGCACGCCTGTCACGTCAGGACGAACTACGGGGGTTCGACCCCTTTCCGCAGGTCAGAGCATGCGACAGGTGGAGCGTGACAGCCTGCGTGACACCCTGCGTGACAGGCCACGCGACAGGTGCGTGACACTCCCTGAGAGGGCTACGGAGCCCACTGCAAGCACTGCACGCACTGAGGCCCCCGCCCTGTTCCGGGCGGGGGCCTCCATGCTGCCAGGGTCCGGTCAGAAGATCTCGCCCTGGTCGTCGGTGTTGCCCTCGGAGTCCTTCGGGTACCGCATCGGCTCCCAGTCGATCCCGCTCACATCGTGGATGTGGATGTCATCCGGGGCGACGTGCAGGTACTCCCCGATCGCGGCCTTCAGCTCCGCAATCGCCGCGTCCTCCCCCTTCTCGACGTACGCGTTCACCACGGCGTCCAGCCGTCCCGCCGGGAGGTTCCCGCCCAGGTTCAGGTCCCGGGGCCGGGAGTCCGAGCTGATCGTGATGTAGGCGCTCATCTGCGCCCCGCCGGTCGGCGGGGCCTGGGTCAGCTTCGGAGCCTTCCCGCGCTCCCCCTTGCCGGTCGAGTCGCTGATCCGCTTGCGGCGCCCCTTCGGAACGAGCGCGTCACGGGTCGCCTTGTCCAGCTTGGCGATGCTGTCGGCCTTCGGGTTCTGCTTCCCCGACCGCCACCGCCGCCAGGTCGTCAGCGAAAGGCCGGCGGCCTTCGCGGCGGCCTTGTCGTCGCCCTTGTGCTTCTTCTCCAGCCACCTCAGCCGGTCCGGCAGACTCTTCTTCTGCTCCCGCTCGACCGCGCCGGGGGCCCGTCCGGTCAGCTTGCGGATCAGCTTGTCCCGCAGCTTCTCTTCGCCCTGCTCTTCGCTTCCCCTCGGCATCTCAGGCCCCCAGCCACTCGTCAACGGTCACGTTCGTCTTCGCCTTGAACTGGCCCAGGCCGGTACCGAGCACGAGCCCGGCCGGGACGTCCTGGTCGTGCGTGTCGGCGTTGGACGGGTAGATCAGTTCGTCCAGGTCGAGCTTCACCGGGAAGCGCGGGTTGTCGGTCGGGCGGTTGTCCTTCGACAGCGGGATGATCCCGCCCGCCTTGTACGCCTTGCGCAGGATGCCGGTCCACGCCGCATCCCGGATCGCCCATCCCCAGTCAGGCCGCGCGATCGTCTTCTGAGTCGAGTCCTGGAACTTGCCGTGCAGCGTGCGGAACGTGCCCTTGAGCGCGTTGTAGACAGCCCGCTCCTCGGGGTCGACCGGCTTGCGCGCGTCGTCCAGGGCGCCACTCTCCAGCTCCCTGAAGGCCCGCTGGACGATGTCCTTGAAGTCTCTGAAGGCCTTGTACTGGGTGCCCTCGGAGATCAGCGCTTCCTGGATCTCGACCTCGATCCCGGCCTCGGCGTACAGCTTCACGATCGCCGTGGTCACCCAGGTCTGCTCACCCGGAGCAGCGTGCAGCACCGGAGCGGGGAGCAGCGGGTGAGCCCAGTTCGGGACGGTGATGAGCCACAGCCCGGCCATGCGCGGGTTGAACTCCGGGTACATCACCCGCTCAAGGTCGTTCACGGCGACCAGGGCGTCGGAGTAGGCGGGCAGGTAGTTCTTGTTCCCGTCGAAGCCGTGCACGCGCTGCATGGCGCGCTCATCCTCAGTCAGGTCCCGCGACCAGGTGTTGAGGTAGTTGTAGTCCGGCCAGCGGTGCGACTCGGCAACGAACCGCGGCTTGCGGCGCACGGTCGGGGACTTCAGCATCCGCTTCAGTTCGTTCAGTGCCGTCCGTGCAGCACTGACCGAGTACGTCCAGCCCGTCAGCTCCGAGAACCGGTGCAGCCGGTACGCCAGTTCGGGAGCTCCCGGCAGCTCGGTCTCGTCGACGTCGCGCGGGAACGCGCCCTCGGTCAGCCACTCCGCGATCAGGACCCGCGTCATGCCCGGGTGCTGCGCGTGCTGCAGAACGCTCATCGGCATGACGTGCATCGACTCACCGGCCTTGAACGGCTGGTGCCAGCCCGCGTCCACCAGCGCACGCCAGGGCACCTGGAATTCGGCAGCGGCTTCCCGGTCGGCCTTGCGGCCCTGCCTCTCCCAGACCGACCCCTTGACCCGGGGCCAGCACTCCTCAGCCAGCCCGTACGCCGCGCGAAGGTCGGGGCCGACCACCAGCGTGACGTCATCGGTCGACGCCACCGACCGCAGCAGCGCGAGCAGCGCGGGGAAGGACGTCAGGGCGTCCCCCTCGATCGCCACGGTGTACGCCCCGGCGGCCTCCATCAGGTAGCCGTTCGACGCGGACCACACGCTGAGCCCGGGTGCCTTCGACCGCTGCACCCGAGCAGGTGCAGCAGCAGCCGGTGCAGCAGGTGCAGCAGGTGCAGCAGCCGGTGCAGCAAGTGCAGCAGCAGGCGCCGGAACCGGCTCCGGCTGCTCCTGGACGACCGAGGCCGGGACCGACTGACCCGGCACGACCGCCTTCGCGACGGTGGCCGGCCCCGTGTCCTCGACCGCCGCAGGGCGGCGCTCGGCAGGGGTCCGCAGGTGTTCGTCCAGCGTCGGCATCGGCGCCAGGGGCAGGTCTTCCGCGACTTCGCCGGGTCCAGCGGAGAAGGTCTCCGGGTCCTGGTCCCGGACGCGCCGGATGACGTAGCAGTACACGTACCCGATCGAGTCGCCCAGCCACTCGCGCTTGGTGAGGCCCTGGCGGGAGTTGGACTCTTCGAGCACCAGCAGGCCGTCACGGCGAAGATCCCGCAGACCGGTGCGCGGCGAGACGATGTCCGCTGCCGCGCAGATGGCCTTCAGCTTGTTGGAGAACACCGCGATCCGGCGCTCCCCGTCTTCGTCGTAGACGCATCCGTACGCCTCGGAGACCGTCTCCAGGGCGTTCGGTCCCAGGGCCGCGCTGGTGTACGCGGTCTTCGAGGGGAACAGGGAGGGCTTCGAGGCGAACGTCTCGGAGATGACGGCCAGCAGCTTGTCACCCTGCTTCATGGACGTCTCGCGCATCTCGGTGACCTGCTGCTGGAACAGTTCCAGCCCGGCCTTCAGCGCGTTGGCGCGGGTGCCCTCGGTGCGGGTGATCCGCTCGAACACGGCGGCCCCGGCCACGCCGATGGCGATGTTGCGGCCGATCCGGGCGTCCGGCCCGGTCACCCGGTCCACGCCCAAGTCCCGCTGGGCCCTGGCGATCTCGTTCCAGGCTTCTTCCAGCGTGACTTCGTCCCGCATCCACTTCAGCGGCCACCCGTAGGCGAGATCCGCGAGCCGGGCCAGCTCGTCCGACGTCGGAGCGTCGGCGGTCATCTGGTTCGGGAGTTCCAGGACGCGGACGTTCAGGCCCTCCTGTTCGGTGGCCATGCCCAGCAGGGAGTCATTGCCAGTCGACATGATGACGCCCTTGTACTTCGCGGTCCGGTCGGTGCCGCCGCCCTTCTGCCGTGCGCGGGTGCGCTGAGCGCCCTCGGTGAGCTGGAAAATGATCTGCTCAGCTTCGCGCGGGGTGAGGCGGCCCATCATGCCGATCTCGTCCCGGAAGTTCGTCAGGCACCCGAGGCGCAGCAGGTCTTCGCTGTTGCCGACCTTGGCCAGGTTCCAGTTGCCCATGACGTCCTCGACCCGACCGAAGGCGCTCACGGTCAGCTTCATGATCGAGGACTTGCCGCCGGAGGACCCGCCGCACGTGTGGCAGATGAACGCCTGGAGCTTGAAGGGTGCGAGGAAGTTCCCGCCGATGGCGACGCCCATGAACAGGGCACCGTTCTCGTTGCCCTCCTCACCGAGGATGGTCCCGGCCCGGTCCCAGATCTCCCGGGCCTGCTCCTCGCTCCCGCAGGTGTCGCCGTACCCGTACGGGCCGACGTCGCCGGGCGGGAGCTGGAGGCCGTCAGCGGTCCAGCTCGGAACGGCTTCGACGCGCGGGGCGTCCTCTGCCAGCTTGCTGATCGCCGTACCGGCGGCCTTCACGACCTTGTCGTCCAGGGGCGCGAAGCCGAAATCCAGCTGCTCCATCCAGATTCCCGTCTTGAGGCCGTCGCGGTTGCAGAGGATCGTCATGGTGCCGGCGGCGTCGATGGACAGCCGGAACTCACGAATGGTGATCTTCCGATCGCCACCGCGCCGCAGCACTACTTCGAGGACGTAGGGGAGGGGCGCGACCAGTTCCCAGCGGGCGTCATCGCCACGGCCCAGGAGGTACACGCCGCGCGGGTACGAGCCCGCGCCGATGGAGTACGCCCATGAGCCACTGCTCATGGGGATGGACGGTCCGGGACGGCCCTGGGGGCGGTCCGCCGTCGTCGTCTTGTTCGTCTGTGCCGGGGTGGGCACTCGTTCACCTTTCGGTTCACGGCCCACCCGGCAGAGTGATCGACAAAGAGGGGGGGAGAAATCTCCCCGGCTCTGCCTTACACTCGCAGATGGACCACCTACCAAGGTCAACGTGAACCCGCTTACCGGATTTCGACCCCTCACCTGGTTTCGACGCCAGAGAGGGTCCGGGGCGGGTTTTCGCGTTGACCGGGGTCCTTGATCTTCAGTTGTCGGGCCAGCGTACTCCCGTGACCGGATACCCAGAGTCCAGTCATATTGGCTGCTCAGCCGGGGGTGTTGGGGTCCTTGCCGACCAGGTTCGACAGCAGCGCGATGATCTGCGCGTTCGCGGCCTGCTGTTCGGTGATGAAGGAGTCCAGCTTCTGATCCAGGTTCCCGACCTGGAGACGCACGGCGGTCAGGTCGCTCTTCACGATCCCGAACTCGCGGTCGGTCTTCCCGGCCTGCTCCTCGAACCGGCGAGTCAGCGCCGCGATCTCAGCCTGTGCGATCTCGTCTTCAGGCATCTCAGGTTCCCTCGCTTCGGTGGTCGGTCCAGTGTGGCTGTCAGGAGATGGAGAGCGGATGGCCGGGGGCGTACACGCCTTCCCCCACGCCGATCACCTTGTGGCCGGTCACGTAGATGCTGCGTAGGAGGACGACGGAGTAGATGCCGTCACCCAGCCCGAGGGCTTGGCGGTCTTCCTCGGTGGCGATCCGGGACGTCACCTCCTTGGAGGAGACTTCAACGGTGTTGCCAGAGCGGTCCTCGTAGACCGCTTGCCACGTGGGGTCACAGGCTTGGGGCTCATCCACCTCGGGGACGACCTCAGCAACGTCCAGGTGAACCCAGGACTGAGACGCCTGAAGGATGTTGTCTCCGCGGTTCACGGTCCGCACCCGGTTGACGCACTCGCCCTCTCCGAGGTGTGCGGCGACCCATTCGGGGGCCTGTACCCGGGTGCTGCTCTTGTGATGAATCGTCTCCCCCGGCTGCGTGATGCCTCGGATCCGCTTGGTGCCAGCGATGAGCTTCCGGCGGTCGGAGACGAACACGCCCTTGCCCTGCTGGCTGTGGACGTAGCCCTCGGCCTTGAGCAAGGCGATAGCGCGGTAGACCGCGTTGTCGCTCAGGGCGAATTGCTTCATGAGGGCCTGGGTCGGCGGGAGCTTGTTGCCTGCCTCCAGCGTCCCCCGGTCGATACGGGCCTTCAGATACGCGGCCATGCCAGCAACGGTGCCTGCCATTTCGCCTCCTTCAGTCTTCCTATCGGATGTTGCTTGACGATACCCGAATCATGACCTAACTTCCTACAGGAAGCCACTTCCTATCGGAAGTTTCTTCGATCACAAGCAGAACGGCCCTGAACCGGCATCTCACCTCCGGTTCAGGGCCTGAGACCGAACCCGTCTGAAGTACCAGAAGGGAGCGATCCTGTGATGGATCGTATCGACCTCCAGCCGCTTTCTGCGGCTTCCGCCGAACGGCTCGACAAGCTGTTCCGCCTGTACAACCGCCGCGTCGTGGCGCTGGCCCGGACCCTGGCCAACCACGCCGACGACGCCGACGACATCGCCGCTGACACCTGGCTGGTGGCCGCCCGCTGGATCGAGACCCTCCAGGCGGACGACGACCAGGCCATGGGCTGGCTGGCCACCCTCACCCGGCACGCGGTGCGCGACTTCTACAAGCCGCGCCGCAACCGCGAGCAGCCGCGCGACTGGTCGGACACCGTGTCGTCCTTCGCGCTCCCGGCGGCGCCGGCCGCTGAAGACGTCGCCCTGGCCGAGCCGATGCCGGAGCTCCCGGAGCACCTGGCCGCGCTGGTCGACAGCCTCCCCGAGAACTACCGGACCGTCGTCCGGCTGCGCTGCGAGGGCGTGCCGCACTCCGCGATCAACGAGCACATCGGCCGCCGCGCGGCATCGTCCAGTCGCCTGGTCACCGCGCTGCGCACGCTGCGTCCCGCCATGGCGGACGACCACAGCAAGGTCAAGGACCCGCTCCCGCCCCGTCCGCGTGGCCCGCACCCCTACCGCGCGTCCGTCGCGCTGGCCGGGTGATCGCCGTGACCACCGAGCAGCAGGCTGCTGACGCCCTTGCGCAGCAGCGAATCCAGCAGGCCCAGCAGGCCGCCGCCGCCGCTGAGGCCGCGCGCCAGGCCGCCGCCGCCATCCAGGCCCAGCAGGGAGGCCAGAAGTGAGTGCCGAGATCCGCCGCCTGGAAAGGGCGGTCACGCTGGCGGAGCGCAAGCTGGCCGCCGCGAAGAACGGTGAGATGTGGCCGCTGACCGGCTCGGAGAAGCGCCAGGTCATCACGGCTCTGGCCGGTGGCTCCGTCAAGGTCGTGCGAGGCAAGAGCACCGCCCGTGCCGACTCGAAGCTGAAGCGGCTTGAGGCGTCGGTGACGGGTCGGCTGAGTGCGGAGCTGTCCGCCCTCCAGACCGCGCACCAGACGGCCGTGAACAAGGCCGCCGCCGACAAGGCCGCGAAGAAGCGCAAGGGCTGGTTCTGACATGGCGGGCGACAAGGCGACGAACCCGCCCCGCGGCGAGTGCCGTCAGTGCTGGTTCCACGCCTACGCCTCCCGCCAGGCGCACGCCCACCTCGGTCCGCGTGAGGACTGCCCGGAGTGCGTCGCGCACATGAACGGCCACCCCGCGCACCTGATCGTCCGCTGACCGACCTGTCCGCTTCCTGATCCACCCTGCCGGGGCCACACCCGCTGTGGCCCCGGCGCCCCGAGACGAGAGGTCCCACCCCGTGAACGTGCCCGAGCCGTACCAGGCCCAGCAGCAGCAGTTCCCCGCCGTGCAGGTGCCCCCGGCCGTGCCCGCGCATCACCGCCCGCCGGCCGTCGAGTACCGCGACGGGGTGCCGTACCACTACACCGTTGGCCAGCCTCAGCCGATCATCGTGCAGCTCCCCGAGCAGTCGTCCATGAGCCCCGCTCAGCGGGAGCTGATCGTGAACGTCGTCCTCCTCCTGGTCGTCGCCGTCGTCCTGTGCGGCTGCGTGGCCGGGG
Organism: Streptomyces sp. V4I2; assembly: GCF_030817655.1. Lineage (GTDB taxonomy): Bacteria > Actinomycetota > Actinomycetes > Streptomycetales > Streptomycetaceae > Streptomyces > Streptomyces plumbiresistens. The sequence goes on from NZ_JAUSZM010000001.1 coordinate 9,807, forward strand.
TGGTCGTGATCTGCGGCGGAACCCTGATGGGGATCATCGGCGCGATCGGCGCGAACGCCGTCCCGATGGGACTCACCACCGTGGGCGTGATCGTCGCCGCCGGGTGGCTCGTCTCGCGGCTCAAGTCCTTCACGAACTCCAGCAAGGAGAAGTAGAGATGTACGTCCCCGACATGCCCGTGAAGACGAAGCGCACCGCGTCCAGCACCGTCAACGACCTGATCGTGGCCGGGCTCGCCGTCGCCTCGTTCGTCCTGTCCGGCTGGTCCCTGTCCACCCTGCTTATGGGTGCCGGCACCCCGAAGCCCGTCGCCATCTTCGCCGTTGGTGTCTTCGACGGCCTGGCGCTGCTGGCCGCTCTCCAGGTGTACGAGCGTCGGCACGAGCCGTACAAGGCGTTCGGCGCGCGGCTGGTCATGATGCTGGCCCTGCTGGCGTCGTCCGTCGTCAACGCCGCGCACGGCCAGGACATGGGCGGCTGGACGACCGCCGTTGTCCTCGGTGCCGCGCCGCTGGCCTTCGAGATCGCGTTCGAGCTGCGCCACCGCTCGATGACCGGCCTGATCTGGGTCCTGTTCTACAAGGAGGCGAAGGCCGCCCTGGACCGCGACGTGTGGGTGCGGATCGCCCCGGCGACCGAGCCCCCGACCGGTCCGGCGGACCTGTACCAGGTGATCCGTGAGGACAACCGGACCGAGTCCGCCGCCGTGTCCGCCGCCCCGGCGGACAACGCCCCGGCCGTGTCCGCCGCGTCCGCCGCCCCTGCCGAACTGACCGCCGCTGTCCGCCCGGACACGGCGGACGTCCGCCCGGCGGTCGGAAACCCGCTGTTCAAGGCCCCGGCGGACGGCCCGTTTGTCCGCCCGGACACGGACGACGTCCGGGAGGACACGGCGCGGGAGCGGGTGCTGTCCGGCCTCGGTCTGCCGCTCGACACCCCCAACGTGCCCGCCCCGGCGGACAAGTCGACGGACACGGCGGACAAGTCGGCGGACAACCCGGCGGTGTTGGTCAAGGCGTCCACCGTCGCCGGTGCCGTCCGGGAGCTGAAGGCCCAGGGCGTCCAGGACGTGGCAACCCTGATCGCTACCGTGCCCGCCGTACTGGGCAAGCCCGTCAGCCCGGAGACCGTCAAGCGCGAGGTCCGCCGCCAGGTCCCGAAGACCCCGGCCCCGGCCGGGACCGGTCAGTACCTCTGATCAGCCGTGGTCGGGGGTCCGGCACCTGTTCGTGACCCCCGACCACGCCCCCAATACCCGGACCGATACCGGTTCGTGACCGTGGTCGGGCCCTCTTGGTCGGCCTTGTGGTCGGGGGCAATAAGCACGATCCGCAGGGCGGGAAAAGGAAGGGGGGAGAATTCTCCCCCCCGGTCTGAAAGGGCCTCATATTCCGCCAGGAGAAACGCGGAAGACGAATGTCAGAGGCGCGTAGTACGAATTGAAGTGCACGACGCCGGAGTTACGGGACCGGGCCCGATGACAGCGGGCCCGGCCCCTCCGGTCCAGCAGGACCGAGCCACTCCTTCAATCCATCGCAGGGAACAGGAGCAGCAGGCCGATGATGGCACGCAAGAAGCAGCAGCAGACGGATAACGACCTCGAAGAAGTCCTGGGAGCCCTGGTAACGAGCCTGCCCAAGGCGGCGTGGCGCTTCGGCTCCGGTGCCCCGATGGACGGCAAGCCGCGGACCGATGCGACCTGGACGCACCGGGGCACCCGTACGGAGCGGGAGGACGGCTGGCAGGCGCACCGCTGGGACTACCTGGCGCGGCTGGAGAGGGCCGGGTACCGCTGGGCCGGAGCTGCGGGAGTGGCCGGCACCGGCTACGCCTACAGCCAGGACCCGACCGCGACCCTCGAATGCCTCCAGGTGGGCAGCTTCGGGGCCGGTACGGCGGCCTCGGCCTGGGTGGGCTACCGGCTGATGGACGGGGCCGTGACCTGGCGCCACCAGCGCGATTGGGTCTGGCCGCTGCACGTCGCGCTGCGGGGGAAGCTGGGCTATCCCGAGGGCACGAAGCCCAGCCGGTACATCCACATTCCGGTGAACTACACCGAGATCACGGGCGACGCTATCCGGATCGATCTGCCCGCCGATTTCGCGGGTGAAGAGGAAATCAAGTCGGCCGTGAAGACGACGCTGACGAACAAGCTCGCACTTCAGGACGTCACCTTTTCCTGGCAGACCGAGGGCAAGAATCACCACGTTCTCGTGAAGCAGTCGCCCCGCCCGCCGTCCAAGGTCATGTTCTCCGATGCGGAGATTCAGAAGCTCATCGAGTCCATGCCGGAATCCGCCCCGCTCATCGGCCTTTCGCACCGCAACAAGGCGGTTTCCGTCGACCTGGACGCGGAATCCCCGCACGTTCTCGTCTCGGCCGGTACGGGTGGCGGTAAGTCCGTCATTCTCCGCGCCATCTTCGCCCAGCTTCTGAGGAACGGGGCAATCGGCGCGGTTCTCGACCGTAAGCGCCATTCCCACAAGTGGGTTCGCGGCCTTCAGGGAGTCGGCTACTTCCGGGAGATCGAGGACATTCACGATGCGCTTATCGCCCTCGGAGAAGAGGGTGAGCGGCGTAACCGGATCGTGGATGAGTGGGACGGGGACGACAAGGACGCCCCCGTTGGTCCGCGTCAGGCAATTCTCCTCGAAGAGGCGAATGCCACGATCGGAAAGCTGAAGCGGTACTGGACGAAGATTCGCGACCCGAAGACGGACCCGAAGGAATCCCCCGCGCTGGACGCATTGGGCGAAATCCTTTTCATGGGCCGCGCGGTGAAGATGCACGTTCTCATGGTCGCTCAGTCGGCCACGGCGAACGCGCTGGGTGGCCCGGAAATGCGCGAGAACTTCGCGACGCGCATTCTCGCCCGCTACACCCGGAACGCCTGGAACATGCTGGTCCCCGAGGTGCAGCCGTCGCCGAAGTCGACGCGCCACCAGGGCCGCGCTCAGGTCGTCCTGGGTGGTGTCGCGCACGAGACCCAGGTCGTTTTCTTCACCCCCGAAGAGGCCCGCGCCTGGGCCGAGCTGGGCCGCACCGTCACAGCGTCTCAGGGTCACACCACCCCCATCCACCTGGGAAAGGGCCCTGTGACCGTCACAGGGGACGCTGTGACCGAGGCGGGGCCGGCCATCCCCACCCAGGGCGGCTCGAAGGGCCGGGTGCGGGAGGACAGCGACGGCTTCAAGGCCGACATGGAGGCCCTGTTCGCCATGGGCCCGACCGAGGCGACCGAGGCCGCTCAGGACACCGATATCCCGGTCACGCTGAAGCAGGCCGTTGACCAGGAAATTGTCTCGGTCAGCCTCTCCGTGCTCCGTAAGGAATCCAGCGACAAGAGCCGTGGAAAGGAATTCCCCGCCTCGGTCGGAGTCGACGCGAAGACCCGTGGAAAGCTCTACCGGCCGTCTGAACTGGCGCGCTGGGAGCGCAACCGCCCGAAGGCCGGGCAGATCGTCGAACAGGAAGACTGACCCGACTGCCGGGGGCCGGTATCGCACCGGCCCCCGGCCCCGTGGAAAGGCCGGAATGGGAATCCTCAGCTACTTCCGAGAGAAGAAAGCCGAAGCCGAAAGGCAGCAGGCGCGAGCGCGTCACTGGAAGCTGGTCAACAAGTCCGCCGATATGGCCATCTCCGAACTGGTCCGCGACTACGTCCGTTTCGAGCAGGGCTATCTGTACGCGGCAGATGTGATCAGGGTCGGACTGGAACACTTCAATTACGAGATCCCGACCGAAGACGCCGATGCCGCGCTTCATAATCGGCTGGAGTTCCGGGGATACAACCCCCGCCGCTTCCAACCGAACTGGGACTACCACCACGGAAAAACGATCCGAGACAAAGAGCCGGAACCGTGCAACGGCTTCGACTACCTGTCGCAAGAACTCCCGGACCACCCGCATTGCCGCCGCTGTAACTGGGACATGACGAGCCACCACGAAAGGAAGGCGAAGGAAAATGACCACCGCTGAGATTCCCGTCCCGATGACCGAGGAAGAGACCGACCGGAAGTCCTGGATTCCCGCGTGGGCGAAGCTCCCGAAGTGGACGCCGACCGCGCTCATCGGCTCGGCTTTGCTGCTGCTGTCCTTCGCGCTCTACAACGCGCTCAACATCGTGGTCCGGCTTCTGCTGGCCCTTCACGAGTCCTCGATCCCGTGGTGGGGCGCGTTCTTCGTCTACGCCTTCATCGGCGGTGCGCTCTACCGGGCCTCGAAGGAATTCAGGGCCTGGGCTGAGGCCGCGAAGAGCCGATGGGGTGTCTTCACCCGCTGGGCCAAAGCGCTCGTCTGACCCGTTGTCCGGTCCGGGTGAAAGCGTCACCCGGACCACCGCCGGAATACCTCGAAGGAGAACACCGTGACCACCGCCGTGAACACCCGGACCCGCTACAACGACACCGGCCGCGCGATGCTCGTGCCGCTGCTGGTCGACCCCGCGACCAACCGCGGCCGGAACCTCGACCTGGAGGTGACGCCGCATCTGCTGATCTCCGGATACACCGGCTGGGGTGCCACGTCCGCGCTGCGCCTGGTGGCCGCGCACACCGCCCGCCACGGCATCGACGTCCAGGTGCTCGACCCGTGCCCGAAGCGCGTCGGCTTCACCGGCCTGGAAGACGTCGGGCCGTTCGTCACCGTCCACCGCGACCTCGAGGACGTCCTCCAGGCCGTCACCGACTTCGTGACCGGCTTCGAGATCCGCTTCGAGGAACTGGACGGCCGTGCCCCCGAGTCGCACCGGCTCCTGGTGGTCGACGGCCTGGAGAGGCTGCGGAAGTCCGTGGTGGGCGACGGGGCCGACCGCTGCTCGGTCCTGGACGCGTTGGAGCCCGTGCTGACGCTGGGCCGCGCGGTCGGCTACCACGTGGCCGCCTCGGTCTCGCAGTCCTTCGCCGCGCGCCGGCACTTCCCGCGGGCCTTCAAGGACTGCTCAGCCCTGCTGAACCTGGGCCCGACGACCAGCCGCGCGCGTACCGAGCTGCTGGGTGCGGGGCCGCGTCCCGCCGGGGTGCCGGCCGGACGCGGGGGCGGGGAGTTCGCGGACTACGACGGACTTCGCGCGGTGCGCACGGTCTTCGTCTCCGAGGACGAAGCCCGCGAGATCGCGCGCGGCTGACCGCCGGACGTCCGGCACGACTGCGGGCCCCCGTCCAGGTCAGGGCGGGGGCCCGCAGTGCTTTCAGTGCATGCAGTGCCTTCCGTGCCTGATGACCTCGAAGAATCTTCCCCGAACCACTTGCCCACTTGTACGGAAGTCCGTACAGTCTTCCTTGTACGAACTTCCGTACACGACTGGAGGAACCCAATGCTGACCGCCCTGATCGCCGTACTCGGCACCCTCGCTGGCTCGCTGCTCACCGGGGTGTTGCAGCACGCCAGCCAGCGGGCCACCAGGCGGGCCGAAGCTGCCGAGCGCGCTGCCTCTGAGGGTCTGGCCGCCGTCGCTGAGCTGGTGGCCGCGCTCGCCGACCACCGCCGCGCGATGTGGGTCCGTGAAGACCTGCGCCTGAAGGGCGAGGACTGGAGTGAGGCCCGCGCCGAGAGCCACCGCACCCGCTCCGCGATCACCGTTCCCCTGCTCCGCGTGCAGATGCTCATGCCGTCCGTCGCCACCGCCGCGCGTGCCGCTGCCGATGCCACGTACGCGATGCGCGGCGCTGACGGAGCCACCCCCCTCGCGGGTCGCCGCGAGATGGCGATCAGCGCGACCGACGCACTCGTGACGGCCGCCGGTCGGCACTTCGCCTGACCCCCGTCCCAACGTCCCGACAAGCCTGGAGGCTTACGTGATCAGCAAAGAAGCCGCCCGCCCGCTGGCCTGGGGTCTGTCCCTGGGTGCCTCGGTCTTCCTCGTTCAGCACCTCTTCGGCGACGTCCCCGCCCGCTGGCTGGCCGTCGCGCTGATGGTCGCCGCACTGCTCGACTTCTTGGTCCACCGCGTCAGCCGGTCCGGCTACTGGATCGCCCGGGGCGTCGACTCCGAGGTCGGTGAGCCCTGCTGGCTGGTCAAGGGAGGCCCGTTCGTCTGCCACGACGACGACACCGTGGCCGAACTCGGCACCTGGTGGCAGGCCCGCCGCTACGTCGCCCGCTCCGAGCGGCTGATGACCGAGGCGATCCGGCGCCGTGCCCGTGGCTGACCGCTCGTAGCGAGGGCCGGGGATGTTCCAACCACCCCCGGCCCGCGCACGACACGGAAGGAACTTCCGGTGCAGGCCGAACCCTACGAGAACGAAGCGTGCGTGATCCCCACGTACCGCAAGCGGTGTGCTCCCGAGGGGCTGTTCACCAGGCGACAGCTCCGCAAGCGCGGGCTGAGGCCGAACGGCCACGACCCGGTTGCCCAGCTCCTCTACTGGCGCCAGGGATGGCGGTACGCGTACCTGTACGACGCCGCGCTGGCCGCCCCGGTCCGGCCGATGACCCCCGGCCGGTGGCGCTCGATCGCCGCCATGTTCGCGGCCCGCATGACCTGCCCGCAGTGCGGCGAACTCCGTGAGGAGTTCATCGCTACCTCCGTGGGCCACTGCACGCACTGCACGTGCCTGGAACAGGGCTGCAAGCAGTGCGACTTCGGCATCCCGGCCCGTCCGGTGCCGACTGACGAGAACCCGCCCGACCAACCGTCCCGGCCGCTGATGATGGCGGCCTGACCCGATGGGAGACACCATGACCACCCCGGCCCCGGACGTCCGAGACGCCTACGCCGAAGCCCCGCCGATCACGCGGGAGACCGTCGCCCTGCTCAAGATGCGGCGCGAGCTGGGTGACGACCGCCCGACGTACTACCCGCCCGCGAGCGTCAACGAGGTCCGCGAAGTCCTGCTGCGGGAGGCCGCGCTGCTCGACCGTCTCGCCCTGGACGACTCCGAGGCGATGGGCGACGCGGTGAAGGCCGCTGTGGAGCTCCGGGACTTCGACACCCGCCAGGGCCACGGCCCCGGCGCGACCTTCGAGGGCGTGGTGCCGCCGTACGCCTCGCAGTGGGAGGCCGACCCCCGCGGCTACGTCCGCCAGGAGTACCACCGTTGGCTGACCGTCCCGCCGTGGAACTCCGTCAACCCGCCGGCGGCCTGGACGCAGGAGAGCGACCGATGACCGACGTCTGGAAGGGCAAGCACCTGGTGGACCGGCGCCCGGTCTCGGACGTCGATCTGCACTACCGGATCTACAACGCGGCCACGGGGGAGCTGCTGAGCTTCGGCAGCAACGGCGGCCCCGGCTCGCTGAACGGCATCGTCCAGGACGCGCTTCGCACCCAGCAGGAACACCCCGGCGTGCGTTTGCACGTTGAGCAGTTTGAGGGGCCGGTGTACGAGTGACCGGCCGTCGTTGGTTCGAGCACCAGGCCCTCCCCGTCGTCGCGGCCGTCGCGGTGGCGGTCGGCCTCTACGTCTGGAGGGGAGGGCACTACCCGCTGCCCGTCGACCTCATGGCGCTCACGGCCATGGGCCTGTTCGTCTACATGGGAGTGCGCCAGCTCGCCCTCTCCGCTCGGTTCCGCAACGAAGACACGAAGGAGAACGACCCCATGACCGATCTTCCGATCGCCCCGCGTGACGAGTGCAGCAGCAGCGCCGGTGATCCGGCCCAGCTCGAAGAGCTCAGGGCGAAGCTCGACCTGGACGGCCAGCCCAGCGCTGGCACTTGGAGCCCGGTCACCGTGTCGTCCACCCCGACCACCGCCGAAGAGTCGCGCAACCGGTGGGCGCGGGACCACAAGACCCGGGCCGTCGTCGGAGCCGGCGGGACCGTGGTGCGCAAGCTCGACATCCCGACCGACCTCGACCGCTGGCACCCCAACGAGATCCAGGACTGGATGACCGAGGTGGAAGAGGACGAGTCGGTCTCCGAGGCTGACATCGGCCGCGCCCGTAAGGCCGTCGCTCATGCCCTCGGTGTCGACGACGACGCGTCGGCCGGCGCCTGACCGACCCCGCCCGCACCACCTGAAGGCCCTGCCCACATCCGGGCGGGGCCTTCAGTGCGTTCAGTGCTTGCAGTGCCTTCCGTGCCTGATGACCGGCACAAAGAATCTTCCGGGACCGCTTGACGCGCTTGTACGGGAGTCCGTACAGTCTTCCTTGTACGAACTTCCGTACAGATCAGACGACTCGGGGAGCGTCCCATGGAAGCCAAGGCCAACGCCGCACTGCTCGCCCTCTTCGCCGTCTGCGGCCTGATCATGGGCGCGCTCACCGGCTTCTTCGCCCTCGACCACGGCGCGACCGCCACGGCGGCCCTGAGCTTCGCGGGTCTCATCTACGCCGCGACCGTGGGCACCTTCGCCAAGGTCGTCGGACGCTCCGGAACCGCGGTCGTCTGCCAGACCCTGCTGCTCCTGGTGGGCGCCAGCGTCGCCGTCCTCGGTGCCGTGCTCCTGGCCCCCGCCGGCGTCCGCCTCAAGCCCGCAGCCTGACCGACCCGCCCACCGCACCACCGACCCAAGGAGAACCACGTGAGCAACGTCGACCCGATCGGCTTCGTCCCGCCCGAGGAGTCCCGCCTCGGTGGCGGTGACATCGTCATCAGCCTGACCCCGGCCCAGTCCAAGGCCCTCGGAGCGGAGGCCGGGACGATGGCCGACTGGTTCCACTCCGCGCTGTGGGCGATGGCGATGCTCCGCTCCGGCCGCAACTCCGCCGGTGAGCCGTACTTCGCCGGACCGGCCGACTGGTACACCCCGATCAACGACCTGGACAACCGGCTGATCCGGCGCCTGGAGGGCATCCGGGACGCCGTGGTCCGCTCGCACGCCCGTTCCGGCGGCACCGTCCAGGACCTGGCGCTTGCGATGGACGTCTCCCGCAGCACGGCCCAGTACCGCCGTGAGGCCCTGCTGGCCGCCATGCCCAGCACCTGGGAGCGCTGGGCAGAGGACGGGGGCCCGGACGACAAGGGCCGCATCGAGGACCCCTACAAGCCCGGCACCCCGGTCGCGGACGGTGATTTCGTCATCGGCCAGAAGGTCCGGGTCGTGGGCGTCTCCGGTCCGCTGGCCGACCGCACCGACCTGATCGGCAAGACCGGCCGCGTCGCCACGGGGTGGGACGACGGAACGGTCATCGTCCGGGGCCTGAGCGGCAAGGACCGCGAGACGTACGAGGACTTCCTCGGCTTCGAGCCGCACGAGCTGCTGGACGCCGAGCGCAAGAAGTGAACGTACGGAACTGAACGTACGGCGGGGGCGGCCCGCCAGTGCCAACCGACCGGACCGCCCCCAGCCTCCCGACCCTTCACAGACCCAGGAGAGAGACCATCATGACCGACGCCGCCGCCCTCTTCGCCGCCGTGTTCATCGCGCTGTACGTCGCGCACTCCGTGGGTGACCACTGGGTGCAGTCGAGTTGCCAGGCCGCGACCAAGGGACAGCCCGGCTGGACGGGGCGGCTCGCCTGTGGCCGGCACGTCCTCGGCCTGACCCTCACCAAGGTCGTGGTCCTGGTCCCCGTCGTGCTCGTGCTCGACCTGTCGGTGACCGCCCTCGGTGTCGCCCTCGGCCTCGGCCTGGACATGGCTTCCCACTACTGGGCCGATCGCCGGACGACGCTCAAGCGGCTCGCTGACCACGTCGGCAAGGCGGAGTTCTACAGCCTCGGCACCCCCAACCACCCGGGCCACCCGACGACCGCCGAAGGCACGTACGCCCCGACCCTCGGGACCGGCGCCTATGCCCTCGATCAGTCCTGGCACATGCTCTGGCTGGGCATCGCGGCCCTGATCATCGCGGCCATCTGAGCCCAGCACTGCACGCACTGAGTGCACGTGCCTTCCGTGCCTCCTGAACAGCCATAACGGCCCCTCACAAGCGCGTGAGGGGCCGTTATGCTGCCCAGGGCCAGACAGGGCGGGAGAGGCCGTCAGACGGCCGCACAGGGCCTCAGCGGGCCCGCCGGATCGCTGCCCGCAGCACGTCCCCGGTCGTCACGATCTGCTCCCGCAGCTTCTCCCGCTCCCGCAGCGCTTCGGCCGGCGCCCGCTCCGCGAAGGCCGCCGCCATCATCGCCAGCTCGGCAGGTGCGCCGTTCCGCGCCGCGTCCTTCAGCTTCCCCATCGGGCCGTCGCCCCACCGGTCGGCCCACGCGCACAGGGCCTCGACCGCCGGGGCGCTCACCCAGTAGCAGCCCCTCACCAGCCGCTCCGCGACATCGTCCGGCAGCTTGACCGTGACCCTGCCCTTCAGCAGCGTCCGGCCCTCCTGGTCGAAGCCCTCCCGGCCGTTCCCGGTCCCCACCGGACGGCCCGCAGCCGAGACCGCGTGCGCGGGGACGGGGTTCCAGTTGCTGTCCAGTCCGCGGCTCCGCATCTCCGGACGGACACCCCGGAGCACGACGAGATCCCGCGTCCCGGCGAGCCTCCCGGACTCCCGGAGCCGGGCGCGCTCCGTCCGGACACGCTGACGCGCTTCACGCAGAGCACGGCCGCGAAGGCTCCGGATGCCCTCCCGCTCCCGCGCGGCCTTCAGCCATGCGTCCTCGGCATCCCTGCCCGCCTTCACTGCGGATTCCAGCGCCAGCAGGTCCGCCGGATTCACGGCGACCACAAACGATCGAGACATGCGAGAGAGTCTAGCCAGATATTCAAATGGCCTCTGAGCTGCGGATTCTCGGTCTATCTGACCAGATAAATCATGGCTGAGGACCCAGCGCCGGACGGCCGCGCGTGGCCGCCGGCCTCCCGGCTTCGCGCGGTCGTCGGGACCGGCCCGCGGGTCGATTCTGAGCGCCCGTCAGCTCTCGGTCACTCACCGCGCATGGACGCGATCATGACAGGTTGCGGAAAGTAGTTGGCTCACGGGTATTGACAAATGCTGGGGAAGTTGTTCTAGATTGGGTGGCATGGAAATTGGTCTAGTAACTCAGAGTGCACGAATCGGGGGAGGGATCGCCGAAGGCGAGACCGTCCGTCTCGCCACCCGGTCCAGCCACGGCCGGACCGAGACAGCCCAATCCGTGCAAAACCGCAGGTCAGAGCACGCGGAAGACACTGAGGGCACGGACCGCACTGCAAGCGCGGCGCCGCGCCACGACGCTCCGGACGGCCGAAGGCCGTCACTCCGTGTCGCGAAGCTCGCCGTAGGCGAGCAGTCAGCCGAAGGCTGGTACACCGCCACG
>NZ_JAUSZM010000002.1 GCF_030817655.1 Streptomyces sp. V4I2
CCGCTTCGCTCTGCCTCCGGCAGCCGAATACTCGCTCCGCTCGTTTCGCGCGTCCCCGCGCGAATTGCCCGCCCTCCGGCGGGGGTTTATGGAATTGGCCTCCGGCCATTCATAAACCTGCGTTCCTCCGGAACGAAAAGACGGGCGGATAGGGTTTGTGCCTCCGGCACAAATTCGGGTGCTCATTTTTATTGTATGGGTGGGGAGTTGGGGTGTGAGTTGAGGGTGTGTCATATTCTCTTTCCTGGAGCGGAGTTTAGGGGGAATCTCCGATTCCCTTAAAACCGAGGGTATTTGATTGGTATTCCGTGAGGAAAAGTAAATCACGGAATACCGAGGGAGGGCAACAGGGCCCCTCCGGGGCCCGGTTGCCCGTGGGAGAGGGAAGGGGCTGCCTCCGGCAGGAGGCTGGAGGAGGAAAAAAGGGAGGAGAGAGAGGGACCACAGCCGACCCGCCACCGGTCACCACTGACCGGCTGCACTCCCCCACCCGCGCGACGGCCCCGGCCGACGCGCAACACAGGACAGCCACGCCCCGATCCCCGACGCCGCCGCACCGACCACACCAGCCACCACCCCTTCTCTTCTCAACTTGGGCAGGAGCAGCGGCCGCAGAGGGGATGTCAGCAGACGTACCATGCTTGATTCGTGGGGTGACCTGGGGTGACGTAGAAGCCGGCTTCTAGGCCGCGCAACATCCAGCGCAACCTCTACCGCAACACCATGGCGCAACATCCAGCGCAACCCGCAGCGCAACAGGGGGTTCCATCCAGCCGAAAAAGACACTATTATTTATAGTCTTGGGGGAGGCGACCCCCGGGAACCGCAAGGGACCAACGAAGGGGAAAGACGTGGAACTTCAGATCTCTGACGGGATCGTGCGCCAAGTGCGCGGTGCGGACGCGCCCATGACCGGGCTTGCAGTTCAGGCCCGCACGATCGCGAACTTCCTGCCCCTGCTGTGCAGGCGAGCAGAGGCGAAGATCGTGCACAACTCCGACCGGAACTACACCGGAATTCGGTTCGAGACCAAGGCCGCCGGTCCGGTCGTTCTGGAGATGCCAACGGGTGAGGAGCCTTACCGTCTGGTTCAAGAATTCATCGACCCGGACAAGTCGGGGCGCATGGAGGTTGAGTTGCGGCGATTCCCGCAGATCTACAAGCCCCACGGAATCGCGCACATCACGGCCGAATTCCTCCGGTCGAACGGGTTCCTGAAGTAATCCGCCCGGGGGCGCCCCGATTGGGGCGCCCCCTTCCACCCGGCATCACTGAAAGGAGAAGGGACGCCATGGAGAACACGCGGATTGCAGGGCAGGCCCAGGAAATCGGAGCCCCGCTCACGGACGCCGAGAAGGAGCAGGCCCGTTACGCGCTGGCCGAGTTGGCGCGCAGTGAGCGGGACCGGACGCCCTGAGGGTGTCTCGCGAGCTGCTGGACATGGTCCGGCCGTTCTTCGAACTTGGTTGGGCCATGGGTGTGCGCACCGGCCACACCGGCCCGGCCATGGCGGATGTGCCGGTCGACCGCGCGACGGTGGCGAGCGCGTTCGTGATGCTGCTGTCCGGTCGTGTGGCGGATCGGCTCGTGCTCCAGGTCGCGCGGAGTCTGGACCCGCAGCACGCCGGACCGGTGCTGTGGCAGAAGGTCGACTATCACGGCAGCCTGACGCACCGTCACGGTTCCTACTGGGTGCACGCGATCCACGCGCACGCCGACCCGTTCGGCGGAGCCCCCGAGTTGCGCTATGACCTGTGCGGGATACGCGGTGTCGCGCCGGTGCCGATGGTCACGAACGTACGTCGGGAGAGCCTTACGCCCCTCCCTGACTACCGCGCGTTGGCCTGAGTGTGCAGGTCAGGGGTGGGTTCACTCACCCCTGACATACACTATTATTGAAGTTGTTCGGGGGGTGGTGGCCCCGCCCCCCGAACCCGCAGAAACCAACGTCGAAGGGGAAGCGACAAATGGCAGAGCAGGGATCCCCGGCAGATGCTGCCGGAGGTACAGAAGTACGTCGAGAGCGTTGAAGCGGCCACCACGGCTCAGAGCGCAGCCGTGACTGCGGCAGGCGAGAAGTACCCGGAGCGGCACGGCTACGGCGAGGAGGGGCGGCGCCAGGACAGCGCCTACAGCGAGGAGATCGGCAAGGCCTACACCATGAGCGCAGATGCCCAGAAGGCCGCATGGGAAGCCCTCAAGACATCCGACGATCCGCTGGTGAAGTGGATCGCCGAGAACTGCGGGGAATACCGGACCGAGGCTCAGTACATCCTGGCTATCCTTCCCGCCACGGCCGATGAGCTGGATGATCTGGCGGACACCCGGGACTGGTGCGGCGTCTGGGGCGACTTCAGGCAGCGGGCAATCGATGCCGGAGTCATGCCCGGCATCACTCCCCCGAGCCCGGCCAGGAAAGCGGTCTTCGAGCGGATCGACCGAGAGGGGCTGCTGTCCCATGGGACCGGTGTCCAGGCGACGCATCGGCCAGGCCCTGGACACCCTGATCCAGGAAGCCCTGACCGCTGAGGCCAGCGCCGCAGAGGTCCCGGCATGACCGAGACCGGCCGCAAGCCGCCGAAGTCCGAGTAGCAGCAACACCGAGCCGCCGCGCCCTGTTTCCTTTCCTCGGCAGGGCGCGGCACCCGGCCAGGCTCACTATCCGACGGCTCGCCGTCCGGCGTCCGGCGTCCGCGCTCCCCGTCGATAGGTGCGGGGCGGCGAGACGCACGTCAAGCAGCCGAGCCGCAGGCCGCAGTGACCGCGAACGAGAGCGCAGCAGCACGAGGGCCCCGACGTCCAGGGGCCGGCGCTCACCGCCCCTGCCCAGCCTGCGCCGGCGGTCAAGTCCACCGCCCGGAGGGCAGCGACGCCGACGTACGAAGACCGCCAGTTCAGGGGTGGGTTCACCTACCGCCTAAACACACTATTATTGAAGTTGTTCGGGGGTGGTGGCCCCGCCCCGAACCCGCAGAAACCAACACCGAAGGGGAACCGTGACTATCACCGACGTGAACACCGCGTTCGCTCGCGAGAAGGGCGCACAGATCGAAGCCGTCCGCGAACAAGAGCGCGCCTTGCAGGCCCGTGTGGACCGGGCGAGGTCCGCATGATCGGCGCCGACCGGTACGAGGTCCTCACCGGCTGGGACCGTGGCGAGACGTTCACCGTCTCCCGCAACACCGAGGGACAGATCGAGCAGATCATCGCGAACCACGGGCTCGACGAGCGGGCGGACGGCACCATCTCCTGTACGCGTCCTCCCCGGCCTGGCACGGCCTCGGTCAGATCATCCCCGGAGGCACCACGGACATTGACGAGGTACTGCGTCTGTCCGGCCTCGACTTCGAGGTCACCACGGTGCCCGCCCTGTACGAGTGGCAGGGTGAGACGCGCGAGCACGCCGACCAGCAGCACACCGTCCGCTCCGACACCGGCGCCGCTCTCGGCGCGGTCGGCTCCCGGTACACCCCGATCCAGAACCGGGCGGGGTTCGTGTTCCTTCAGGAACTGGTGAGCCGCTATGACGTGGTGTGGAGTCCGCCGGACTGCTGCGCGGCGGGAAGCGCGTGTTCATCTCCATCCGCCTCCCGGAGACGGTCACCGTGGACGCCGACGGCATCAACGACATCGTGGTGCCGTACATCGCCGTCATGAACGACCACTCCGGCAACGGCCAGTTCCAGTGCGTCGTCACCCCCTGGCGCCCTGTCTGCGCCAACACCGAGCGGTTCGCCGTCCGTGACGCCGTCACCCGCTGGGCCGTCCGGCACACCGCAGGAGCCACCAGCCAGATCAAGGAAGCCCGCCGCACCCTGGGTCTCTCCTCCCGGTACTTCGAGCGGTTCGCCGACGAAGAGACCGCGCTCGCCCGCACGGACATCGCCATCGCCGACTTCCACCAGGTGATCGCCGACCTGTGGCCCCTCGACGAGGACGCTTCCAGCCGGAAGCGGACCAACCACGCCGCCCGGCTGGACGCCATCACCGACATGTTCCGCACCGAAGGCGAACGCGTCGGACGGACCGCCTACGCGGCCGAGCGCGCCATCACCGGCTACCTCGACCACCTCACCCCCCGGCGCCCCCCGAAGTCCATGACCGAGGAAATCGCACGCGCCACGGCCGTACTCGAAGGCGCCGACGACGAGATCAAGAGCAAGGCACACCGGCGCCTGCTCCAGCTCCGCACCCGCTGAGCCCCGAAACCGGCGGCCTCAGCTGATAGACACCCGTGCGGGCCGGGAACTTCCCCGAGCCCGGGCCCGCACGGGCCAACCTCCCTCAGAGCGCGGAGCGCGCGTTGCCACCCGCTCAGGGAGCACGGAGCGCGCCCACCCCGCCTCGCCGCCCCTGCCGCGTAGCGGCAGCGCGACGCGTCGGCGGAGCCGACCGCGCGCCACAAGACACACGTTGTGCCCAGGGGCGCAGTGCGGCCGGCCTCCGTCGCCCACCGCCCCGCCCCGCAAGGAGCCCTCATGTCTGCACGCCCGGAGCTCACCCACCCCGGAGACGACGCCATCGCGGCCGCCATGAGCCGCACCCTGACCGCCCTTTCCGCCGTGTTCCAGGCACTCGGAGACGGAGCACACGCTGAACCTCGTGGCCCATCGGACCGACGACGCGTTCGTCACGGGCCGAACCGATCTCTCCATCGGCATAGAGCCACTGCGCCTGGCCGTCCTGGACGAAGACGAGTTCTGCGCCCTGCGCATGCTGCTGGTGTTCGCGCTGGAGGGCAGCACGATGCGCAGCGCCGTCCTGGTCGCCACCACGGCCGCCGAGCCCAACCCCCGCGCGTGCGGCTGGTCTGTGCGTGACGGGTGGCTGCACCCCCTGGACACGGACGACCTCCAGGCCGCCGTCATGCCGTGCCCCGACGTGGCCGCCGTAGAGCGCGAGGTCTACCCCGCCCCCGTTCTCATCCAGCTCCCCGACTCCGACGAGGAGGCCCCGCATGCCTGAGCCGAAGCTTCCCCGGCCCGACGACGCCGCCACGGCGTCCGCCATGGGCCGCGCCCTGCACGCGCTGACCGCATTGTTCCCGGCCCTCGGCGAGGGGAACCACGAGCTCAGCATCAACGCCGAGCGTACGGACGGCACGGAGGTGAGCGCCGACCTGTACGTGTCCGTCGAGCCGGATTCGGTGCGCGTGGATCACTCCGCTGAGGAGTACGTGCAGTTCTTCGTGCTGCTGACGTTCGCCCTGGAGAACAGCACCGTGCGTGACGCCGTCCTGGTCGCCACGACCGCCGACGCGGGCATCCGCGCGTGCGGCTGTGACGTACGGGCCGGATGGCTGCACCCCATCGGCCCGGCCGAACTCCAGAAGACCGTCACGGCCGTCCCCGCAGACGACGCCGCGCCGTACGTGGTCTGCCACGCCCCCGTACTGCACCGCCCCCACGAGACCGCCGAGGAGCGCTCATGAGCGAGAAGCCCGCCGTCACCCCGGACGGCTACTGCACCAACACCAAGCCGGTTTCCGGCACCACCGAACAGGTCAACGGCCACGCACTCGGCGGGAAGTTCTTCAAGATGCACGGCCGCCGCTACGCGGACTGTCCCTGTGGCCGCCGTCCCAGCCTGACCGACCGGGGCAACCTCCGCCGACACAAGCAGCCGAAGGAGTAACCCCCGCAGACGCCGTTCACGCACCTCCCCCGGTACCGGGGCGTGGACGGCCGCCCCGGCCAGCGCGCCACTGGCCGACCGCGCCCCGCGCCCGCACCCTCCCCTTCGGCGAGCGCGGGGCGGCACGCCCCAGCCCATCCAGTCGAGTCCCGAGGAGTCGCAGCCCATGACCAGCCCGAGCCTGACCATCGACACGCCCGCCGGCCCCGTACGCGCCACCGCCGGCCCCCGCGAGGCCGACGCCGTCGTGTTCGAGCTGGGCGGGGCGATGCGCGGCAGCGTGCACGTCACCGGCACCACCGACCCTCACCGCTGGGACCAGTTCACCGCCGTACGCGCCTGTCTCGGCCCCGCGAACGCCTTCAAGACCACCGCCCCCGACGAGGACCTCCCGCGGCTCGCCAGCAGCCGCACCGGCTACCGGGGCAGCCTGACCCTCTACCGCGACAACACCGACCGCCCCGAGGTCTCGGTGCACCCGATACTGTCCGCCGCCGATCACCCGCCGTCGGAGAAGACGGAAGCGGTACTCACCGCCGTCCTGCGCGGGTGCGCCGAGCACGTCGAGCAGCGCACCGACCTGCCCGCGATCCTGGAGGCCTCCCGGCAGCGCGATACCCCCGGCCTGCTGCGCTTCCTCACCTGGTCCGCCTCCTACCACCAGGCCGAAGCCGTCCGCCTGGAGCCGCGAAGCCCGTGCCGCCCGCCCCGCACTGCGAGCCGCCGAGGCCGCATGGCGGACCGCCGCACGGTGGCTCGCCCTCTCCCCGCACCCGGTCCTGCTGCTCATGCTCGCCGACCGCGAAGACTCACTGACCCGCGAGATCCGAGGGTTGCAGTGGTGGGCCCCCCACTGCGTCAACGCGGCCGCCGAAGAGCACGAGCGCGCCCGCAGCGCCCAGGCAGAAGCCAACTCCCTGCGCGCCCAGCAGCGCAGGCGCCCGCGCGGCCGCCGCCCGTCCCTGGTCGGCGCCCCCTGACAGCCCGAGGAAGGCGCAGGTCAGGGGGCGGGTTCACTTTCACCCTAAAGACACTATTAGAGGCAGGCATCACGGGTACCGCTCCCGAGGGCTACGCCCTGCCGAAGCCGGTTGCTGTCCTGTTCGCGCTCGCTGAGGCTCACGGCTGGAAGACACAGCAGGCGTGGGCGCCCCTTGACGGTGGTTTCCTCCTGAACCTCCGTGTAGGTCGACCGGCCGACGGGGGCCGGAAGTGGCAGTATGACCTGCCCTATTTCGTCGCTTCAGGCGTCGCGCGCCGGACCCGGTCCGGGCTGTGCGTCACGCCGGACCGCAGGGGTCAGCACGACACCCCGTCCATCAAGGCCATCACGGCCGTGATCCGGGCCAACCCAGCTCCGACGGAGAGCTGAGGGAGGCGCGACGGGAGGCAACCCCGCAAGGCGGCGGCATGCCCGCTTTCGCCAGCCGCGGGTGGGCTGCCCGCTTCCTCTACCGCTTCCGCATACCCGACCCGTCCGGACGCCCCTGGCGCACCCGCCCCGATGCGCCGACCTACGCCGAGGACCCCGCCCCCGACCAGGCGCGCGCCCTGGCCCTGGTCGACGACTTCGGCCACCTCTTCACCATCCTGAAGGAGTGGGGGCAGGAGTACGGCGAGGAGCTGACCGCCTGGGCCGTTCAGGTGGAAGCCGACGACATCGGGAACCTCCCCGCTGAACTCATCGAGCAGTGGGAATGGGAGGGCGCCCCGGTCCGCATCGACACCCAGCGGGGCGGCTACGTGAAGGTGTCCGACTACCGCGACGTCCCGGTGCGCCCCGGCATCAGCGTCCGCACCACCACCGGCCTCCCGCTGTGGACCACCGCCCCCTGACCGGTCCGGCAGACCGCTCGCGCTGCTCACCACCCCCACGGAAGGAGAAGCCATGCCCGTCGGACGCCACTTCGGCCTGGTCATCATCCGAAAGCTCCCCGCGTGAGCGGCCAGCTGCGCCCGTGGCGCCCCGAGGACTTCGACGACCGGTGCGAGACGTGCGGCGCACCCCCAGGCCAGCTGTGCGAACCAGGGTGCGACACCGGCTACACCGCCGAAGACGCCCGCCGCGACGCCGAGCTCCGCGACCAGGGCGCGAGGAGTCCCGCCCCGACCACACCCACCAGCCATCCGAAGGAGTGAAGAAGTCGCCATGCCGCAGGAGTTGACCACCCAGGAGCAGTTGGACGCGTTCGCCGCCGAGGTGGCGCGGGAGTTGGGTACGCACTGCCGTACGGCCGAACTCGCCGACTACGAGCGCGGTTTGGGACGGCTCATCATCGACGGCGACGGCCGCGCCCTGCGCCTGTGCCAGCCCGATGACCGCCGCCCCGACCAGCTGAAGATCTACGCCGCGCTGCCGGACGAGACCAAGGTGATCGCGCCGTCGATCGGAGTCACCCCGCAGCGCCCGCCATGTGGCACGCGAGATCACCCGGCGGCTGTATCCCCTGCACGCCGAGGCCGCGCAGCAGGCCGCCGAACTCGCCGCAAGGCAGGAGGCGGAGGAGAGCGGACGCCGCGCCGTCGCCGAGGCTGTGGCCGGCGCACTGCCCGGGGCCCGGCTCGAGGAGCAGTACCGGCGCACCCGGGTCATCTGGCAGCACGACACCAGGCCGCCCGGCGAGCACGGCCCCGTTCAGGTCGACAGCGTCACCGTGCTCGTCGGCGCCTCCGGTGAGGGGGTGCAGGCCGAAGCGTCCGGGCGCCCCAGCTCCGTGATTTCCATGCTGGCCGCGTTCGCCCAGGCGGCACGGGAGTAAGAAGCGCAGGTCAGGGGTGGGTTCCCTCTCCTCAAAGACACTATTATTATAAGTCGAGAGCGGTTGCCGCCACACCTCCGCAGACCCTCCCAGCCCGGCCCCCAGAACGAGGTCGCGCCCCGCCCGACCGGGCCGAAGGGCGCGGCCCTCACAACCGCACACCGAGGTGCTGTAGCTCAGTTGGAAGAGCGCGGATCTTATAAGTCCTGAGGTCGTGGGTTCGAGTCCCACCAGCACCACTCCACCACCGTTCCCCACGACTGGAGTTGCGATGACCGACACCGAGGCCACCCGGTACCCCGAGACGCCCGCCGAGGTGGCGTCCGCCGTCCTGGACGCTATCGAGACCCGGCCCGACGCCTTCAACATGGACCACTGGGCATTTCTGCCCGGCATGATCAGCCTGGCCCCCGAGATCCGAGAACCCAAGCTGGCCCGCGGCAGCGGCCGCGCGCTGTACGGCGGCTGCAGCTGACCACCACCCCACCCTTCACGCCCTTGCTGGAGGGATACTCAATGATGATGACGACAACCCAGCGCATCCTCGACCTCGCTGCGGTGGCACCGGCTAGCCGTGGCGAGGACTTGGTGCTGCTCCTGCGTGAGGCGAACGAGTTGTACCAGCAGGGGCTGCAGGATCTGCAGCGGAGCGTGGCAGCGCGCCTAGGCGGGCTGCCCACCGAGGAGCTCATGCTCGCCGCGAACGCGGCCGGCATGCCCTGTGATGCATCGCAGGACCGCGATGAGGTGATCCTGCTGCTGGCCCTGGCCGAGTGGGAGATGACGCCGGCCGCCATGGCATACGCGGAGATGGCCGAGGACGCCGCGCGCCGCGGCATCTGCCTGATCCCCGAGGAGTGAGTCCCTGAGCGCGGCCGTCCAGGAAAAACATTGGAGTGCGGACTGGACCCTCAACCGGGACTTCTGCCATTATTTGTGTTGTGAGCCGGGCGGGCCGGCCCATTGTTGACAGGACGGACGGTTCTGCCATGACCTCGCGCCGTGAGCCTCGCCTGGCCGACGCTGCCGAGATCGCGGCTGAACAGGGTCTGACGCCCGCGCGGATCACCAGCCTGTACACCGAACGCGCGGAGAACGCGGACGGCGTGCCCTTTCCCGAGGTCACAGGCATGCGTGGCCGCGCCCGCCTGTGGGACCATGCAGAGGTCACGGAGTGGTTCGCCCACCGCGCACCGGCAAGGCTCCAGCAACACACACCGCCCTCCCGCGACCCAGAAGAGCTGCTGAACGCGGCGGACGCCTCAAGGTTCCTCGGCTACAAGAACCGCAACCAGGTCACCACCTTCATGCGTGACCACCCCGGGTACTTCCCCGACCCGGACGTCGTCGAAGAGCTGGGCACCGACGAGAACCCCTACCGCCGGCAGATGTGGCGCGTTCAGACCCTGCTGGACTGGATGGCCACGCGGCCCGGGCGCGGCAGACGTGCCGGCGTCGACCGCGGATCCTCGCTGCCCGACGTGCCCGTCGACGGCGACCCCGACGAACTCCTGGGCGCGACCCAGGCGGCCGCCCTTCTGGGGTACAAGACCGCCGGCTCCTTCACCAGCAGTCTCTCCCAGGGCAACCTGCCGCTGCTGAAAACCCCGGACGCGCTCGCCGAGAACGCCGGGCGCCAGAACGGGCGCCGACGGTGGACGCGCCGGCGCATCCTTGAGCAGGCCTCCCAGCGCAAGTCCAAAAAGTGAAACCCGGCGGTGAGCGCACATCCGCTCACCGCCCCATGAACGCGGCAGCCGGTTACGGGCGTTGGTCCCTTGCGGGCCGGGTGTCGCACGATGGCCGGCATGGCGTGGCTCGCCACCACGCCCCGCAGCAGTGTCTGCTGCTGCGGACCGGCCATCGCCAAGCTTCCAGGACCGCTGCCGTGAACTGTTCCTGACTCCCACGCGGCCCCGGGTTGCTCGTGAGCTGTCGCGCAGTCTCGTGGTCGGGGCCTGAAGCTGACCATGGCCCCGACCCCGAAAACGTTCTTGGGGCGTGACCTTGGTCGGGGCCTCGTGGTCGGCGGTTAGGTCGGGGGTCAGGGGTTGCCTCTTCCCCATGACCAGTTCCACGTCAGGTGCTCGGGCCGCCGAACTGGCTCCCAGCCCCGCTGAACCGCTGCGCTTGCAGGTCCTGACCGCGCTCGCCCTACATCGCATGGCCACGACCGGCCAGTTGCGCCAGATGCTGAAGCCTGATGGCTCCCGCCAGTTGTTCTCGCGGGTGCTGAACAAGCTGCGCTCCACGGGCTTCGTCGACCTCACCCCGCTCCCAGACCCGGGCCGGTCGCGTACCCACGCCTGGTACCTCACACCGGAAGGGTCACGTCTGACCCGAGATCTACCTGTCCTGCGGGGGCGACCGCCGTACCCCATCACCTCGACAACCGCAGCGTCGCTGAAGACACCGCACACCCTCACGGTCGTGCGCACCCACCTGCCCTTCGCGGCAGACGCCCGCCGGCTCGGGCACGAGCACGGCCCCTGGGACTGGACCCCTGAAGTTGCTCACCCCATCGGCGAGGGCGAGCGAACCGTGGCTGACGCCGTCATGCACTACACCATCGTCAACAGCGAACACCGACGGAAACTGCGCGCTTTCGTGGAAGTCGATCGCACCACCATGAGCAGCGAACGGCTGGCCGTGAAGCTGATCGAGTACGCCCGTCTCTTCCAGTACGAGGCCCAGCCCGCCGGCCGCCGCAGGCCGCCCTCCACAGGCCCTGCCTGGCTTCGCTGGTATCCGGTCTTTCCCCGCGTACTCTTCGTGCTCACCGGTGCCTCCCGGACCAGACTGGACAATCGGATCAGCGATCTGCAGGCGATGGTTTCCCACCACCCCCTCGTAACGGCCCTCGCCCGCGAAGTGCCGCTCGGAGCCGCCGTACTGGAAGACATCGAGCAACACGGTCCCGCCCAGGCCGTGTGGGTGCCACTGGCCGGCGGCGAACACCGCCCTTGGACCGACCTGTGATGGACTCCGTCCCTCCCACGACAGCGGTCACCGGGGTCGTGCCGATGAGGTTGTTCACTGCAGCCGGACGTAGCGTATGAAGTCGGTCCAGACCGCAGGTTCAACGCAGAGGACACCGTGCTCGCGGTGCTTGGTGTCCCGCACCATGACCGCGTCCGGGCGGTTGTCAGCGACCTCAACGCAGGAGTCTTGCGTGGTGTACGAGCTGGTGCGCCAGTTCGGTTCTATGGGCACGACGCGTCCTCCTTGTCGGTCGGTATCCGGTCGAAGTGCTGGATCGCGGTGAGGATGAGTTCCCGGACAGTGTTGCCGTAGACCGCTGACTGCTGCAGCAAGGCGAACGCCTTGGTGTAGAGCTCGATCTCCCGTGGTTGGGAGACGGACAGTTCGGCGGAGTAGGTCTCGACGAGGACAAGTTTGTCGTCGAACATCGAAAACGAGTTGCCCGGCCAGATCGCGGCGGGCGCCGAGCGGGGGACGACGCCGAGGCTGAGTCTGGGCAGTCGCATCACCGCCAGGAGGCGATCGAGCTGTCCCTTCATCACGTCGGGCCCGCCGAAGTTGGTGTAGAGCGCCTGTTCGCCAAGCAGCACGTTGAAGATCCGTTCGCCCTGGTAGAGGTATTGCTGGCGCTGGAGGCGCTTGGCGACGGCCGCTTCGGTGTCATCGGGGATCTCGTAGTAATTGACGACCTGTTCAAAAACTCTGGCGGCGTATTCGGTGGTCTGGAGAGTTCCCCAGATGACGGTGGGGTGCCAAATGCGGAACACCTTGGTCTTGGCGTAGACGGGGATTGCTTTGTGCTGCCGACTCTCGGCACCGGCCTGGAGTTGACGGCGCCACTCGAGCCACAGTTCGTCGACGTGGCGGACGATCGCGATCAGGTCGCCTAGTTGGTCATGCTGGCCGGTGATTTCGCACCAGAGGCGGATGTCGTCCTCGCTGGGACGCTGTTTGCCATGCTCGATGCGTGAGACTTTCGACTCGTGCCAGGCGGTGGCATGGGCGAAGGCCCGGCCGCTGGTGAATCCAGCATCCTTGCGGAAGCCGCGCAGCCGGGCACCGAGCGCTAGGAGCGCCTCATCTACCTGTGTAGTCATGGATGGTTCAGGGCTTGTATTCGGTGTGAGGGATGGCGGCTGCCCACAGGAGGTCCCGCAGGCGTAGGCACTGGGCAACGGCGCCCGGATCCTCGATGATTTCCGATCCGAGGACACGGCCGTCCGAATCGAAGTAGCCCACAGCCAGGAGGCGGTCGTCGTACAACCACCAGTCCCGGCCATCGAAGGGAAAGGTGGCGCCTGCCGGCAGGAGGTGTCGGGGCAGCCATCGGACGGCCTCGCCAGCTTGCTCGTTCAGGGTCGTGGTGGCGTGCTCCCACTGAATGTAGGGGCTCAGGGGTTCTGTCACGACCCGGACCCGGCGCACTGTCATGCCGCGGCGGGCGGCCAGCTCCACGAGGCGGGCCCAGGGCGTGAGGTAGGCGTAGTCGACGTCCTCGCCCTTCAGCCAGCTCTCAAACGGTCCGCGCTCGCCGGGCACGGAGTAATCGTCTCGCAGCTCCAGGTGAAAGGCATCGTGCTTGAAGCGGTCGAAGAGCCGGTTGCGCTCAGCGCTGGAGATCAGCTCCACGCGTTTCCTCCAGTAGGGCGGTGATCGCCGGCTTCGGTATCTCGACACAGGTCTCATAGTCGGGGATCGACATCTGGGACAGGGCGTCCGGGTCGGTCACCGCCTTGCCCTGAACGACACACGTGCCCTGGGGGGTGACGATCATGACCGGGACTGCGGCCTGCTTGATGTCCCCAGGCCTCAGGCCGTCGTTGCTCAGGTGCTCGAACAACTCGGTCGGCACCTCCACAGCGCTCTCGCCCTCGGGTATATCAAGCTGCATCAGCAGCTCGTTCGCGAACAGTTGCCAGCCTTGAACGATGTAGCTGTCCCGGTCGGTGGCATATAGCGTCGGGCAGTCGCCACCGGTTGAGTTGCTGCCGAGAAATCGTAACTTCACGCTCTGTCTCCCGTCCTCGTCCT
Source organism: Streptomyces sp. V4I2 (assembly GCF_030817655.1). Lineage (GTDB taxonomy): Bacteria > Actinomycetota > Actinomycetes > Streptomycetales > Streptomycetaceae > Streptomyces > Streptomyces plumbiresistens. Next base: position 13,407 of record NZ_JAUSZM010000002.1, read on the forward strand.
TGCTCAGGTTTGCGCGACATCTCGATGGTCGACGAGCCGTTCCAGCCCGTCAATCAGCATGCTGCAAACTCGCGCAAGGTGCTTGGGAGTTGCGTAGCTCGGGTTCTACGGTCTCATCAGTCGCCGCTCGTCACCGCAGATCCTGCGTCCTGGCTTTCCGGCCTGACGGAGAGCCCGGTCCTGCCTCCCCGTCAGGCCGGGCGCCCCCGCTGGAAGGGCCAATAACCATGACCAACGCACCGCTCAACGGCACTGGACGTGCCAGGCACCGCCCGCGCCCCCCGGAGCCACTCATTCCGAGGGGTTCCGACCGGGACGCGGCCTGCATACGCCATCCCACCGTTCTTGCCTTACAGCAAGACAAGCCTGCGAAACGCCTCATGCCCTATTTCGTAGCCTGCGAAGGCGGTACTGCACAGACCACGGCAGGGGCTGCGCAATGAACCACACAGTGACGGCCGGGACAGTCGCACCGCCGGTGGACATTGACACGATGCGCCGTACCATCAGCCAACTGATGGACCCCGATGCGCAGTTGCCCGTAGGCGAGGCGCTAGACCTTGTGCAGCAGGTGCTGCGCGGGCACATGCAGCTGATCATTCCCGAGGTCGAACAGGCTGCCCGGCAGCGGGACAAGGAGGATGTGTCCCGCTATTGCGCACTGGCCTGCGTCGGTGAGGCCCGCGGCAGACTCCGCGCTGTGGCCAGACCTGGTGAGCACGGTGCTCTCGCGTATGCGCGCCGGCTCGCCCGCAGCCTGGCCGCCCTGTGCGACCACCACGAGGCTCTGGCCGGGGTGGTGATGTGCCTGGCCTGCGACCAGCCCCTGCGCGACGGCGAGGACACCCTGCCCTACGACCACGTCAGCCCCAGCGGCTCCGCCCTCCGCGCAGGCCGCATCCACACCCGCTGCGCCCACACCATCCGCCGACACTGACCCCGGCCCTACAGGCGAACCGCACCACTCCAGCGGTGGACGCCATCAACCTGACCGAGGGTCCTCAAAACGCCCGCCCCGAGTCCCCAACCCTGGACAGGCCGAGCCTCGGGGCGGGCCCCACACCCCGACACCCACACCAACCGCCCGCACAGCCCAGCTGCTCACCAGAACCCCTACCGACGTACGGGAACCGGCCCCACGGCCCGACACGGAACCACGCCACCCCGAATCCCGCGGGCCGCCACGCCGCGCACACGAGGCCCGCCTACCGGAGACCACCACTCATGGATCCCCAAACCCGCCCCCCGCACACCGGGCCGTCAGGCCTGCCGCTGCGCAGCGGCAGGCGCCCCGACAGCCCCCAAACCATCAGACACTGGCTCGCCACCGCCCACGATGCGCCCGTGCAGGCCTACACGGAATGGGCCGACCAGAGCGTCGCTCTGCTCCCTCTGGGCCGCCGCTTCAACGCCATCCGCATCCCCGGCATCCTCATCCACGCCGCCACCCACACCCACACCGACGCCCCCGAACTCCTCGCCCAGGCCGTACGGAACGCACTCGACGGGCCCGTCATCCACGACCACCTCAGCACCGGAGCCACCTACTACGCCCTCATCCCCCACAGCCGCGGCCTCCCCTGGCTCGGCACCCACGACACCCCACTCCTCGGCCCCGGCACCTACCTGGGCATCCCCGCCCTCGAACACACCACCCCACCCGGCACCTACTGGCTGATACCACCCCGCCACCGAGGCGACCTCTGCGCACCCGACGCCGTCCTCCAGCTCATCAACACCGCACGACGCACACTCCGCACCACCACCCACAACAACACCCCAGCAACCCCAGCACCCGAACACCCCTGACCCGGCATCAGAGCGACATCGGCGCAGACCACCACCCCTCCTCTTCTGCCGGCCCTCTTCAAGCACCCGTCCCTGCCGGATGCCGGCAACGGGCCTGACCGAGACCCCCGACTCGAACAGACCCACCGCCCGTCAGGGACGGGCCACACACGACCGCCCGCTGCATCTGCGCGGACAGGAAGCTGGCCGTCGACGGCTTCGGTGTCCTGCCCCGGCGCCCGCCGCGAGCACACGTCTGCAAGACGCCGGTCGGCAACTGACCTCCAGACTCCCTCGCATTCGAGCGCCCCACCCCCGGCAGGCCTTCGCATGCCAGACGCCAGACCGCACCCTCGCCTTCGAAACCACAGCGAAGTACCCTCACCCGCCGGACGGGGCCGACGGGGCTCGGATCCGGTCGCAGTGATTCCCTTTTGCCGCTGTGGCTATCTGCTCCGGGCCGTTCCTAGACGCCCCTGTTCCTGGGCTCGGTTGCGCACCTCGCGCAGGGACAGCCACTGGCCGTCACCGGTGGTGACGTGCCAGAAGGCCATGCCGGTGCAGCGACGTGTGCCGCAGACGGTCTTCCCGGCCTCGTCCGCGCTGGTGAAGGTGTCGCCGCTAGGCAGGGTGATGACTCCGTCGGCGTCTACGGTGGCCGTATGGCGGCGGCCGCCGTGGTCAGCCTCTAGCTGGGTGTCCGCGGCTAGGATGCCCTCGCGCATCATGCGAGCCAGGTCGGTGCGCAGCGGGCGGCGGCGCGGTGCGGGTGCTAACCGGGTCGGAGCGGCCGGGGGTGGCGCCTGGCTGTTCGGGGCCCGGAGGGCGGGCGGGCGCAGGCCGAGGCGGCGGGGATCCCAGATCCGCAGGCACAGGCGGCGGTACAGCTCACCGCGGGTTTCGACGGCTTGCTCCATCGTGGCGTGGCCCAGTTCGCGGAAGTGGCGTTCGATGTCGTTGTCGGCGATGAACCGCCGTAAGGCGGGATGGTTCTTGCGGTAGTCGGGCGCGAGGATCGCGGCCAGGCCGTTCTCCCGAGCGTAACGGTGCCGTTTCGTTTCCAGGGGCAGGTCGTTGTAGCTGGCGTTGTCGCTCTGGCGCAGCAGGACCAGGACACCGAGGCGGGCGCGCCAGGCACGGAAGGTGACCTCGTCCGGCGCGTCGTGCGGGACGTGCCGTTCGGGGTGGTTGGCGTAGAGGTGCTCGATCTGCCAGCTGCGCTCGGCCCCGAGGTAACCGGCGCTGATGTCTGTTCTGCCGAGGCCGGTTTCGACGTAAGCGGTCAGACGGGCCAGCAAGTAGCGCACCTGAGCCTTGTTGTTGCCGCGCATGCCGAAGGTGGCGATCTGTTCGAAGGCGGTCTCGGGCAGCTCGGCCGACAGTAGTTCGGCCACGTCTGCGACCGCCGTGCAGTTCCTCAGGCGCGGGATGAGGCGGTAGACGTCGCTCTGGAAGTCCTTGGTCTGGACGGGTTCGTCGTTGAGGATGCGTTCGACGTAGAGCCGGTCGAGGAAGTTGGCGATTAGGGCTGCTTTCTGCTTGGCGTGCGTGTCGGTGTCGTGGGACTGGATGGCCGCCAGGATCAGGGCCATCTGGCTGCTGAGGCCGTTGGTGTCGTTGTAGTACACCGCGGACAGCCCCTGGTCGGGATAAGGGCGTTTGCATGCTTGGAGGAACGTTCGGTGATGGGCGGCCAGGCGCAGGAGGTCTTCGACGAAGCGGAAGTAGTCGTCCGGCTGGCGCAGTCCGATGCGATCGCGGTTCTTGCGCACCCAGATGTGCAGTGCGGCGTCGATCTCCTGCCCGTCGGCGGTGTCGTTGTCCTCGCCGAGGTCGGCGTAGCGGGACAGCAGGGCGGCTTTGAGGAAGGTGCGGGGTGCGTCGGTGTCGTCGCGGACGCTGGTGAGTTCGGCGAGCATGTGGCGCCACTGCTCGTTGAGTTTTTCCTCGTCTCTGCGGACGTTCGACAGCAGGAAGCTTTTCACCAGGTCGACTGGGGTCAGGCGGGCCCCGCGGTCGTTCATCGACTCGAAGATCCGGAAACCGCTGTCGCGACTGGGGGCACGGATGCCGACCATCACTACCTTCGACAGCAGCCAGTCCACGAACAGTGGGCAGTGCTCGGCTTCCAGCCGTGTCTCCAACAAGTCGGCGATCTGGCGGCTGCGCTCGTGCAGGTTCCGCAGCGACAAAGAGGCCTGCGCCGGTACTTCGTAGGGCCGGTCGCGGTAGAGGGCCTCCAGCGCGTCCTGGCGTTCGTCGATGTCCAGGCGGAACAGCAGGCGGTCGCCGTGCCCGAAATCGGTGATGACCCGCTCCAGCTTGCTCACTACATCCCGCTGTGCCCAATCGACCGCAGCCCGGTACAGGTGCAGGAACAGCAGATGCAGTGTAGTGAACCGTTGCTGGCCGTCCACCAAGAACCGCAGGCTGCGGGACTGCTGGACATACACGAACGGGCCGAGGAAAAACGCCTCCGCATCCCTGTGGTGCAGCCGCCCCTGACGCGCCAGCGTCTCGAAGGCCTCGAACAAGTCCTCCACCAGCGTGCCGACATCCTCCGCCGACCAGGCGTACTCCCGCTGGTAATACTCGATGTGATACCGGGCCTGCCCGAACAGCTCCTTCAGATCAAACGTGTCGCCCTGGATCGCCCCTGCCGCCACCGCCACCACCCCCGGGCAAACCACCGCTGCGCCCCAACTCGGCCTATTCTGCAGGCTTTTACCCAGCCGAGACACCCACACAATCACCGGGGCCACCCACGCCCCAAGCCTCCCCCGGTTTCGACAGTTGGGGACTGCGTGCGGCTGAAGTGAGCGTTCCAGGGCTTCGATGCCGTGTGCGACTACTGGGCAGCGCAGGGGGCGACGGCGCCGGCGGCCCCCTGCCCCCGTGATCTGCCCGCCCGCAGCACGTCAGTGATGGTCCAGGCGGCTCAGCAGGGCAGCCATCAGTTCTCTGACGGAATACGCGCGGCGATCTCCCGTGCGAATCGGTCCGCCTGCCAGGAGAGCTGATGGCCGCCCTGTGCGATGGCCTGCAGGAGTTGGAGGAGGTCGTGCGCCTCCTCCAGGGTCAGCAGGGCCAGTCGTTCGGCGGTGTGATCCATCGGCGCGAAGTCGACCGCGTCTAGATCGAGGTGGTCGTAGGGGTGGTCCATGACCAGCGCAACTGTTGTCCTGGCCCGGCGGTCACGGGCGGCGGCGTATACGCGTGCGGCGTTGGCCGGCTTGAACGCCGGCCAACGCCGCAGACGAAGGGTGTGGTCGTGAAGGGCGGTCGCCTACGCGGCGAAACGCTCTGCAGGGCTTCAGCTAAACGATCGTCCCTGCAGGCAATGGGTGAGGCCCGGGGACACTGTCCCCTTCACCACCACACCGTGCACAACACCAGCCACCGCACAGGCATTCCCCTCCCGTCGGCCAGCCGGTGAGCCCCTTCTGCGCAATCGGCTGCCCGGCCTTGGGCGAGACTCGCGTCGCGTCCAGCCGCTGACCACAAGGCCGGTCCCCGCGAATCAGTCCCCCACGGCCGCTAGGACCGCCAGGCATGAGGCTCGGCACAGTCGTGTTCGCCTCGCAGCGCCCAAGCGACGAGGAAGACGAGCGGACCAGACACGGGATACCTGCGGACCACCAAGCCGGTACCGGACGAACGGACACCACATGCCGCCCCACAGCAGCAGCTGAACCGGCACCTGGTCTGCGCGTTCCTGTGACACGCACCTACTCGAAGGTGGTGGACGTCACGACATCGTGCTCGGTGTCGGCTGTTCTCTTGTGCCGCATCTCGTAGTGATCTCCGACAGCGGTGACGGCAAAGACGGTGACGACAGCGGTCACGGTGATGACGGCGAGGCTGGCGACATCGGCCACCATGCGTGCGGTGTAGCCCGCCACCGCGACCCCGGCCCCCGCCACGGTGCCCTTGGCCAGGTGGGCTGCAATCCGGCGGCCGACGTGGGAGGCCGCCCGGCAGATGCAGCGCGACGGGCGGGGGGCGGCGGTGCGCGGCGACGCCTGCTTCCTGGCGACGTTGTCCATGATCGCGTCGAAGCGGCGGTCCAGGTCCTCTTCGTCCGCCGTGACGCCGCGCTTTAGGGCCAGGTAGGGCCGGAACAGCCGGAGCGTAAGATCATTATCCATCCTAGTTTCCACCACAGTTTCCCCTCATGCTTGCGAAGAACAACTCGAGCGGCTCCAGGTCGACCTTCGCCTCGGCCAGCTTCTCGAGCGCCTTTTTCTTCTGAACCCTTCTCGTGGATGCGCTTCCTCCGACTGTTTCGGCCAGGCCTTCCATCGTCAGAAGATGCAGGAGGGCTGCTTCGATCGCGCCACGTTCGGCGAGGCTGAGTGCGTCCAGGGCACGCAGGACCTCGCGCACGGGTGCGTCGTTGGGCATGAGATAGGGATCGAAGATCTTTTCCAGCGAGTATTCGGCTACCTTCTGAGCCCTGCCCGCCCTCCTGCGTTCGTCGACGATTCCTTCCGCGATCTTTCGCACTTCGCCATAGGTGACATACCGGCCAGGTGTTTCAAATACGCATTCGAATGCCTCGTCGGCGATCTCTATCGGGTCCACGACCAGCGGGGCGCACTCAAGCAGCAGATACACCCGCAGGGGGCCGATCTGTTTCTTGTACTGGTCTTTCAACTCGTCACGGCGGCTTTGGCGCAGCTTGCTTTTGCCTTTGCGGACGAGCATCGGACGGACCAACGATGATCCCCCCTTTGGGGACGGGCCCGCTGCTGTGGGGCAGCGGCGGGGCCAGGAACGCACGCGCTGTGCAGATACTGGGGCGGAACGCTACCGACCCGGCCGCGCGGGGGCGTTTATCGCCTGCCGCGGCCGGTCCCACGGGCGGCGGGGAGGTGGGTGTGAGCCGGTGACGGGCGGCAATTGAGCCAACTCGCTTGCCGTAGCGGTGGGTTGGTCAGTGGGTGGGAAAGCTGTCGGTGTCCAGGGAGACGGCACAGTGGACTCGCGAACAAGGGCGCGGCGGGGCGGCCACTGTCAACGGGACATCGGGGGCGTGATGTTGGCGGAGTCGCTGGTGGCACTGGCCGCGGCGGGTGGTACGGCCGTGGTGCAGGCCGTGGGGACGGATGCGTGGGTGGTGATGCGTGAGCGTCTGGGACGCTTAATCGCCCGCGGGGACGAGGGGCGTGAGGCGGCGGAGTTGAGCCGCTTGGATCAGACGGGGCATGCGCTGGTGGCCGGCGGTCAAAGTGGCAACGAGGCGATCCGCTGGGAGAGCTCCTGGCAGGCCCGGATCGAAATGTTCCTCGACTCCCTTCCGGCGCCGGAACAGGGCGCGGCCGCAGCCGAGTTGACGCAGCTGGTGGCGGCCGTGCGCGCGGCCCGGCCTGCACCCGGCGCGGTCACGGCCACCGACGGGGGTGTGGCGGCGGGCGGCGACGTGTCCGTCCAGGCGTCATCGGGTGCGGTGGCCGGAGCGGTGGTCCACGTGGAAGGAGGCGTGCACGGTGCCCCTTTCACGACGGGTGGCCAGCAGCCACCTGGCAGCAGAAGCCCCGCCCGGTAGCACCAGAGGGCGATGCGGCCACGACCGGCGCGCAGCAGTCGGTGGTGGCGCACTCCGGCGGCCTGGCGGCCGGCCATCTGCGAGTAGACCAGGTGGTGGTCACCGGCAAGCCGGCCCAGCGCGCCAGTGTGGCGGTGACGCTGGCGCCGCCGCTGGGTGAGCGCGATCCGCGCCTTCCGCTGCGCGGGCGCGAAACGTTGGTGAGCGAGCTGCTCGGACTGTGTCAGGGCGGCGGGGGCGGCCGGCTGCATGTGGTGCACGGGCTGGGCGGCTGCGGGAAGACGGCCGTGGTCTTGGAGGCGGTGCACCGCCTCCTCGAGCAGGCGTCCGACAGCGGGCCTCTGGTGTGGTGGATCGATGGCCGGCACGAGGCCACCGTGGAGGCGGGACTGCGGGCGGTGGCCCGTCAGGCGGGACTGCGGGCCAAAGAGATCAGGGGCGAGGACGCGGCGGATGCCCTGTGGCGCCGGCTCGCGCACCTGCCCCGCCGCTGGGTGCTGGTGCTCGACAGTGTCGATGATCCGTCCCTGCTGGACGGCCCCGGGCGGCTGATATCCGGCACGGGATGGGTGCGCCCCACGGGCGCGGTGGGCGGCCTGGTGATCGTCACCAGCCGCCAGGGGGCGATGAGCGCCTGGGGTGCTGCGGCCGTGCTGCACGCGGTCAAGCCGCTGCAGGCGGCCGACGCCGCGCACATGCTGCTGGACCGGGCCGGCGATCGGGCAGGAGACGTCACCCAGGCCCGCGCGTTGGGGGCGCGGCTGGGCGGACTGCCCCTGGCACTGCACCTGGCCGGGTCGTTTCTGGCCGAGGCATCAGCAGTGCCGGGGGCGTTCCGTGCCCTGGGCACGCCGCTGGATTTCGCCTCCTACCGGCAGGCGCTGGAAGGCGGGCGGGGCCCGGTCGATGCGGTGCGGGTGGTGGCGCGCTCGCGTCATCTCGCCGTGGAGTTGCTGCGGCAGCGGGGGTTTGCGCTGGCGGGGCGGCTGCTGGAGGTCCTTGCATCGTTCGCCGATGCGCCCCTGCCGCCCACCCTGCTGCTGCGCCCGGCCGTCCTGGCGCAGACGGTCGCCGGGTTTGACACCGTCGACGGCACGACCCTGTGGCGGATGCTGACGGAGCTGGCCGCACTGGGCCTGCTGGAACTGGAGGTGCCCACGCCCCCGGCCGGCGGCCTGCCCGTGGTGCGGCTGCACCCGCTGGTGCGGGATGCCAGCCGCGAGCGGCCCGATGTGGCGGCTGCCCTCAGCCTGCTGCACCAGGGCGCCGATCTGGAGGGGCTGTATCCCCCCGAGGAGCCGGCGCACTGGCCTGCCTGGCAGCTGCTGGCCCCGCACACCCTGGAGCTGGCCCGCCAGGCCGGCGCCGACACCGGCCTGGATCCGCCGGTGCGGCTGGCCGGGATGGACAGCGCCGAACTGGGCGCCCGCTACCTGCAGTCGCAGGGCATGTTCGAGCAGGCCTGCCAGCAGCTCGAGCAGGTGCTGGCAGTGCGACGGCGGCTACTGGGCGAGGACCATCCCGAGACCCTCTCCGCCGGCCACAACCTCGCCGGCGCCCTGCACGACCTGGGCCACCTCGCCCCGGCCCGTACCGCCTATGCGCGCATCTGGGTGGCGCGCCAGCAGCTGCAGGGCGCTGAGCACGGGGACACCCTGACCGCCCGGCACGAACTGGCCCGCGTCCTGCACGACCAGGGGGAACTGGAGCAGGCGCGCGTCCACTTCGAGCAGATCCTCACCGTCCGGCGCCGGCTGCAGGGCGACGAGCACGCCCACACTCTGGCCGCCCGGCACGAACTGGCCCGGATCCTGCACGACCAGGGGGAACTGGAACAGGCGCGCCAGGAATACCAGTCCATCCTGGAATTACGCCACCACACGCTGGGGCAGCTGCATCCGCGGACCTTGACCACACGCCACAACCTGGCCTGTCTGCTCCACGATGCCGGCGAACTCGCCCAAGCACACCAGGAGCTGCAGGCCACGCTGGCCGGCCGCACCACCGTCCTCGGCGTCACCCACCCGCAGACTCTGTCCACCCAGTACAAACTCGCCCGTCTGCTGAAGGAGACGGGCCACCAAAGGCAGGCACTACAGCTGCTGCAGGCCGCCGCCGACGCCGCCCGACGCACCCTGGGCGAGGGCCACCCCCTCACCCGCCGCATGACAGGCACCCTCGACGCCTGGACCACCAACGCGCACGGATAGCGGGCCTGTTGTCCGGCCGCAGGCGGCCGGCCGCTGGACGACGTAGCCGGGGCCGGTCAGCAGGCTCGTCTCACCATTCGGCGAGCCTCATCCACGAGGTGGGGTAGGGCTGTCGCGGGCTGTCATCCCGGGCGGTCAGCCGGGCAAGGCAGCGGCGGCAGTCGCGCACCAGAGCGCTGTCGGGGCCCAGGCTCTGTGCGGCATCGGCGAGCAGCCCGGTAAGCCGGGTGATGCCCTCGTCGAGGTCTGCGCATGCACTGGTCCACAGGGCTGCCTCGAAACGGGCGTTGAGGATCACCGGGTGCGCCGCCCGGGTGTCGTCGAGTCCGTCGGTGATCACGTCTTCGGCGATCTGCAGCGCCTCGGCGGGCCGGCCGGCCTGGCCTCTGGCATGGGCCAGGGCTGTGCGGGCCGCCAGCGTGAGCAGGTGGCAGGCGCCCAGGAGACGGGCATGGTCGGCTGCGACGTGCTCGATGCAGGGCAGGCCGTGCTCGATGTCTCCCGCGATCAACATCCAGTAGGCGAGGTTACGCCGCACATCCAGGACAAACTCCACGGTGCCCAAGCGGCTGTGGGTGAGGTGGCCGTCCAGGGCCTGCCAGAGTCGTACCGCGCCGGCGGCGTCACCGCCATAGCCGGTCCACAGGGCGACCTCGAATCGGCAGGACAAGGTCGTGGGATGGTCCTCGCCCAGGAGGCGAACGCTGTCGGCCGCGACCTCGCGTGCCAGATGCAGTGCCCGCGTGGGGTCGCCCAGCTGCCCTGTCGAGCGGGCCACGACGATGCGCGGCGGCAATGACTGACCGGGGCTGAGCGCCCTGCTGTCGGCTGCGGCTTGCTGGGCGATGTGCAGCGCCTCGACGGGCCGGCCGGCCAGAGTGGTCCAAAACGCCAGCTGCTCGGCCAGCCGCACCAGATGAACCGGCTCGGTGTCGGCGCGGGCGGCAGTGAGAGCGGAGCGCAGCGTGCGTATCGCCGCGTCGGTGTCACCGCTGACGCCGCCCTGGCATGCTGCCAGGCCGACCGCCGCCATCACATATCCGCCGTCGATCGCGGCGGCGAACGCGTCGCGCGCATGATCCCATTGCCGGTGCCAGTCGTAGGCGGTCCAGCCTAGGTAGGCCGCCTCGGCCGGCTCTGCCTGGCCAATCAGTTCCTGCCAGGTCGCAGCGGGTATGGGCGGGGCGGTGTCCGCCTCAACGGCGTCGGGAAGGTAGTCGAAGACGACATAGTGGTCGAGGCCGTCAGGCACCAGCAGGCCGCTCGTGGCGTAGGCGGCCCGCGTGGCCCATTCCATGGCCTGTTCCCACGGTTCTGGTCTCAGCCGCGCACCGCCTCGTTGCTGCAGGTAGGGCTCATGCAAGGACCGCAGGAGGCCGGGTGACAGGCCTCGGTAGAAGCCGGCTCGCCGGGCGTCGACGGCGGCGGCGACGATGGCGGCCCCGCGCGGGTTGGTGCCGGGTGCCCACCCGTCCTGCCAGGCCGCCAGCAGCCGGGGTCCGGCCGCGAGGTATTCGGCCACGCCGAACTCGTCGCAGTGCTCGAGTGCGGCCGCAATACGCGGATCATCCGCGCATTCCTGGGCGCGAGCCACTTCAGCAGCTGTCCAGGTCCGGTCGATGCGGACTTCCGTAGCCCGGTCGAGAACCTCCCGATGCTCCTGGGCCATCCCGGCGCTCCCGGGCTCGCCAGACAGGCTGTCGCGGAGGAATCGGGCGCGCTCCTGCGCTCGCAGGGTGGCCAGGACGACGACGTGCCGGCTGCCGTCTCCCAAAAGTCTGTCCAGCAGGTGGGCGCTCAGCCCGTCACTACCCAGGTACTTGGGAAGATCGTCCAGCCAGATGACGCAGTGCCGTTCGCGCTGGACCACATCCACCGCCGCACGCAGCCCCGCCCGGCTCCTGGGCCGGATGAACACATGGTCGCTCAGGCAGGCGCGCATGGCTTCGAAAGCAGCGCGGGACTTGCCCGCCGTGGACTCGCCGACCAGTACGACCAAACCACCCCGCTGCACTGCCCGTTCCACATCCGCACTGCGGTCCCGGCGAACGAAGGGGGGTGTGCGGACTTGAGCCGGATCATCCGATGCAACGGGCGCCGCGGCATACACGCCAAGAAGAACGGGATCGGTGATCTCCCGTACCCGCCGGCCGCCCTGGTCGTGGAAGAACAGCTCATCGTCAAGCTGACGCGCTGCCGCGGCATCGAGGTCAAGCCGCTGCGTGGCCCGGCCCGACAGCACGCCGACCACCACGCCCACGCCCGCCACCAGCACTGAACCGGCCGTGCCCGGCCACATGTCCGCCACCGCCGACACCACGGCAGCAACGGCCGCTGCCACGACCACGAGCCCCCAGCCGCCGACCTGCAACCACCGTGCGCGTGCTGTCCCCATGGCACGTCCCCCCAACTCTCCGCCAGAGCAGGCGCCGACGACCGCGCCCTTCGCCTGACGGGTCTCTCCTTGCCGACAGTTTGACTTCCTCCCCCTCGTGAACGAGGCAGATTCCTACGGCTCGCACCGTGGGGTTTTCAGGAGCGCACCGCCTTGGCACGCGCTGAAGGGCGCCACGTGCCCTCGTGCCCGGCCAGCAGGGCGTGGCGGCTGCGCAGGCGGGTGGCTTGCGGTGGGGCGTCTAGGCGTCGTGTCCGGTCGGTGCCGGGTACGGGGGCTGTGTCAACGAGCGGACGATGGAGGTGATTTCGCGCAGGGAGGCGACGTGGAGGGTGGCGCCCGCCTCTCTCAGCATGCGGGCCTTGCCCCGGGTGGCGGCCACGCCGATGAACAAGATGCCCGCCGCCTGGGCCGCCAGCGCGTCGGCGACGGATTCCCCGATCAGGATGGTGCGCCGGCGCGGGCTGCCCAGCGTCGCAGCGGCCAGGGCCACGGTGTGGGGGTGCGGCTTCATCAGGCGGGGGTCGGCGGGCCGGCCGAAGACGTGGATGCGGTCGGCGGCGATGGAGGGCTCCAGGCGGGCCAGGAAGGCCTCGACCGCGGCTGCGGCATGGTCGGTGGCCACCGCCAGACGCCAGCTGCCGGCCGCCAGGACCCGCAGCAGCTGCTGCACGCCCGCCAGCGGCTCCGCCTGCCGCACCGCTTCACTCTCCTGCTGCGCCAGCACCTGGTCCAGGCGGCTGTACTGCGCCCGGGAGGCCTGCCGGCCCAGGTGGCGCAGCATCCCCACCGGGTCGGTGGGCGTCTGCGGGCCCACCGGCAGCTGCAGCGCGTGAGCGGTCTGGATGAGCTGGTCGGAGACCGTCGGCAGGCTTGGCCCGAATACCCGGCACAGCAGTCCGTCGAAACTGAACAGCAGTGTGTGGGCCTGCCGGAAGTGCTGCTGCAGCACCGCGCCCGGCACGTGCCCGGCGATCTGGCTCTCCCGGGTGTGCAGGGCCGTCCGGACGGCCGGATACAGGGCGTCGTACCACGGCCGGTACGCCTCGCAGTGCTCCACGCCCGCGGCACAGATTTGATAGCCCCTGGGCTGCCCGGTCCCGGGCCGGCCGGAGGTCTGCAGCATCGGTGCGGGGATTGCCTCTATGGCCGATTCGTCAATGCCCAGCTGGGCGGGGGTCAGCCACAGACCAAACGCGCGCACCACGTGCAGCAGCGCCAGGGCGTGCCAGCAGTCGGCGGGCAGCAGGCACCGGAAGAAGGACTCCAGCCGGCTGGGCAGGGAGGTGGTGGCCTCCACGATGCGCATCGCTTCGGTGGCCTGTCTGCTGCGCGCGTCGGCCTGTTCGGCGGCTGACGTGGCGAAGTCGGCCACCGCGCCCAGGGCGGCCTGCCGGCGCTGCACCCCGCGGATGTGGGCCACCTCATGGGCCACCAGACGGGCCACTGTCGGCGCCGGCCGCCCGTACAGGCCGGCCAGTTCGACCACCTCCGGCTCGTCCGCCTGCACTGCCCCCAGCCGGCCCGGCGCGCAGTGGCGCTCCAGCAGCGGCGCCAGCAGACGCCGACTGCCCGTCAGGCGTTCGGCGACAGCGGGCACGTTGTTCAGATGCCGGTCGATGTCCCCGGTGCTGACCTGCAGGCAGGCCGCTACCGCGGCCGCCAGTGCGTACTGGCGTGCCGAGGCCAGTCCCTCGTTCTCCAGGCGCCGGTAGCTGCGCGGCGAGACCTTCAGCCGTGCCGTGACGTCCCGTGCCCGCAGGCCACTGGCCCGCCGCAGATCGGCCAGCGTCCACGTGTGCATCGTGCTCGTATCGGCCAACTCCAGCGGCGCCACCCCCAATTGCCGGGCCAGCGCCGCTATCCGCTGCGGGTCCGGCGGGTAGAGGCCGTTCTCGTAGGCGAGGATCTGCGCCTTGCTCGCGCCCACCCGCCGCGCCAGCTCCGCAGCGCTCATGCCCCGCCCCTGTTCGGCCCCCGTCCTGGCCCGCCGCAGCCGCGCCCCGTCAAAGAACACGCCCAGCCCCCGCGCCAACGCCACCACCCCCGCCGGCCAGGGTACATTTTAGGAGCACCCTGACGTTGGATCAGGAGCGAACTTGCGCTGCCTGATGGCCGGTGACCAGGTCTTTCGTGAAAAGAGGGGATGGGGGGTGCTGGCCGCTGCCGGGCCATCGTCCAGGGAAGCGGCCACAGTGGGACCCGTCCCACCGGCCGTGCGCCGGCGGTACACAGGCCGCAGCAAGGAGGCCCCGCACCCCTGCCCGTGAAGCATCAGGATGCGAGACCTCCCGCCCAGAGCGGCGATTGCCGCACCAGAGCCTTCCCGGTCGCTCGGGAAGGCCCTCTGGCCGCCTCACGGTAGCCAGTTCGAGGGACACCGACTCCCTCAGGTGCGTTGATCACCCTCCTTCGGATCCACCGGACCCGACGGAGGACGTGGCGCCATCTCCCATCCCTCCCCTCCCGCGTCGGTCGACGCGGCCGCGGCCTACCGACCCCGGGGAAGGATGCGCTCACCCTACCCAACCTGCTGCCCCGCCCCGTTTACCTCCCCAGTCGCCAAAACCCCAGCCCACACGCGGTCTTCACCCCACAACGGGCTCCCCCACCCCAGCCCCGGCTGCTGCGCCGCCCGGCTGCATTTTTATGGCTGTGCCCGCGCCGTCAGCGCGGTGTGCTCTCCCGGCACGGGCCAGGGCCGCACGGCCCGCCCCTGTCGCCAAGTCAGCGGCGGGTGAAGTCGTGCATCAGGTCCGCCAGGCGCCGGTCGGGGCGCTGGACGATGATGCACGAGCCGCTCTTGGTGGTAGCCAGCCGGTCGACCTCCATCTCCAGCCCCCCGCTCGGGGCACCCGCGAGGCTGGTTCCGGTCTTTCGGACATACGCCGCCACCGCCTCCAGGGTGGCGAGGAAGGCGTGGTCGGGGGCTTCGGAGTCGAGGACGTCGTCGGTGACCTCGTGCAGCCAGTGCTGTGCCTCGCGGGCCTCGCCGAGGGCGAGGTGGTGCAGGTGCAGGCAGTAGGCGGCAGCCCGGTGGCCGGCCCCGGCGGCGAGCTGCCACCAGAACTGGGCGCTTTCGGGGTGGTCGGTCAGGTGGAGCAGGCAGGCGAAGACGAGGGCGCCGTCGACGTCCAGCTGCTCCGCGCTCGCCCGCGTCGGGTTCCTGGGCGAGACGGTCGACGTGGTCGGCGGCATCCGGCTTGTTGAGGATCCACCGGCACACCACCGACAGCCGCTGCCCGGCCTGGGCGGCGCGCACGGTGTCCGGGTGCGGCCTGGCCGCAACGGCCGCGTCGTTGGCCAGGCGGCGCAGGGCGGCGCCCACGTCGAAGGCCTCTCGCGGCGTGGTGGGGATGCGGGCGTCGGCCAGGAGGGTGTCAATGACGGTCACAGTGCTGCCCCCTTGGTGTTCTTGTGGTTCTTGCCGCCGGCCGCGGGCAGGTCCAGCCGGATGCGCAGGCGTTCCTTGCCCTTGCGGCCGTGGTAGTCGACGGTGCGGGTGTCCAGTCCCATGTAGCGGGCGATGCGCTTGGTGGGGTAGCCGAGCAGGTGGCGCAGGACGATCACGGTGAACTGGCGGGTGGGCAGCTCCAGGATCGCCTCGTACAGGCCGCCGGCACTGCTGTTGAGCTCCAGCTGGCTGCGGACCGCCGCGAGGTTGTGCGCTATCGGGCCGTTGATGAGGAACGCCGGCGGGCGGCCGTCCTCCTCGAGGCGGCGGGTGACGCCCCGGTGCAGGACGGCGAGGGTCTGCTGTTCGAGGTCGCCCTGCTGCAGCAGCCCGTCCCAGCCCCCGAGGATCTCCAAAAACACCTGGTGGACGACCTGTTCGGCGGTGCGCCGGCTGCCGAGGTGGATCTCCGCGAAGTCGTGGAAGAACTCCTGGTGCCCCAGGTAGAAGCCCTCGAAGTCGAGCGGCAGATCGGGAGGGGCCTGGACGCGCTGGCCGCGGCCGCCGTCCTGAGGCGATACGTCAGTGCCGACGTCGCCGTTGCCCATGCAGTCCTCCAGGGGGTGTACCGGTCCTCTCCGTTGAGGCCGGCGGGTCCGGACGCGGGCCAACTCACCCGCGTGAGCGCCCAGTTGTGTCGGGCCCTCACGCACCACCCTGTCGATTTCGCGGGCCTGAGACTCATGCGGCCCTCAAGAATTATTACTCAGCGATCACCACGCATCACCGGAACGTGAGTCCGCTACCCGGCCGCGTATCCGAATCAGGCCCGTGAGCTGCAACAACACCACCCCCACAGACAGTTCATCCTTCACCAACCATCCGGTTCGTGTCACACCTCACACCCAGCCCGCCATTCTCGGACGCACCGCGAAGCACCACCGTCAGTCCCGGCCCACGATGCGCACACCCGATCCGCCACCCCACCCAGACAGACCCCGCCGGAGCACGCCGGCGCAGTGCGACACCGCAGACGCCCCCTTAACCGATGAGGGGGCAGGCCGTAGTCGCATGCCTTACGCGTTCTGCCTACGCCGGCGCCGCAGTGCGAGCACAGGCCTTCAGCGGGCGGCTTGATCGGGCGGCGGAGGGCATATCTGATCGCCTAGGCAGTTTCGTTTGGATCACCGAGCCCGACTACATCAAGATGCCGTGTCACCGGTTGAGGCGAGTCATGCACCGCTCGTCGCTGTTGCGCTGCTGGTAGGTCCCGCAGTCGGGCACGTGTGTGGCTCCCCGAGGTGATCCGGATGGCCGAGGCCGCCGGAAGGGACGGGCGACGGCCGATGAGTTTTTCCGTGATCCGCAGTCAGAGGTCATGGTTGGTGCGCTGCAGCCGCGAGTGTGGGCGAAGCGTGCACCGACCGAATCTGCTGAGAACCGGACACGAGAAAATGAGGAACCTTAGATGCGCACCCTGATCAGCACCGCTTTCATCTCGCTCGACGGCGTCGTGGAGGCCCCGGGCCGCGAGCTCGGTTACCGGAACTCTGGGTGGACCTCCAAGGACATCGAGTTCCTCCCCGAGGCATTCGACATCAAGGGCCGGGAACAGAAGGAGGCCACCGCGATGCTGATGGGCCGGACCAGCTACGAGGTGTTCAGCCCGGTGTGGCCCGACATGGAGGACTTCCCCGACTACAAGGTGATGCCGAAGTACGTCGTCTCCACCACCCTCACCGAGGACAACCTGGTGTCGAACTGGGGCGAGACGACGATCCTGCGCTCGCTCGACGACGTTGCCGCGCTGAAGGAGACCGAGGGCGGCCCGATCATCGTCCACGGCAGCGCCTCCCTGAACCAGGCCCTTTCGGACGCCGGCCTGATCGACCGTTACCACCTGCTCGTCTTCCCGCTCCTGCTCGGGGCGGGCAAGCGGCTCTTCAGCGCCACGGACAAGGACACCCAGAAGCTCAAGCTCGTCGAGCACGAGGTCTACGCCAACGGTCTGCAGAAGAACGTCTTCGACGTCGTCCGCTGAAAGGGCTCCCGCATTCGCCCTGCCGTCGCGTCCCCGGACGTGGCACTCGTCGGACGGACCTGCTCGGCGGGCGTTGGATCAGCGGGCGGACCAGAGGAAGATGCCTGCGACGTGGAGTCCGGCGAGGTAGATGGTCGCGGTCTTTTCGTAGCGGGTGGCGATGCCGCGCCACTGCTTGAGGCGGTTGATGCACCGCTCGACTGTGTTGCGCTGTTTGTAGGCCTCGCGGTCGAAGGCTGGCGGCCTGCCGCCCCGGCTGCCCCGTCGCAGCCGGTGGCCACGCTGATCTGCCGGGACCGGGATCACCGCCCGGATGCCGCGCTTGCGCAGGTGGTCGCGGATCGCGCGGGATGAGTAGGCCTTATCCGCCAGGACCACGTCCGGCCTGGTGCGCGGACGACCACGTCGTCGGGGGACGCGCAGGCGGGCCATGACGTCGGTGAAGGCGGGCGCATCGCCGGCTTGTCCGGCGGTGAGAACGAACGCGAGGGGTCGGCAGCGGGCATCGGCTGCGAGGTGGATCTTGGTGGTCAGCCCGCCGCGGGACCGGCCGATGGCGTGGTCAGCCGGTTCGCCGGCCGGGGCCCCTTTTTGCGGGCCCCGGCCGCGTGCTGGTGAGCTCGCACGATCGTGGAGTCCACCGACACGGCCCACGTCAGGTCCTCATCGGCGTCTGCCTGGGCCATCAGTGTGGTGAAGACCCGTTCCCAGGTGCCGTCGACAGCCCACATCCGCAACCGGTTGTAGACGCCTCGCCAGTTGCCGTACCTCTCCGGTAGATGGACCCACTGCGTTCCGGTCTGGAACTTGAAGGCGATCGCGTCGATCACCTCCCGGTGATCCCTCCACCGGCCACCGCGCTTCGGCGTCCGGTCCGGGAGCAACGGCTCGATTCGCGCCCACTGCACATCGGTTAACGGCACACCCGGACCAACGACCGACTGATCCAAACGAAACTGCCTAGGTCCGCGTCAGGTCGCGGACGAGGCGGGTCAGCCGAGGTGAAGGGGCAACCTTCAACTCCCGCCGCAGCAACCGCTGGTAGTCCTGGTAGCGCTTGACCGCGCAGGCCACGTTGCCCTCGGCCAGGTGCACCTCGACGGCTATCCGGTGCGGGGTCTCACGGAACGGGTCGATAGAGGCGGCGGCAAGCGACGCCTGCAGCGCGGACAGATGACGGCCCTCAGTCTGGAAGCTCTGCGCCAGCGCCTCCAGCGCCTCCAGGGCGTACAGCCGTAGCTGGTCCCAGCGTTCGCGTTCGAGGAGCAGCCATTCGTCGTCCCAGCCGGGGAGCAGGACCTGGCTGAGGTCTGCCACCAGTTGGTCCCCGTCGCAGAACGTGCCGTCGCCGGACACGAGGCGGTGGGCCGCGTCGCACGCGTCGTGGAAGTCGACCGAAAGGGAGGAGGCGAGCACGAGGCTGTGGCCGGCGAGGTCGATGGCGGGGGCCGATCCGAGCTTTCTGCCCTGGCAGAGCGCGGACCGCAGATTGGCGGCCGCCCGGCAGGACGTGCAGTCCGGCCACAACTGCTCGGCGGCCGAGCGCCGGTGCGTGCCCTCACGGCGCAGAGCCAGGAAGGCCAGCAGCCGCTGAGCCCCGGTGGAGATGGCGACGCGCCGCCCCCCACAGGTGACTTGGAAGGGACGCAGGATTTCGAGACGTGCTCCTTGCGACACGCCTTTCACTCTGCGCGACGCCATATGTGACTGCAACCGGGGGCATGCACCGGCACGTTGCCGGCCATGCCGCGTTGATGCTGCGCCGACGCCGTACACACGCTGCGCTCACGTTGCAGGAACGTTTCTGCAACGCACGGTGAGAACGCTCTGGGAACGCCTCCACGACGCGCCCCGAACGTCCTCCGACTCATGTCACAACGAATGCGAAGCGCGCCGGTGGGACACCTTGTCGCGTGGCCCCGGCGCGTCGTACAGGAGGGCCGGACCACATCGGACCGCAGGGGACTGCGTCGGAAAATCCTCGGGACACCTCGGTGCGCGGAGGCTTCGTATGGACATCCGGTCGGTGGTGCGCGGGATCGCCGGGGAGCAGGAGCTCCTCGGCAGCCCCGAGGTGCGGGTGGCGGTCCTCGACGGCCCGGTGGACGTGGCGCATCCCTGTTTCCCGGGATCGAACCTCACCCGGCTGCCCACTTTGGTGTCCGGTCCGGCTGGTCCGGGGCCGATGTCGCTGCATGGCACGCATGTCACGAGCCTTCTGTTCGGGCAGCCCGGTTCGCCGGTGTCCGGTCTCGTGCCGCGCTGCACGGGCCTGCTGCTGCCGGTGTTCCGGGAGTCCCCGGACGGCCGGGTGACGCGCGTGCCGCAGCTCGACCTGGCGCGGGCCGTCGAACAGGCCGTGGAGGCGGGGGCCCATGTCCTCAACATCAGCGGCGGGGAGCGCACCCCCCAGGGTGCGCCGGACAGCATGCTGGCGCGGGCGCTTCGGCTGTGCGAGGAGAACGGGGTGCTGGTGGTCGCGGCCGTCGGGAATGACGGGTGCGACTGCCTGCAGGCCCCCGCCGCCACGCCGTCCGTGCTCGCCGTGGGGGCTGCCGACGCCGCCGGAGCGCCGCTCGACATCAACAACTGGGGTGCCGCGTACCGGCTGAACGGCGTGCTGGCGCCCGGACAGGACATCCAGGGCGCCGCGCCCGGCGGCTCGCTCGCCTCGCTGACCGGCAGCAGCTTCGCCGCCCCGGCGGTGACCGGGGTCGTTGCGCTGCTGGTGGCACAGCAGTTGGCGCAGGGCCGCAAGGCCGACCCGCTCGCCGCGGGCCGCGCCGTGCGCGACTCCGCGATCCGCCCGCCGTGCGGGCCCAACGATGCGCCCCAGTGCCGCAGGCTGCTCGGCGGCCGGCTGAATGCCGCCGGCGCCTTCGCCCTGGTCAACGGGGAGAAACGCCCGGCTTTTGCCGGCTACCGGACGACTCACGCCGAACCGAAGGAGAGAGCCATCGTCATGGACACGAACGCCGTACACGCGCAGACCGAGGAACCGCCCGAGGCCGTGCCCGCCGCCGCCTCCCAGGCGCCCGCGGGTGCCCCAGCCCCGGCACCGCAGCCCGCGCCCTCACAGGCCGCACCCGCACAGGCACCGGTCCCCGGTGAGGCACCGATTGCCGCGCCCCCGCCGCCGGCCTCGTGGCCCGCGCCGCCGCCCTCCTGGCCGACCGCGTCTGCGGCGGTACCGGCTGGGGTGCAGGCCTCCGTCCAACCCGCCGCGCCGGTCGCACCCCCTCCCCCCGCCGCGCCTCCCGCGCAGCCCGCCGGGCCTGTCACAGCCGCGCCCGCCGCTGCGCCCCCTGCGCCTGTCGCAGCCCAGCCCGCGGCGCCCGCCGGCGCCGCGCCGGCCGCTGCCTACCCGGCGAACCCGGGCGTCTGCCCGTCCTGCGCTGGATGCGGCGGTACCTGCGCAGGCGCAGGCGGGCGTCCCAGCGGGGACGGTGCCGCCGCTGCTGCCCCCGCTGCCCCGCCGCCCCCTGGGAAGCAGCTGATCTACGCGATCGGCACCATCGGGTTCGACTTCCAGACCGAGGCCCGCCGGGACAGCTTCCGCCAGCAGATGCCGAACTGGGTCATTGAGGCCACAAAGGACCAGGCGGAGCAGGAGGTCCAGCCGAACATCTACGACCCCAGGCAACTGCACGCCTACCTGAGCAAGAACCCGTGGGCCTGCGACAAGCTGACCTGGACGCTCAACATGGACGCCACCCCGCTCTATGCCCTCGAGGCCGAGATGCCGGTGGGCATGGACTGGACCCGGCCCATCATCGAAGACCCCAAGGAGTCTTCGCAGCAGGTCCAGCGTCGCGCCCAGGGCGCCACCGACCACCCCGAAAAGCTCGCCCAGCTCCTTGAGACCTTCTCGTATCCGCCGGTCTCCTACGTCTACCGGACCTTCCGGGACGCCATCTTGGGACAGGCCAAGAACAAGGACGAAGACGACTTCGTCTCCCGCGTGTCGGTACCCGGAATCCTGACGGACCGCACGGTCCGGTTGTACTCGGGCCAGGTCGTCCCGGTGGTCGAGGTCAAGAGCCGAGGCCTGTTCACCTGGAACGAGACACTGCTGGTCAACGCGGTAGTCGCCGCAGTGATCGAGAAGCGCGTCCAGGAGGCACGCGAGGCGGCACGCAAGGAGGCGGAGGCGGCACACAAGGACGCCGACGCGTCCCAGTCGGCGCAGTATTCTGCCGAGGCCCAGGTCCGCGATGAGTTCGCCGGCGTCAAGGGAACGTTCCTCAAGAAGTCCGTGCGCGCCCTGCTGGACAAGATCTACTGGCAGTTCCGCAACCTCGGCCAGAGTTCCGGCGACCGCGCGCTGAACGCGGCGGGCACCAACGCGTTCCTGGTCGGCCACGAGATCCAGGACGGCGTCCTGTCCGCGGAGCACGTCCCCGGCAGCAGCGACAACTTCTACTCGCTGAACACCGTCAGCGTGTCCAAGAGCCCCTTCTGCCGCCCCGGTTCGGACTGCCAGGACGTCGTCATGACCTTCTTCGACCCGGAGAACGACCAGCGGGCGCCGGTGTCGTACCTGTTCACGTTCGACGTGAGCGACGAACTGCCGGTCAGTCTCGCTCCGGTCCACACATTCATCGGCGGCCTGTGACCGCCCCCGCCCCCACCGAGGAGCTCTCTCATGGACAAGACCACCACCCCCGTGCCTGCCTCACTTCCCCTGCAGGCGCCGCCAATCTGCCGCGAACTGTGGCAGGAGCCGCAGGAGCGGCGCAGTGGCCACGGTGTGCAGGCGGCCCGCTCGGGCTGCGCGGAACTGTGGGGACCTGCCCGGCAGATGTGCTACGCGCGGCGCTCGGAAGCACTCTGACAGGTCCGTAGCGGGAGCAGCACCCAAGCCTCCGGCGGCAACCGCTCGCCGGCCAGTCACCAAGGGAAAGGTGAGAAAGATGAACGAGTCGTTTACGCGGCGCGAGGAGAAGTCGGCTCCGTCCGGCGCTCCGCGGACGCCGTTCCAGACCCCCGCCATCGACCGCGACCCGGTCGGGCCCAAGGGCTCCGGCGACAGCATCGACGGCGTCCAGGCCAACTTCGGCTGGGGCAACCTGCTGGACATCGCGAAGAAGGTCCTCTTCTAGAGGCCGCCATGCACCATCCGTCGCGGCAGCGGTGACGGGCGCCTGAGCCCCCGGCACCGCTGCACGGCCCTGAGAGGACACCGGGATGAACAGTGAAATCCCGCAGAGCCCCACGTCGTCCGCCACCTTGCGGACGCCCTTCCAGGCGCCCGCGATCGACCGGAGCCCGCTGCCCCCGGCACGCACCGACGCCAACGCGCCGGGCGCCGAGGCGAATTGGGAAATGCCGTGGAAGCTGATCGGCCACGGCGCCAAGGGTGTCCTGGACGCCTGGCTCTCCGGCTCGGCTTAGCACCTCGACCCTGCACGGAAAGGACACGGACATGAACCAGGACTACTCACCGCCAGCGGCCCCGTCGGCCGTTCTGCGGACGCCCTTCCAGGCGCCTGCGGTCGACCGGACCGCCCCGGTCGCGAAGGCCGCGGGCACCGAGAACGGCGGCGGCGTCGAGGCGGACTTCGCCTGGCTGCTGCCGCTGGCCACGAAGGCGATCGGCGCCTTCCTCAAGTGAGGACCGCGTGCCGGCGGCGGATTCTTCCACGGCCGTCGGCGAGGTCCTGAAAGGACGGTGGCATGAACGACAAGTCCGAAGCGAACGCTGCGGACTCACGTGCCCGGCTCAACCTCCCCCTGCTGGGGACGGTAGAGCGCCGCTGGGACACGTACCAGCCCTTCCTGAAGGCGGTGCGCGTCTACAAGTACAAGACCGAGGAGGAACCCGAACAGGAAAAGGTGGGCTTCCTGATGGAGGAGCCCCCGCCCAAGTCCACCTTCGGCTCCGACGTCTCGGACCCGTCCTCCTGGGACAGCCCGGACGACCGGGGCTGGAACTGCCCGCCGGGTGAGCCCTGCACCTGGCTCGGCCCGGTCTAGAAGGAGCCTCTCCCCGGCCGCCCTTCACAGCGGCGGCCGGGGAGAGCGGCGCCTCATCGCAACGGCAGCAGGCACAACCGGAAGAAGCAGGATGGTGGAAGCGATGACCGTGACGGATCGGATACAGGACGAACAGCACCGGCACGCCGCCGACGCCGCACGACGGTACCGGGAGGTCACCCCGCAACGGGAGCGGATCGAGGAGGAACAGGCGGCCGGGGTGCGCTTCCCCGACACGCCGCAGGCGCTGGCGGTGCGCGCCGAGCGGATCCTCGACCGGGGCGCGGTACCGCCCGCGGCGATGGTTGCCGGCATCCGCGCCCAGCCCATGGACCTGCCGCAGGCCTACGAGCGCATCATCGGCCTCGCCAGCGAACTGCAGGCCGCGAGCTTCCTGCCGCGCGGCGTACGGGCGGCCGCCACGGTGGCGCGGATCGGTCTGCGCCGCAACGGCCGCGAACTCCCCCTCGGTACCGGCTTTTTGGTGTCTGACCGGCTGATGCTCACCAATCAGGGCTTCGTCGTCCTGCCCCGCCGCTGGAAAGTCGAGCGCACGATTCGGCTGGTGCATGAACGCCCGCCGCAACGCACGCGACTACGACACGCCTCCCGCAGCACTCCGAAGCACACCTGAACTGGGCACTCATCACCATGATGACCCGACGCCTGACCCGCAAAAACGCCCGCGCTGGCATGTGGAACAAGAGGATCGCCTCGGGCTAGGGACTCATCACTGAGTTCGACGCCCGTGACGGCGCTTGGCACGCCCGGATCCGCGGAGTCCGTCTCGCAGGTTGATGAACTCGAGGACTCCAGCGATCCCTCGGCCGATCCATCGCAGCAGACGGGGTGCTGAACTGGTCAGGTCATCCACGGTGTTTCCCCCAGCAGTTTTCACAGCGGAGCCCCCGCCATGATCAGAACTCTCCTCCACAAGTTATCCGATGTCCGAGCTGAGTCCGACAGTCGGTTCGATGCGGGAAGCGCCTACGGGCATGCCGGTTGAGGAAGCCGAACGCGCTCATGGAACGCAGGCGTTGGGCCGTTGGCATACGTGCGCACTACCGAATGGCCTCAGGTTGCGCACGATGACGATCAAACGGTCCGCTTCCTGCTGGTACCCCGGCCGAGAGCCGGTCCCGTCAGCCCTCCGAGTCGCCGTCTGGCTACGACGTCGCGGCCTTGCGTTCCCTGCGGGACCGCAACCACGAGCCCAGGAACCAGACGGCCACGACCGACCCGGACGTCACCGCAGTGTTCAGCCAGCCCCGGTAAATGCCCGCGAAGCCGGTGACGAAGCGCATGACGATGGTGAACACGACCCAAATCATCAGCCATCGAGCCGTCTTGGCCATTCGCCTCTGTTCTCGCACAGCGCGAGCATAACGGTGGGCCTGAAGGAGAGCAGGTCAGTCCTCGAACTGTCGTGTTCCACACGAGCCGCAGCCGGTCTCACTGCCGGGCCACCTGCCGACGACATCCTGGGCAATGAAACGCTGCCGGCCCTGAAGACGGCACGGTCGGCGGAGTGCTGGTCGGCCTGCCCAGCGAATCAGATAGTGAGTTTCGGGTTCAAAAACACCTATGACATCTCGTGATGGTTTGTGATCTTCGTTTAGGTAGTGCGGCCGTGTTCCATGCTGCGGCCAGGATCCAGAAGAGCCAGAACGAGGGAGAAGCTTGTTCCCGGCACGCTCGATCGCGCCGAAGGGAATCGCGGGAGAGAGCTGTCGGCTACTGCTCGCCCAGACTGGTGGCGTGCTGGTCCACCTCGATGTCCGAGCGCCGTACGCCGGTGAATCGTGTGGGCCGGAAGGCCCCAAGGAGGTCCTGCTCCTGATCGGTTGTGATCTCGTACGCGACCAGGCGTCCCAGAATCGGCGCCAGGGTGACCCCGCTGTGCGAGACGAGGCAGTAGACGCGGGACTGCGCGGAGGCATAGCCGGCGACGGTGTGGCCGTCCGCGGGCAGTGACCGGAAGCCGATGCGCAGGTCGATCTCCGGTGCCCGGCCGGGGTCGGGCAGCAGGGCGGAGAACCGGCGGGCGAGGGTGCTTGCGATGTCCCCGTCCGCGGACGGCGGGTCCGCCGGATCGACGTGGGCGTTCAGATCGAGAGCCTGCAGGACGGTATGCCCGCCAGCCTCGGGGCGGAGGTTGAGGCCGGGGCTGTGGATCACGCAGCGCAGGTCGAGTTGTGGTGACCTGGCGTACCCGAGCAGGCCGACGGTCTGCGCTCCGCGACCGGCATCCGTCACCATGGGAACGTCGATCCCGGCCCGTGCGGCGAGCCGTTCTGTCCAGCGGCCTGCCGCCAGGACGACTCGATCGCCGGTGCAGACCTCGCCTCCGGCCAGGGTGACGGATACTCGGTCAGGCCCGTCGTTGATGGCTACGACCTCGCCGATCGTGAACGTGGCTCCGTGCTGCTCAGCGTCCGCCAGCAGGTTGTTCACGAAACGGTCCGGCAGAACGTATCCCTCGCTGGGGAAGTGTGCGATGGACGTGATGGTCGCCGGGATGCGGAGGCCGCCTGCGGTCCGCGCCGCTTCGTTGGGGGTGACCCAGTGTGCGGGGTAGCCGAGTGCCTGCAGTCGTTCCACGTTGTCGGCGAGCCGCTGCTCGTTTGCGGCGTCCGCCCACTGCAGCGCTCCGCTGGGGAAGTACGACGGTGCGCCGCGCAGTTGCCCGGCGAGCCTGGCGTGCTCCTCCATTCCCGCGAGGTTCAACCGGTGGTAGTCCGGGTCGGGCTTCCGGCTGGAGTTGGTCCAGGCGAAGGTGGTCGCGGTCGTGCCGGTGCCGGCTCCCCGCTGATCGAGCAGGAGAACGTCCTCGCCGGCGACGGCAAGCTGCCTCGCGACGCTCACGCCCAGCACGCCGGCACCGACGATGATGACCTTCATTGTGTGCGCATCCTTTCTGGCAGCGGCACGCTGCTCACATGGCGGGGACGGGAAGCTCCAGGAAGAACTCGGCGGTTCCCGGACGGACGAGGGTCGTCACCACCTCGACGGTGCTGCCGTCATCGGCACGCAACTCCCTGCGCCTCAGCAGCGCGGGCGTTCCGGTCTCGCTGTGCAGCAATGCGGCGTCGTGCTCGTCGAGGGCCACCGGGTCGAGGTAAAGCCGGATCGAGTCGATCGGTACTCCTCTGCGCTGCAGATACGGGAGGGTGACGAGGTCTTCGAGGTTCTCGTTCAGCAGGTCGGGGGCGGCCGCGAAGAGGACGACGTGCCGCTCGACCGACTGCGGCTCCTCGCGTACGTTCAGTTTGCGGCGGACCAATTCCACTACGGCCGTGTCGGCGGAGGCGCCAGGGAGGGTCAGGATGGCGTCGGCGGCCCTGACGATCCGCGCGGAAACCACTTCGTGTCTGCCCGGCGCGCCCTTTGCGGCTGCCGCAGGGGTGACGAAGTTGAGCAGATTGATCTGCCGCGTCACGTCCGCCACGAACGATCCGTGGCGCCGCTGGCGGATTGCCAGCCCCGCCTCGGCCAGGTCGTTGAGGACCCGCTGGGCCGTGGCACGACTGACGCCGTACTCGGCGGAGATATCCATCTCGCTTGGCAGACGCGAGCCCGGCGAAAGGGCCCGGGACAGGATCTTCGCTTCGAACTCTCGCCTGATCTGTACATAGAGTGGCACGGTCATGGTTAGACCGTACATTCACTCGATTGACTGGTAAGAGCGAGCTGACCAGCCCAGTCTTCAACGTCCGAGCCTTATGGGCGGGGTGCTGTTCCCGACCTGGTCCGCGCGGTTGCCGGGCGGGTTCGACCGTGACCACGGAGCCGAGCCGACGACGGTACGGGCGCGGCTGCGCCTGGAGCCTTCCGGACCGCAGATGACGGGCGATCGGCCCCGCCTTCACCGATTCGCTGACGACGCGCTGGGCCCCGTAACGGCCGGCGCCGTTCCCCCGGTGGAGATCCTTTCAGCCGGTAGTCGAGCGCCAGAGGGCTGGACCCTTGCCTGATTCGTCATGTCGGTCTCCCGCCCGATCTGCACATGACCAGCGCCGTCCGCTAGACCGTACAATCAGATAATTGACCGGTCAATATGGATGGCGGAGGATCTACTCAGCAGCCACCTCCCTGAGAGGAAAGCCAGTGCCCCGGTCTGGTGGCCGGCTCGTACGAGGCTGGGAACCATTGAGGTCTTCCCGGCAACGTGACGGTTGCGATGCGTGACGTAGTGCGGTCGATGCGGCTCCCAGCCGGGTGACCTGGCATCAGATATGGGTGAAGCCTCATGACGTCCCCGCCCGCCGGGTCTCCTCCTTCTGACGGACCGCTTCCCGTATCCGCCGTCGGTCCCGCCACCTGTACCTCTTGATCAGGTCGTCCGCGGTCGGCCTCTTGCCCGGCGAACGCAGCTCATGTGCCACGTGCGAACGCCGGCCGAGGTCTTCGAAGAGCAGCTACGCTCACTGCGACAGCCCGGTGTTGCAACCACGGGTTGAACTCGCCCAGTACACCAGTCAGCAATTCACCACCCTGGCAACGACGTTGGGCGTCCGCCTGTCCGTCGGCCGCACCGGGCAGTGCTGGGACAACGCGCTCGCCGAGTCCTTCTTCGCCACCATCAAAAGGGAGTTGCTCGACACAAGCTCCTGGGCCAGCCGGGCCGCCGCACGCACCGCGATCTTCGACTTCATCGAGGGCTGGTACAACTTGCACCGACTGCACAGCAGCCTTGGCTACCGCAGTCCCGCCGAATACGAGACCGCACTCGCGGCCTGACCACCCACACCGATGGTGTCCGTCAAAGCGGAACAAGCTCAACCGTCAGCTCCTACACATGATGCGACAGGAAGTGGCGGACGGAAGAGCCATCCTCATCCTGCCGCCGACCCCCGCTTCACAGCCCCCTGATCATGGGCCGCAAGCTGTCTCAGCATCTCGAGCACCCGGTCCCGGGACTCGTCCGCCGCATCGATGGCCTCCATGCACTGCCAGTACGTCCCCTCTTCGTCCGTCGCACAGGCGACCCCGACGAGGGCGATGCCGACCTCGCCGAGGAGGGCAGCGAGGCCAAGAAGCATCTCGCGGGCGTCGCCCAACTCGGTGAGCTGGGCGGCGCGGAGGCATTCGGTGTCGATGTCGGGGCGGTCGAGCACCCCGCAGCTACGGCCCGCCAGCTCACTCAGGCCGAGTGCCTGGACTCGGAGTTCGAGAGGGCCGGACAGCGCCAAACGGCTGCCGATCGCCTGGGCAAGGGCCTGCGCCTGCCAGGCCTCGGCCATCACCGCCGGAGCGTCGCCGCTCTGTGCCAGCGCATGCCTGCTCGCCGTGATGAGCCGCACCGCCTGACTGCGCCGCACGGGCGGAAACGGCTCCTTGCTGTCCGTGCGAGCACCCTTAGCTCCCGCGGCCGGTGCCTGCGTCTGGTCGGGGGAGCCCGTCTGCGACCGGTCACTCAACCAGGTAGTGAATCGAGCCAGTCCAGCGGCGGAATCGAATCCGGCATCAGCAGTCCGGTCTGCGGCCTGGGACAGTGCACTGTAGAGGTTCTGGAGAACGGTCTCGGTTTTGTCTTCGCCGGAGTCGCTATCAGTCGTCACTGTTTCCTCCCTCCAGGTCGTCGGCTCCGAACGGCAGATAAGAACCTGCCTCGCTTCTGAGTGTGCGACGTGCTGCCGAAACGTGGGCGCTGACCGTTCCCTCGGCCATGCCCAGCATCCTTGAGATCTCGCGGTTCTGGTACCCGCACCTCCAACGGAGCAGCGCTACCAGATGCTGCTGCGGGGGCATGCGCTCGATCACCTTCCAACAGTGCTCAAGGGTTACCTCCGTGAGCGCCTCATGAAGGGTGTCTGCCGCAGGCCGCTGGTAGTGAAGGCGCAGTACCTCGGCTTGTTTGCGTCGCGCGGTCTCGTTGCGTCGGAAGTGGTCAACGGCGATATGCGTTGCCGTACGGCAGAGCCAAGCCACCTGCCGCGTCTCACTAAATGATCGCAATTGCTCCCAATTCCCGGCCGCCGCCCGGAACGCTTCCTGCGCGACATCTTCCGTCAGTTCCCTGTCCCCTCGAGTCAGGAAGAAGACGTGCCGGTTGACGTCCCTCGCACACCGCATGTAGCACGTCTCCAGCTCGGCACGCCACGACGCAGGAATGCGTGCTGTCACCCCCCACCTCCAGGCGGTACCGGCAGTTGGGGTTCGGGTTCACTGATCGGCTCTGCCACACCGACAGCAGCCTCCCCGACCTGCACCCACATCTGTGGCCCTCCCGGTCCGCCCTTCTGCGCGACGACGGTGCCGGTGGGAGCCACAAGGAGCAAAGCGATCAAGGTCTTTCGTCGGACACGCTCCGCGCAGACGCAGTACGTCGAAACAGCGATCCCTGTTGCGACCACCAGGCCAAGAACAATCCACGGCCCGTGGGCAAGGGCACTTCCCAGCAGCGCAGCCGCCCCCGTACACGAAGGTACCGACATCTTCATACTCTGTAGTCGTCTGAGCGGAGAAAGTCCTTATCGGCCGGAAGCGCAGTTGGAGACCGTGCCTGAATCTGTCCCTGGCAGCCCGTCCCCTGGGGTCCTGGGCGGAGTTGAGCGGCCTGTGGCAGCAGCCGCAGATCTGTCTGGCCGCAGCCGGCTCCCGCCTCACCCTCACCCGGGCCAGCCAGTCGACCGGGGTGCCCGTAGCCACTCTCAGCGACTGGCTGCGTGGCAACCATCTTCCATGTGAGGCCTCGGAGTTACTGAAGGTGGTCACACAACTGTCCGAGTGGGCCGCGAAAGCGCCCCGCCGGCCACGTACTCAGCACTCGCGCCGCCGGCTGGCACGCGACGGTCGCCGGCCTCGTCCGCACCATAAGACGCTTCGAGCACTCGCAGAAAACGCACCCGGCACGGAGCCTGCCCGTTCCGGCGAGTCCCGCCGCAATGGGGCCCTCCTGATCTCCTCTCCTCGGCGATACGAGGCTCTACGGCCCTGTGGAAGGGGTGCTGACGGAAAACGCTGTCGCGGAGCACCACGAAGAACGCGTCGGCTCGTCAGCCTCCTCCGTGAGGGGCGTGGGACAGCTGCCGAAGCATGGGTGACCAGATCCCGCGACGGTTTCCAGGGACCGGGCCGCCCGACCGACAGGGCCAGGCCGACTGCGAGGGAAACCGTGTAAGCGGGACGTCACAGCCGCGCATCGGGCTCGCCAGTGAGCAGAAACTGCACGTCGCGGCAGAACTTGTCGAACGAGGGTGCCGTAGCGCGGGCGGCCTCGAGGTCGAAGAGGGTGGCGAAGGATGGCTGGTGGGCGGTCTCCTGGTAGGAGGAGCCGCGGGGCATGTGCCGGGAGAGCCATTCCTTGGCACCGCGGATGGCTTCCGGCTCAGGTGGCGGTACCAAGGATTCGGGCAGACCGGCCCGTCCGGCCAGGCCCGCGGCGCCGGCCAGGAACCATGCTTCGAATTCCCGGACGGCCGCGACCGCCACGAGCGGCATGTGCCCGTGAGTGGCGTGAGCGTGCGTGCGTAGGCGTTCGGCCAGTTCTACGGCGCAGTCGTCATCCGCGTCCAGCAGGACCAGGACACCGGTAGGTGACGGGGTGCGTCTGGTGACGATGGTCAGCGTGTTGTCGAGGACGTCGCGCCGGAGCATCCGGTCCCGGGGTACGCGGTAGGGACGCTGGATCTCGGCGTATGCGCCGGGCACCAAGGTCGGAACAAGCCGGTACAGCAGGCCTTGGAGGGCCTTTTCCTCTCCGTGGCCTTCAACAATGGACGCGATCACCGGATACGGGATGCTCACCGCTCGCTGTCCTCCCCCTGATCTGCTCGCCGCGCGGAGGGCGTTGCTGGGCGCAGTTCTCCGCTGCGTAGGAGTTCGGACAGCGTCAGGACACCGTCGGCCAGGAGTTGCCGCCCGGCTGGGTCAATGGGACCGATCACGGTGCCCGCCCCGTCGTCGCGGGCCACGAGCAGGTGCGACGGATCGGCCGCTGCGTTGTCGAGCAGGTCGGCGCTCTGGGTCGTCACCATCACCTGGGTGTTGCGAGCAGCGGCGGCCAGTGCGTCGTACAACGCACCGAGCATCGGCGGGTGGAGGGAGATCTCGGGTTCTTCGAGGGCGATGAGCGGGATGCTGCCCCTGAGCGCGCGCGGCTGGAACAAGGCAGCGAGCACGCCGGCCAGACGAAGGGTCCCCTCCGACAGCGCCCGGCGATCCACCTTGACCACCTGTCCCTCGCCGCCCAGGAAACGGCCGACGACGAAGGCCAGGTCGGCCTCACGTACTTCCACCCCGTCCAGTCCCACCGCATTGTCGATCATGGTGGCGAGATAGCCGTCGACGGTGTCCTTGACCCAGGGGTGCTCCCTCGAGAGAGCATCCAGCACGCGGCCCAGGTGCTCCCCGCTTTCGCCGAGCGGCCTGTCACCCCTTCTCTGAGGTGTGTCGTCGACCGCCCGGAGTACAGGAGTGAGGAGTTCGTAGAAGCGCATGTGGGTCAGGCTCCGGAACACCGTGCCTGCCTCGCGGCTGGTCCGGGACGCCTGCGGCAGGAGAATGTCGTCCCTCCAGGAAACAAGGTGTTCCCCTGCCAGTTCCGGGATGAAGGCATCTGCCTGGAGCCGTCCGTTGATCCGAAGCTCTTCTCTGCGGAGGACCGGACCGGGATCATCGCTGTCTGGGCGGGTTCCGACTTCCAAAAGGTAGGCGGCTTTGAACGCCGGCCCTCTGGAGGCGGGGATGTCGAGGTCCATTTGGATGCGGAAGACGTCGGCCTGACCACCCGAGGCGTCCCGGTGGAGCACTTCTTCGAGGCCGCCCCGCCGCTCCAGCGCCCGCCCAGGCGAGGACTGCAAGGCGTCGCGGACGAATCGAATCGCGTCAAGGACGTTCGACTTGCCTGCTGCGTTCGGCCCGGCCAGGACTGTCAACGGGCCAAGCGACACATCGCAGGATGCGATGGAGCGGTAGCTCTCCACGCGTAGTCGCGTCAGGAATACCGGTGGCCGCTCCTGCTCAGAGGCCATGACCATGCCTCACGTAGAGCGGAACTCCAAGCCGCTCGGCCGAGCTGCCCCCCTGAGCGAGACCACCGTGCCGAATGGACTCCGCTGAGTCTTTCCTGCGCGCCAGGATCTCACGAGAGACCATTGGCACCGCGAGAAGCAGCCCGGAAAGACCGCTCTCGCGGGACGTGCTACTCGTCCTCATGTGCCTGTTGTGATCCACAGTCCGTCACCCTATCCAGCCGATCTGCTGACATCCCAGCAGCTCGTCCGTCCGTCTCATCGCAGACGTTCAGGAGATCATCGACGGCGCGTCGGAGCAGCCAGCGGCGTATCGCACGGGCACGAGCAGCGCGGGCCTGCTCGCCGCCGACAGGTGTGGTCCGGTGACCGGAACGGGCGTATCGGCGCCCAGTGTCCGCAATGGACCGTCGTAGAGGCAGCCCGGCTCACAGCCGTTTCTGAACCTCGACCGCAAGACCGTGCGCCGCTTCCGCGACACCGACCTCGATGAACTCCTGGCCTCCGCCCGGGACCGCCGCCCGAACGGCGTGCTGGAGCCGTTCAAGGCGTATCTCAACGCCCGCTTCACCGAGACGCAGGGTCAGGTCAGCGGCAGCCGCCTGTTCCAGGAGATCCACGAGCGCGGCGATCGGGGCAGCCGCCAGGTCGTCCGCAAGCACCTCGCCGCCCTGCGGGCGGGCACCGCCGAACCGGTCCGGGCCGACATCCCCAGTCCCCGGAAGATCGCCTCGTGGATCATGCGGTCCCGCGAGACCCTCACCGAGAGCCAGGACAAGCGGCTGCTGGAGGTCCGGCTCGCCTGCCCGGACATCACCCGGGCCTGCGACCTTGCCCGCGCGTTCGCCGATCTCGTCCGTCACCGGCGTGGATTCCTGCTGCTGGAGTGGATTCGCCAGGCCGAGCAGGACGCCCCGAAGCCGATGCGGCGCTTCGCCGGCTCACTCCGCCAGGACCTCGACGCCGTCACTGCAGGCCTCACCCTTCCCTGGAGTTCCGGAGTTGTCGAAGGCCACGTGAACCGGGTGAAAACACTCAGGCGAGCCATGTACGGCCGAGCATCCTTCGAACTCCTCCGGACCGCATCCTCATCCAGCCATGACCTTCACGGAACTGATCAGCCTGCCGGACGTTCACACGCGTGGAGCTGTCGGCGGTCTCTGAACCTGGACCCCTTTGGGGTCGGTGACTTTTGACCCCGTGTGCAGTTGTTCACCCGGTTGCCGCGCTCGGTGTTCGGCCGATGTCGCGGTCTTTGAGCCGGTAGGAGTCTCCCTTCAAGGAGAGCACATCGGCGTGATGGACGAGACGGTCGATCATGGCGGCGGCGACGGTGTCGTCGCTGAAGACCTCTCCCCAGCGTCCGAACGGTTTGTTGCTGGTCACGATCACGGACGCGCGTTCGTAGCGGCCGGAGATCAGCTGGAAGAACAGGTTCGCCGCTTGCGGTTCGAACGGGATGTAGCCGACCTCATCGATCACCAGAACGGGGACGCGTGCCAGCCGCAGGAGTTCGTCCTGCAGCTTGCCGGTGGCGTGGGCGGCGGCCAGGCGGTCGACCCACTGGGAGGCGGTGGCGAACGCGACGCGGTGTCCGGCCTGACAGGCACGGATGCCCAGGGCGATGGCCAGGTGGGTCTTGCCGGTGCCGGGCGGGCCGAGGAAGACCACGTTCTCCTTGCCGGTGATGAAGTCCAGGGTGCCCAGGTGGGCCACCGCCTCCCGTTTCAGCCCGCGCAGGTGGGTGAAGTCGAACTCCTCCAGGGTCTTGCGGGCGGGGAAACGGGCCGCGCGGATGCGGCCTTCGCCGCCGTGGGCCTCGCGGGCGGCGACCTCGCGCTGCAGGCAGGCGGCCAGGTATTCCTGATGTGTCCAGGACTCGGCGGTGGCGCGTTCGGCGAGCCGGTCGGCAGCGTCCAGCAGGGCTGGTGCCTTCAATGCACGGCTGAGGAAGGCAAGTTCGGCGGCGACGTCCCGGGATGTGGTGGTGCGGGTGGCCATGGCATTTACTCCTGTCCTCCGCCGCCCTCGATCAGCTGGAAGACGCGGTCGTAGGCCGGCAGATCCGGCTGTGCGACCTCCACCGCCGCGGCGCCGACCCCACCGGTCTGGCGGTACTGGTGCCGCATCGCCGTGGCGGCATCGGCGTGGTCGGGGTCGGTCAGTGTCTGGTGGCGGGCCCAGCAGCGCGTATGTTCGGCGACCAGGCGGCCGTCCAGGTGGGCCCGCACCGTTTCGGTGTCCGCCTCGATGCGCACGATCCGTCCGATCGCGGCCGGGTGGACGGAGTAGTCGCAGGTGTCCAGGCGGATGTAGTGGTCCCGGCCGATCCGCACCGAGGTCTGCCACCAGCGCGGCGGTGCGGTCGGCGGCAGCGGCAGCATCGCGGCCCGGTCGGCCTCCCACCGCTCGGCCGGGCGGGCATCCAGGGTGCGGTGCACTCGTCGGTTGGCGACCTCGAGCCATGCGGCCAGCTGCGTGTTGAAGTCGGCCGGGGAAGTGAACACCCTGCCGGGCAGGAATGACGTTTCCAGGTAGCCGTTGGCCCGCTCGACCAGCCCCTTGGCCTCCGGGTCGCGGGGCCGGCACAAGATCACCTTGCAGGCCAGCAGCCCGGCTAGGGCTGCGAACTCATGACCGAGCACGACCCGCCCCTCGCGGCGGCGACCGATGGCCGCCTCGTTGTCCCAGACCAACGCCCGGGGCACCGCATTCCAGCCGGACAGCAGGTCCCAGTGCCCGCTCACCAGATCGGCGGCCTGCCTCGACGGCAGCATCCGCGCGGTCATCACCCGCGAGTACCCAGCCACCATCACCAGCACCGGCGGGCGCCCGGTCTGCCCGAAGCCCAGAGGGATGTCCGCTGGCGGGAACCACAGGTCACACTGGGCCAGCTCGCCGGGCTGATACGCCGTCCGGGAGACCGGATCCGCCGGCAAATACACCGGCCGCAGTTCCCGCACCCGCCGCTTCAGCACCGACAACGACCGTTCCCACCCGATCCGCTCGGCAATCACAGTGGCGGGCATCCGCGGATACTGGGCCAGCAACTCACGGATCGCCGGCTCTACCGCGTCCACGATCGAGCCCCTCGGCGCCCGCCGGCACTTCGGCGGATCGTCGCTGGCCACAGCCCGCCGCACGGTGTTCCGGGCGATCCCCAGATGCCGCGCGATCCCCTTGATCGACATGCCCTCCGCACGGTGGAGCCGCCGGATCTCAGCCCAGTCCTCCACACCGATCACCTCTTCCACCTGACTCCCATGGAGCCAGACTGATCACTTGATCACGGAAGGGGTCACTTTTCATCGACCGATAGGGGGTCACGGTTCACGGAACGGCGACAGGAGCCGGCGGGAAGCCGTCCGAGGCATCGGCTGGCCGTCCGAATGCCCAGATTCGATCGAATTCATCCTGAAAGTGTTGATACCAGTGGCCGTCACGGTCTGGCAACACACTGAATACGGCGTCTCCGGAAGCGGAGCTGTGGGAGTAGATGTCGACATGGATGCATCCGCTGGGCCGCTGCGGGTCCAGCAGCACGAGGCCAAAGGCAGGGACAAACGGCAGAAAGCGCACGGCGATCCTTCCGTCAGTTCCCGGGGACTCCACCAGCTCTCGAAGCAGGTCGATGGACGGGCGCAGCCGATTCTCGAACACGGTCGGCCGGTCGGAGAGGGTGCTGCGACGAGCTGCCTCTGCTGGGGCAGAGGTGGCCGCGTCGATCAGCGCCACCTTGATAGTCGCTCCGGCGGCAGCACGGCGCTGCAACTCGTCAACCAGGTTCCGCAGGGTCCGCGACAGCGTGACCCCGACGACTCTGATGTCCTGCGCGCCACGTACCTGCTCGATGAGGTCAGGCTTGTCATGGGTCAGGAAGTCTTCCGCCGAGACCTCTCCTGCCATTCGGGAGCGCACCTGCGCTGCCAACTCTGATACTTGCCTGCGGCTGCCGAGCAGCCCACCGGAGAGCAGGGCCAGCGTTGCGAGCGTGGCGGCGGCCAGCACCTTGCCGCTGGCTATATCGAGAGCTCCGAGCACTGCCAAGGTCACGGAGAGCAGTGCCGTCGAGTAGATCTCCAGGTTCTCGCCCCGGGTGACATCCTGGCGCACGCGCCGCAGGAAACGCATGCAGGCCATCGTGTGCGTCTGACGGAGGGCCGTCAATGTCCAGCAAGGGCTCAGATGACCAAGGCCACACGGCAGCCGCCCACGTGCTGACGCCGCTCAGGCTCTCCTTCACACAATCGCGGACAGAGCCCTGAAATCGGCCAGGGCCGCTCGTCGCCTCGCTCCGTCCCGTGTTCAACGGAGTGAGGAGCTTCAACGAGCACCGCGGGTGTTTCCGGCCGGAGCCACCCGCTCGGGAAGTGTGCGGGTCGAGTCGGCCGGCTGAGTGCCATCGACCTCCCCTGCAGCAGCCGTCTACGCTCTCGGCATGCAGCGCAGCGACGTCACGCGGGACGACGGCACTTGGGTGGGCCTGTCCCTGGACGTACAGGACTGCCACCTGCCGGGGCTGTGCGTGTTCAGCGCAGGGGCGCGACTGCTGGTCTCCCGGCTGTCGCGGCCTGTGCTGCTCGCCGTTGTCGACGAGCAGCTCCAGGGCGTGGACTTCTGGCGCACCGACGAGTACCGCTCCATTGTCCCGCCGCTACGCGCCGATGTGGGGCGAGCCCTGGCGGGCAGCCCGCAACGGTGGGCTCACCGCTTCGCGCAGTACCTCATCGACTCGCCGGACAGCCCGCTGCACGAGGGCCGATGGCTGCTCTCGTGCGAGAGTCCACTGCGGCGCTGGCGCCACGCTGACACTGCGCATGCCCAGTACTGGAGCTCGATGCTCGTCGAGGGCCATCCGGACGGATACATCGACTGGTTTGTCCACTCCGGATCGTGGGAGGTTCTTCCGTTGCGGCCGATGCCCGGTGCCGACGACAGCCGGGTCAAGGCGTACCGCAAGCAGGCCCGGGAAGGGACGCTCCCACCCGTCCTGTTGTGGTGGGTCAGTGGCCTGGACTGCCATCTGATCCTGGATGGTCACGCACGGCTCGCCGCGGCGATCGCCGAGTCCATCGAGCCTGCGCTGCTGCAGTTGCACCGCACGGTGCCGCGCGATGACCTGGCCGCACGCATCGATGACGCCGTGGGCTTCTACGAGTACGAACTGGCACGCTTCGCCGAACTCCGCGCCGTCCACGGCCCCACCGTCCCGGACGGCGCCGCCACCGCCGGCCCACAGCTCGTCCGCCTCCTTCACGACCTGAACGCTGCAGAACAGCCGACCTGGGCCTGGCCTCTGCCCGGCGGGGAGGCCCAATGGTGTCGCATCGCAGGCGAGGTGACGGCCGGCCAGGACTGGCTCCATACCTGAGCCCTGCCGACCCCCCGCTGGCTGTCGCCTCCGGGCGTACCGCCGTACCGCCAGGGACGCACACCGCGTGAAGGCCGCCTCTCTCAGGCACGAGATCTCAACGCGTACGCGGGCTCTGGCGCGTGCCGCCCTCAGCAGGCGGTCCGCGGCCGAGTTGGTCCGCCCCTGCCCCTGGACCTGGCTGGCTGGCTGGCTATCGGGCGGCCCCTCTCTTGTGGCGCTCATTCGCAGGTCTGCCCCTGGGTGGGGAGATTTACTGAGCAGGTCTGGGCTCACCGCCGAGCAGGAGATGGCCGTTCAGCGCCATCACCTGTGGCAGGCCGGCCTGCCAACGCCGGATTCAGGTGCGCTCATACCGCGGCGGCAGGAGGCCTTCGCCCGGCCACAAAGGCTGCTCGGCCACCAGGGCGGTGAGGAACAGGTCCACCTCGGCCAGGACTTCGGCGCGGTCGTCCGGCCCGTAGACGATGAGCTCGCCCGCCGCAGGGTTGATCGCTTGCAGCTGGTTGTCCGGGCCGGGTCCGGTGCAGATCAGGGCCCGGGCGATATCGGGGAGTCCGAGGCTGAGGGCATCGCACATCTGTGTCTGCACGAGCTGGACGAGGTCGGTGGTGACGCGCTCCCAGTCGCCGATCGCAGGCCAGTCAGCGCCGCCGTTCAGTTCGTGGGTGAGGGTGGCCAGCGGAATGATCTGGCCCGGCTGCCGTCCTTGGGTGAGCAGGTCATGGATCCGGGCGCCGTCGGGCTGGCGCACCTGCTGGTGGAGCAGAGAGGCGGCGGCCACCACGGTGGTGTTGATCTCCTGCGTTCCGGGGCCGGGGTAGTACGGCTCGTGGGCGAAGAGGAAGTAGACGTCCGACGTGCGGACAGCCGGACCAGGTTCGGGCTGGGGCATGAGGAAGGTTCCTTTCAGAGGTGACGTGCCGGGTGTGTGGCGAGGTGCCCGGGGTGTCGTCGGACGGACGCCAGGCGGGTACGGGCCCAGTGGTCACCCCCGCCCGGGCTTGCGGGTCTGGCCCGCGCTGGCTGTGCCGTCCTCGGCGGTGCGCTGGAGGATCTGGGCGACCTGGTCGGCGAGTTGGAGCATCAGCCGTTCGCGGGCGATGAGGCTGGCTGAGGCCGCGCGGGTGTCCTGGGTCTGGAGTTGGTCGGCGGCGTCCCAC
Source organism: Streptomyces sp. V4I2 (assembly GCF_030817655.1). Taxonomy (GTDB): domain Bacteria; phylum Actinomycetota; class Actinomycetes; order Streptomycetales; family Streptomycetaceae; genus Streptomyces; species Streptomyces plumbiresistens. The sequence continues at coordinate 52,268 of NZ_JAUSZM010000002.1, forward strand.
AGCAGGTTGTGGCCGATCTCGGCCCAGCGGCGCAGTTCGTAGCGGTCGCTTGCGGCGGCGGCCTGGACGAGCGAGGTGTGCAGGGCGGCGAGGCGTTGCAGGTAGCGGCAGGCGCCGTCGTCTTCGACGCTGCGGACGTGTTCGCGGGCCCGGGCGTCCAGTCGGCCGGGCAGGTGCTCGGCGAGCAGCGGGGCGAGCAGCATCGCCGGCAGAGCGACGTCGGCGGGGACGCCGTGGCTCATGGCGAACAGTGCGGCGAGCAGGCTGACGAGCGCGACGGCAGCGGCGGAAAAGCGCAGGGATACCGAGACGGTGTCCAGGGCGATGCGCTGGGCGGGGCGCCTGGTCGGCCAGCGCAGGGCCAGGCGCTGGGTGCGGGTCGCGGCCGGGGTCAGTACCCCGACCTGATGGGGGACCTCGGGCAGCGTGCCGTCGCCGGGGACGGTCCAGGCGAGCCAGTCCCATGGGGTGCGTTCGTGTACGAGCACGGGCTGACACGCGGCCGAGCAGGTGTGGTCGCGGACGTGGCCGGTGCGCAGGGCACGGGATTGCTCCGTCTGCCACCGGCCCGGGTCGCGGGTGAAGGGGTGCCGGTGGTGCGCGGCCGCGGCCGGCGGTGGGGTGTGCAGCGTGTCCGTCACGGGCTGCTTCCTTCCAGTGGGTCGATAAAGATGGAGGCGCACGTGGTGCAGCGGCCGTCGCCGTCGGGGCGGGCGCGCCGGGGGGTGGGGCCCGGGCAGGAACGGCACGGCGGCCAGCCGAGGCAGGCCGGGCACAGGTCCTCGCCCAGGGCGGTTGCGGGCATACCGCAGCCGGCGCATTCGGTGAGGGCCCGGTAGGTCAGGGCCTCGCTCACCGTGCGGGCGGCCGCAGGACTGGCCGATCGCGGCGGCGGGTCGTGCCACGGGGGCGTGGCGTGGTGGTCGGCCACCGTGGCGGGCGGTGGGTAGGCCTGGGCGGCGCGGAGCCGGGCGGCGATGATCGCGCCGACGGTGGTGCGGACCGGCTGGGGCAGAGGGCGGTCGCTGATGACGTGCTGGAGCTGCTTGCGCGTCCAGCCGGCTTCCAGCATGGCGGTGACGGTCCGGCCCTGCTCGGCGAGGACCTGGTCGGTCAGCAGCAGTTCGGGGCGCTGCGCGCCGATCGCCAGCAGCAGGCGGATTCCTGGTCCGAGGTCCGCGGGCGCCGGTGCGGTCGGTGCCGTCCGTGGGGATGGTGGTGCCTCGCGGCGCGGTCGCGCTGCGCGGGCGCCGGGAGGGAGGGGGCTGGTGTGCTGCTGAGTGGTCTTCTTTCTGTTGGTGTTCTTAGGGGGCCGGTCAGCCAACGTAGGGTCATCCACTGGTGGAAAACCCGACTCTGGCCCGGACCTGGTGTTTTGCAGGGCGGGCAGGTCGGTAATGACGTAGGCGGCCGCGCCGAGGGTGCCGTCTGGGTCGCGCTCGCGTTCACGGACCAGGAAGCCGTGCTTCTCCAGTTCCTTCAGCCCGCTCCTGACGGCTGACTCGCCGTCGCGGCCGCGGCGGGCGATGTCGGTGACGGTCATCCGCCAGCCCTCCCGGTGCGTGGAGAGCAGTCCGAACAGTCCCTTGGCCTTGAAGGACAACTGGGTGTCGCGGAACAGCGCGTTGGCGATCTGGGTGAACCGATCGGCCGCCATCACACCCCGGCGGATCCCCGCCCAGAACCCGCCGGCCGACTCGGTCTCGGGGGCCGTGACCACCACGTCGGCTTCGCCCAGCGCGATGTCCAGGGCGGCCGGGCGGTCGGTGATGCAGTAGACGATCTCGCCGAGGGTGCCATCCGGGCGGCGCAGGCGTTCACGGATCAGGTAGCCGTGCGCCTCCAACTCCTTCAGGCCGGTACGGACCGCTTCCCGTCCGTCCGGGCCCAGGCGGACCAGGTCGGCGATCGCCACCTGCCAGCCGTTTCGGTGCGTGCTGACGTACCCGAAGATCCCCTTCGCTTTGAACGACAGCCGGGCGTCGCGGAACAGCGCGTTGGCGACCTGGGTGAACTGATCGCCGGCCATCATGCCCCGGCGGATCCCCGCCCCGAAGCGGCTCACCGCCGTGCCCCCGCAGCCGGCCGCAGGCGGTGGCCACGGCGGCGCACCGGGCTCGCCGAGGTGGGACGGCCGGTGGTCCTGGGCGTGGAGGCGTGCGTGTGTTGCATGCCGTCAGCTCACTCGCCGGCCCCGACCAGGCTGACGGCCACCGGCCCCGACCATCGGTCACGATCCGGCAACATGCCCGTCTAGCTGCCGTGGTCGGGCTCATGGTCGGGCCGACCACGCGGCGTCAGCCCGACGCGCACGCATTGCGCAGGTCCGGTTGCGTATCCCCGGAGGGGCGGTGCGCAATCGGGTCTGCACACCTGGTCGAGGGTCGTGCGCAGTCGGGTGGCGCTCAGCGGCTGCGCAGTCCGCCCGAGAGTTCCTGATGCTCTCGTGCGCAGGTTGGGATGGCGCACTGCGCAGGCTCCGCAGCCGTCCCGGGCGGACGCCGTCTGCGCATTGGTGTGCGGGTCCTTTGGCCGCGCGGCATGAAGCCCTCGCAGCGGTCGCCGGCATCTGGGCTTGCGCAGGACAGGGTGAGTGTCACGAGCTCGCGCAGACCCGTGGTCGGGGTCATGGTCGGCCCGACCATGACCCCGACCACGGACTTCGTGTCCCCATCGTGACCGTGGTCGGCCTCTCGTGGTCGGTGGTCGGGTCGGGGTCGGCGGGTTTCCTCAAGGTCAGCAACATCCGTTCTGACCTGGGAGTTTGACCATGTCTCCTGGCAAGCAGGCCTCGGAGAACGAGGCCGCTGCTCCGATGGCGGCCGGCGCCCGGCTGGAGGCGATGCGCCGCCGTGTCCGTCTTTCGCACCTGGCGTTCTGGACTGTCATCGCAGCCGGCCCGATCGCCCTGGGCCTCGCCCTCACCTCTACCCCGACCGTGGTCGAGGCGGCCACCGAGGCCAAGCCCACCGCTGTGCGCACCACTGCGCACGCCGCCGACCCGTCCGGCTATGCGCAGCTGTTCGTAGCCGCGTGGTTGCGCAGCAGCGCGGATGACGCGACGAGTGTGCAGGCGCGGCTTGCGCAGTCGATGGCGCCCAACGTCGAACTGCCCGACCCGGCCGCTGCTGCGCAGCCCGCGCCTCAGTCCGTGACGGCGGTGCGCAGTGCGCACCGCGCCGACGGTGCGTGGTCGGTGACGGTGGCTGCGCAGTACGCCGATCAATCGGTGCGGTACTACGCGGTGCCGGTGGCCGCCGATCGCGCAGGCGCCTCGTTCACGGTGGCCGGTGCGCCGGGCGTGGTGGCCGGCCCGGCCCGGGCCGAGGTGCCGGCGTCGTCGTATGGCGTGAGTGTCCCGGAGGGTGATCTGTCCTCCGCGCTCGAGGAGTTCCTGACCGCCTATCTGACCGGTGCCGGGGAGGTGGACCGCTACCTCGCGCCCGGCGTGCAGCTCACCGCCGTCGCCCCCGCCCCGTACACGGCGGTCACGGTGCAGCAGGTGCTCGCCGTCGAGGAGGCGGCGGCTGCCGAGCAGGTGCCGGCCGACGGCACCAAGGTGCGCATCGTCGCGTCGGTGGAAGCCCGGGACGAGGAGAGGCGGTGGCCGCTGGGTTACGAGCTCGCGTTCACGGCCCGCTCGGGCCGGTGGGAAGTCGCCGCGCTTGAGTCCGGCACCGCCCAGAACGGGGGCGTGCGGTGAACACCGTGCACAGCGTGATCCTCGCCGGGCAGCTGGACGACCTCGGCGACTCGTGGATCAACATGTTCAAGGACTGGGCGACCAAGGGTCTGCAGGCTGGTCTGCTCGTGCTCGTCGTCGTGATCATGATCCAGAAGTTCAGCCTCAAGGCGGGGATCGGCGCCCTGCTGCTGATGATCATCGCGCTGGGGTTGTACAACTCCCGCGAGGACCTCTCGGGCATGTTCGAGGACGAGGTCAAAAACCCTGCCAAGGGCGGGCCCGCTGTCCCCGGCATCGTGCGCGGTTCTGATCCGGCTCTGCGGGAGCACGCTGCCGGCGCGGGAGGCTGGCTGTGAGCGCCGCGGCCGCTGGGCGGGTGGGGCGCTGCTACACCGCCGCCCGACGTCACCCGTGGGTGCTGGGGAAGGTCGCGGACTGGAAGATTCCCCTCGGCCCGTATACGCCTGCGCAGATCGCGGTGGCCGTCGTCGGCGGCTTCCTTCTGGTCAAGACCATCAGCTGGTGGTCGGTGCTGGGGCCGGTCCCGATCGCGGCGTGGCTGCTGGCGATCTGGGCGGTGCGCCGTCCGAAGATCCGGGGCCGTGCCCCGGTGCAGGCCGCTTTGGGCTGGGTGCTGCTGGGATGGCAGCCGAGGGGAGGGCGGATCGGCGGGCGGGCCGCCCGCGACCGCGCTCCCCACTCGCTGCTCGGCGGCTTCACGATCGAGGACACACCCAGCCCCGATCTGGCAGCCACCCCGTCGCGTGCGGCTCAGCGGCCCGCCGACCGGGTGCCGCACCCGAGCCCGGCCGCCGCTTGCTCGTCCACGCCCCACCGCACGGAGTCGGCTGCTCCCCCGGCGGTGGTGGGGCCGGTGTCGGGTGTTCAGCAGTTGCTCGCGCTCGCCGAGCAGGGCGGTGGTGTGCGGTGAGGGTTCCGATCCGGCACATCGCCGGGCATCTGGTGTGGGCGACGCACGGCAGCGTGTGGGCCCTCTACCGCCTGCACCCCGGCCCGGACGCCCGCGGCCGCCGCGAGGAGACTGTCCAGGGCACGTATGTGCCGGCCGCGGTCCGCGACGAACAGCTCGCCAAGGTCACCCACTTGATCCGCTCGCTGTCCGGGGCGCCGCGGCTGATCGGGCTGTGTGCGCAGGTCGACCCGGGCGAGATCGCCCTGCGCATGATCGAGGGCATCGAACCGGCCGACACGGCACCGGCTGACGGCCCTCACCCGTGGGTGGAGAACGTCGAGGCCACGCTGGATCTGCTGGACGGCCAGGAGATGCACCGCCGCACGCTGTGGCTGGCGGTGCCGCTGCAGACCGATCAGGCCGGTCTGCAGGTGTCGGCGTCGCTCGGCGCGGCGTGGGCGGAGCTGTCTTCGATGCTCGGCATGCGGCCGGCGCCGGTGGCACGGCGTGAGGTGGCCAGCTACCGCGAGCAGGCCTTGCGGGTGGAGGCTGCGCTCGCCGGCGGGATCGCCTTCCGTCCGGCCCGTCCGGCAGAGGTCGTGTGGATGATCCAGCACGCTCTGCACCGCGGTCTGCCGGAGCCGCTGCTCACCGAAGCCGAGACCAGCGACCTGTACGGCGGGCAGCTCCGGGATGGTGTGCTGCGCTCCCCCAGCTACGCCGACCTTGGCCAAGTCCGCCTGCAGGAAGGAGGCATCGACCCGGAGCTGGACGACGTCGAGGACCTCAAGAGCGCGGGGCAGATCACGCGGTCGGGGCGCAAGGCGTGGTGGCGTTTGAACACCGCCTCCCCGCTGCGCAGGCGCTGGCTGCAAGTCGAATCCGACGCCGGGGTGGGCTATCAGGCGCAGTTGGCGCTGGCCGAGTGCCCGCCCGCGGTCAGCCAGGACGCAGCCGACCTGTTCGCCCAACTGGAGACGCTCGCTTTCCCCGTCGACTACGCCGTCGATCTCACGCTCGTTCCGGCGGAGAAGGCGCGGGATCAGGTGCGGCGCAAGAAGAACGAGTTGATCGACCAGGCCGACCAGTACGACGCCCGCCCCACGGGGATGCCGGCCTCGCTGACCGAGGCCGCCCGTGACCTGGGCGAGCTGGACGCCCGCCTGTCGCGCACCTCGGTCGAGGTCGAGGTGCAGTCCGTGACCGTGCTGACGGTGTGGGGGCCGACCGCCGCCGTCTGCGACGCGCGGGCCCGCGCCCTGGCGGCGCTGCTCGGTGGCGCCGACTACCGGGCGGTGCGCCCGGCCGGCCTGCAGGAGGCCCTCTTCACGCTGGGGCTGCCCGGCACGGTGCGGCCGGGTGTGGTGCGGGAGTTCACCCAGCACCAGGTCTCGGAGGACTGGGCGCTGGGCGGGGCCTTCACCACCGCGGAGGTCGGCGACCCGAACGGGATGTTCCTCGGCCTCGACCTGGACTGCGGCACCAGCCGCCCCGTGATGATCAACGTGGCGGATGCGCCCAAAGTGGATGCGTCCGCGTCGATGGGCATCGTCGGGGACCTGGGGGCGGGCAAGAGCGTCCTGGAGAAGCTGATCGCGGAGGCGGTGTGGGCGCGCGGCGGCTGCGCGATCTGCATCGACCGCACCCCGGTGCGCGAGTGGGCCACCTTCGCCCGTACGGCTGCGAAGGGCCGCGTCCAGATCATCGACGCCGCCAAGGCCGAGGTGTCGATCGACCCGCTGCGGATGTTCGACGGCCCCGAGGGCTGTCACTACGCGCTGTCCTACCTCACCCTGCAGCTCGGCATCGGCCCGATGAGCACCAACGGCGAGGTCCTGCACCACGCCGTCGAGCAGGCCGCCGCCAGTGACGCCCCCTCCATGCACCGCGTGGTGGAAGTCATCGAGGAGATGGCCGTCCGTGAGGCGGGCAAGCGGCAGGACGCGGCCGCCACCCTGGCCGGCCTCATCCGGGTGGTGTCCACCAACTCCCTGGCCCGGATGGTGTTCGACCCGGCGCTGCCGCCGGTGCGGCTGGACGCCTCCAGCGCCTCCGACATGATCGTGATCACCACGACCGGGCTGAAGCTGCCGCCAAAGGCGGCGTTCGACAAGCCCGAGGTCCTGCACCAGCAGCCGCTGGAGGCTCTGATCGGGCGCGCGGTGCTCTATCTGATCGCCGCGATCGCCCGGCAGACCGCATTCGAGGACCCGGAGCGGTTCACCACCGTGGTCCTGGACGAGCTGTACTGGCTCACCTCGTCGGCCGAGGGCACCGCCCTGGTACACGAGATCCTCCACGACGGCCGCAAGCACGGCGCCGGCCTGCTCGCTGCCTCCCACGACGCCGCCGAACTCGGCCCCGACCGCGGGCTGATGGCCTACCGGGCACTCGCCCGCACGGCGGACCGTGAACGCGCCCGTCGCGGACTGGAGTTCGTCGGACTCGACCCGGGCGACCCGGAGCTGCTGCGGCTGGTGACCACCGGCCTGTCCCCCGTCGGGCAACGCGGCCGGGAGGGCGAGTTCCTGCTGACCTGCCCGCGGCAGAACACCGGCCGGGTCAAGGCCGTGATCCCGAACATCGCGCGCATCAAGTCGTCCATCACCACCACCCCGGGACGCCGCACCCACGCCGCCACGCACCCAGGTTCAGCAGCTGAGTCGCTTGCCGGTGAGGCCGTTGATGCCCGTCCGAAGGAACACGTCCGATGATCTCTTCTTCCTGGGACAGCTCCCGCCGCATCCGTGCCGCCGCGAGCGTCCTCACTGTGATCGCTGTTGCCGCCGGCGTGCTGGTCCTGGCCATCGGGATGAGCGTGCCGGAGCCGTGGTGGCCGCACACCGGGCAGGCTTTCGCCGCCGGCACCCGCCCCGCGCACGAGGACCCGTGCGACCTGATCGTGGGACCGGCCAAGGCGTACTGCGAGCGCGGCGCTATGAACTCCGCGTCCGCCGACCACCACGCCGACGCCGCCGGAGCGGTGTGGCGGCTGGTGCTGGCCGGCGCGGGCCTGGCCGCCCTCGTGATGTGGCGGCGCCGGAGCTCTGCTGGGCAAAGGCGGCGCTGAGATGTTCCGTCCAGACCGCAGGGCCCTGCGCTCGGCCGGCTTCGTGGCGCTGCTCACCGGTGTGTTCGTCATGGTGAACAGCCAGGTCGTGTACGCGGCCGGCAGCACCAGTGAGAGTGGAGATCTGCTCGCCCCGCTGAACATCACCTCCTCCGAGGGGGTGGCGATCAACGGCTACGAGCTGAACGCCGAGGGCGGTTCCATCGTCGCTTTCAAGACCCAGGCCCTGGCCTTCGCCCTGTCCGGGCTGTTCACCGTGATCCGGCTGCTGGTGGGTCTTGCGGGGTGGGCGATCGAGGTGGCTTTCCGGTTCCCGCTGCTGAAGATCCTCACCCGCCCGGCGCAGAAGGTCGCCGACACGTACGACACCGTGGTCGTCGACACGCTCGGGGTGAAGGGGCTGTTGCTGGCCTGGGCGTTCGTGTTCGCCGGTTTCATGATCGTGCGCGGCCGCGTGGGCCGTGGTCTGGGCGAGATCTTCCTGACCCTTCTGATCGGTGCGGTCGCCGCCTCGGCTCTTGTCCGCCCCGACACGCTGCTCTCCCAGGACGGGCCGTTGGGGCAGGCCCAGCAGGTGGCCGCCGAGGTCGCGCAGCAGAGTGTCAACTCCTACGACTGGGGCGGCAAGCTCGCCAGCCTGAGCCCGTGCGACGGCATGGCCGGCATGCAGGAGGTCAAGTGCCTGGAGCGTGAGGAAGCCCAGCCGGTTTCGTCGACCGACGTGGCCCGCCCGATCCAGGACTCGATCACCAACGCGCTGATCGTCAAGCCCTACATGCTGCTGCAGTACGGGCGCATCCTGGACCCCGCCAAGACGGCCGACCGCAAGGCCTACGCCGTCCACCTGAAGTGGATCACGGGCGGGTACCAGGCCGGCACGACGTCGCAGGACCGGAAGGACGCCTGCAGCCTGGTTTACGGTCCGGCCAAGCAGTACTGCGAGCGCGACACCGACGAGACCCCCGAAGCAGGCGGCACGCTGCCGGAGCTCACTCCGGGCGGGGAACTGCTGGACGCCTCGAATGCGGTCGTCACCGACGAGGACCGCGAGTTCTCCGCCTTCCTGGCGGACATGAAGAAGGCCGGCGACGTGGGCACGTCCTGCGCCGACTACGCCGAGGAGCCCACCTGGTGGCGGGTCGGCGGCGCCGCCCTGCTGCTGGTCGCCGCCCTGTTCCTCTGCGGCATGCTGCTGTCCAGCGCGATCGTCCTGCTGGGCACCCAGGGCGTCTGCGCGGCGGCCGCAGCCGTCGGCGGCGTCACGTTCATCGCGGGCATGCTGCCCGGGCCCGCCCGGCAGTCGGTGTGGAAGTGGCTGTCCCTGTGGGGCATCTCGGTCCTCGCGGTGGTGGGGATCTGCGCGTTCGTGCCGTTCTTCGGGATCGCCGTGGACGCCACCCTCACCGACGGGCCCGACCTGATGGTGGAACGGATCCTGCTGATCGACGTCCTGTCCATCGCGGGCGCCGCCGGTCACCGCCGCCTGCTGACCGGGATCACCTCCTTCGGCCGTCGCATGGCGATGCGGATGCGCTACGCCAAGGTCGGCGGCACCCACCTGCCCGGCGACACCAGCGAGCTCGGCGCCGCGCTCGCCATGAACTCCCCGGCCGCGCTCGGCGGTTACGGCGGCGGCTTGCGCGCCTTCACCGCAGGTGGCGGCGGCCGGTACGGGATGCTCGGCACCCGCCAGCGGCTGACGGGCGCGCTCGGCTCCTTGCTCGACGGGGCGGGCATGCCGGTGGACACCGGCCGCCTGCTCGCCGATGCCACCGCGGAAGCCGGACGTGGTCTGGCCCCGCTCACCGCGGCCGCCGCCGTGGGCGCACTGGGCGCCCGGCTCGGTGCGAAGGGCGCGCACTGGCTGCTGATCGGCCGACGGCCGGACCAGGAGCAGCTGGCCACGTGGCGCAAGCCCACCGCCGACGGCGACCCGAACACGCGCGGCCCTTCGGACGGCGGGGACGGTTCAGGCGGCACAGGACCGCGGCGGCCCTCGGGCCCGCCCGACCGCTACCGCAACGAGCAGGGCCAGGTCGTCGACCGCACCTCCGGCCAGGTGCTGCACGACCAGAACACCGACCGCACCCTGCTGTCCACCCGCGCCCACAACCGGCTGGTCCGCTTCCGCGGCTACCGCATCCTCCACCGCGGGGGCCGCACCGCATACGGGACCACGGTCGGTCTTCCCGCGAACATCCGCCGGGCCCGGTCGGGAGGCTCGCGCTATTCCCAGGACGCCCGCCAGCAGGTGCGGGTGTGGGGCAACACGGTGCGCGAGGACGGCCGGGCCTGGGCCGACACGGGCCGTCACGTGGCCCGTGTCCTGCGGGAGCACACGGACGACAGCGGTGGACCCGGCCCCTTCGTCCGCCGTCGCCTGCAAACCCGTCCCGCACCGGCACCACGGACGACCAGGTCCTCCAGTTCCCCGGCCGGCAGGAGACCGGCCTCCCCGCCGGCCAGCGCGCCCGCAGCTGCGACCATGCCTGCTGCCAGCACACGGCCGAGCGCCCCGCCCACGTCCCCGACGCGGCTCCCAGGCGGCGCGCCCCGGCGCCCGGCCGGGGCGTCACCGGACAGGTCCAGGCCGGTCTTTCCCGGAGGCGAAGGCGCCCGCAGCAGCACCCGTGACCAGGCGCGCGCCCGGTTCCAGGAGCTGATGCGGCGCACCTCGGCCGACGCCGAGCGGCTGCGCCAGGAACGCGAGCAGCGGCAGCGCGACGAGGGCGGTGACGACGCGTGAGGCCGGCCCGGCACCGTAGGGCGCGGTGGGGGTGTGGGGTGGTGCTGCTGCTGTTCGCCGCCGTGTGCTGTGCCGCACCGGCAGGGAACGCGATCAGCGCGTACGTCGCGCTGAAGACGGGTGCCCAGGACGACGGCGGGATCGCCGAAGGCGGCAGCGCCGCGGACATTCCGCCCCGGATGCTGGCCGCGTACAAGAAGGCCGTCCAGCAGGCCGGCAAGCATGTGCCGAAGTGCCAGGGCATGCGCTGGCCGATCCTCGCCGGGATCGCCAAGGCCGAGTCCCACCACGCGGTGGGCCGGAACATCGCCGACAACGGTGACATCCGCCCGAAGATCTACGGGGTACTCCTCACCGGCTCCGGAGCCGGTGGCAACACCACCGTCTTCCCCGACACCGACAACGGCAAATGGGACGGCACCCCGAGCGCGGAGCGTGCCGTTGGCCCCTTCCAGTTCCTGCCCTCCACCTGGGAAGGCGTCGGCCAGGACGCAGGCGGTGACAAGACCGCCGACCCGCACAACGCCGACGACGCCGCGCTCGGCGCCGCGATCTACCTGTGCGGCAACCCGGCCCGTGACCTGACCAAGCGGGCGCAGCTGAAGGCCGCGATCTTCCAGTACAACCGGTCGCATGAGTACGTCGCCAACGTGCTGGGCTGGATCGACCAGTACACGGCGGCCGCCAAGGACCCGGACCTGAAGAACGTCACGGGCAAGGTCCGCACCGTCATCGAGGCCGCACTCTCCCAGCGCGGTGTTCCCTACTCGTGGGGCGGCGGCAACGCGGGCGGCAAGTCGACCGGCATCTGCTGCTCCCCCAGCGGCAAAAGCGGCGCAAGCATCAAGGGCTTCGACTGCTCCGGGCTGACCCAGTACGCATACGCGAAGGCCGGCATCCGCCTGCCGCGTACCGCGGCCGCCCAGGCCGGAGCCGGCCAGCGGATCCCGGCCCGCCTCGGCACCAGCGCGCTCAAGCCCGGTGACCTCGTCTTCTACGCCACCGCTCCCGGACGCGACCAGACGATCTATCACGTCGGGATCTACCTGGGCGGCGGACAGATGGTCAACGCTCCCCGGCCGGGGACCGTGGTGCGCCTGGACGCGGTCAGTGCGATGTCCGGCTTCGCGGGGGGAGCACGGCTGCTGTGACCACCACCCAGCGCTCACCGCTTCTGCTGTTGCTGAGCACCGTGATGCTCGCCGTCGCGGGTGTCGCCTTGCTGGGCGTGCCGCGCGGTCAGGAACAACCCGTCCCGGCGTCGACGGCGCACGCGACCGCGGATCCATCATCGGCGGCCACGGTGCCTCCCGCCAGGAAGCCGACCGCTGGCACGGCTCCCTCCGCGACGTCCGCCGCATCGACCCCGTCGGCCGTCGAGTCCGCGCTGGCGGCGCATGGCGAGGGCGTGGCCGGCGACCCGGCGGTCCAGCGGAACCTGGAGGCCGCCTGGCCTGCCGACCTTCCCGTCGGCGACGAGCGGGAGCTGCTTACCGCCGGCCGCGCGCTGCTGCGTGCGGACGCCACTGGAGTCGGCCGCGCGACGTGGCCAGACATCTTCCCCGACTCGGGCCAGGCGGTGGCCCCGGCATTCGCCACCGCTCGCTTTCGCATCCAGGCCGCGATCGCCCGCCGCGACGGCAGCCCGGACAAGGCGGTGGTCCATCTGGTGTGGGCCGGCAGGGACCGCGGCTCCACCTTCACCGACCTCCGCATCACCGACTGGCACTTCACCCGCACCATCACGAAGGGAGCAGCGACGTGGACGCCGCAGCCCCGTACCTGACGGACCGTGCCGATCAAGCACCAGCTGGTCAGGTACCCGGCCTGGTCACCAGCCTGGCCGGCGCCGCCGACTGGCTCTACGACCACTGGTATCTCCTCGCCCTGGCCATCTCCGCATGCTGGGGAGGCAGCCAGTTGGCGGTACGCCGGCTCGCAGCACGCGCCTCCGCCGAGCGGATGGCCCTGGAACTCGTCTCCAGCCGGCACTTCGACCCGAGCCTGGAGGAGATCTTCCGCCGCGGCGTCCAGCTCGCCCGCGCCTCCACGGCCATGCCCTGGTGGGCGCCCCGCCGGGCGAAGGCCGTGCAGATCCGGCTGCGCGCGGACGGCACCAGCCCGCTGCGCTACCGCATCGAAGGCCCCGCCGGCGGCGAACGCCTGCTGTCGGTCACCCCGTTCGGGCCGGACATCACCGTCACCCGGGCCCGCCCCATCGCCGACACGCCCCGCACACACACCGTGCGCGCCGAGTTCATCCTGCGCGGCAAGCCCATCGCCCCGCTGCGCGAGGTGCCGCTGGCCCCCGACCCCCTCCAGCCCCTCGTCGACGCCGTGGCCGACCTGCGCGCCGAGCTCGGCGACCTCGCCGAGATCCGCCTCGACCTCCAGCGCGCCCCCAAGTGGGCACTGCGGGCACGCCGCCTGCAGCTGATGAGCGCCGCGCGCCGCACGGAACGCCGCGAAGCCCAGCGGTCCGCGCGCTGGCTGCGGCAGGACGCCAGCGGCATCGAGGACTCGATGGGCTGGCAGCTGCAGCAGCTCCTCACCGACAAACCCGGCCCAGGCGGCGGGCGGCGGCTGGTGATGCCGCCGGTGCCCCGCCGGGTGGATGCGGCCCAGGCGCTGGGCAAGCTCGCCGAAGACGACCACCTGGTCCGCGTCCAGCTGCTCGTCATGTGCGCCTCGAACACCCAGGGCCGCGCCCAGGCCCGCCTCGCCCAACTCCAGGCCGCCCTCGACGTGTTCGGCGGCCGCTCCCGGTGGGCGATGCGCGGCTGGCGGCTGGGACCGTGGCGGATCGGGGCCGACCACTGGCCCACCCGCCGCGGCTTCGAGCGCCGCTGGAATCTGGGGCACTGCCAGCCGCCCCGCGCCAACTGGGTCCAACTGGAAGAGATCACCGGCCTGCTCAAGCCCCCCACCGTGCACTGCCGGCTGCCGGTGCTCGCCGGTGACCTGCCCACCTTCGCCTTCGGCGACCCCGAGTTGCTGCTGCAGGGCATCTACCGGAGCCCGGACGGCCGTGAGCGTCTGGTCGCCACCTACGCAGAGGAGACTCTGTTCGAGGTGGGGGTGGGCAAGGCGGGCGGCGGCAAGACGGAAAGGGCCCTGGCGCAGGCGATCGGCTGGGCACACGCGGGCGGGGGGCTGGTCTTCGTCGACCCGCACCGCGACTCGTGGCCGCGGGCCACCAGGTTCCTGGCACACGAGACCCTGATGCCCCGGATCGCGCTGATCGACCTCAACGCTCTTGGCCCCAACCCGCGGGTGAGTTCTTGGAATCCGCTCGGGATGCACCACGGCCAGACGGCGCACGAGGTCGTCGAGGCGATCGCCGACTCCTACGCCTCCGCACTGGCCTGGGACGACGCAACCGCGCCCCGTGCCCTCACCATCCTGACCGCCGCGCTCACCGTCCTGGCCGCCATCAACGAGGCGGCCTGCCAGGTGGGCCGGCCCGAGGACCAGGCCACCATCTTCCATATACGGGCCCTGCTCACCGACACCACCTTCCGCAAGGCAGCGCTCGCCGCGGTGGCGGGCCGACTGGATGAGGAGACCCGCGCCTGGTGGCAAGTCGTGTTCCCGACCCTGCCCCCTGACGCGTTCGCCGTCGTCCTCAACCCGATCACCCGCCTGGCCGCCAACCCCATCACCCGCGCCTTCCTCGGCCAGCCCGCCGGCGTCTACAACATCCGCGCCGCCATGGACACCCGGATGATCGTGTGGGTGTGCCCGGGCGGCACCGGACCCACCGACCGCCTGATCACCGCGCTCCTCGCCCGCGACCTGCTGCGCGCCGCACGCTCCCGCCGCGACACACCCGAAAGCAGGCGGGTGCCGTTCCGCCCCTACTTCGACGAACTGATCACCCTCACCGGAGCCACCCCGGAAACCATCGCGAGCATGTTCGAGGACCTCCGCAAATACCGCTGCCACGTCCACGGCATGACCCAGCTACTGGCCCGCCTCCCCACGCCAGTGCGGCTGTCCCTGGTACAGAACGCCTCCACACTCGCCACCACCGCCGGATCCACATCCGCGATCGCACCCATCACCGCCGAATGGGGCGACAACCCCACCCCCGACCGGGTCGCCACCATGGAACGCTTCCAGCACTACATCTCCCTGAACGTGCACGGCCACCGCATCGGACCCCTCCAGCTGCGCGGCCCGCATCTCGACGACATCTTCGCCCACCTGGCCCGCCCCAGGGACGTCCCCGCGCTGGAACGAGCCGCCCGGGCCAACGCCCAAGCACTCCCACTCACCCAGCTCACCCAGCGCGCCACCGCCCAGCTCGACCGCGTCACCGCCTTTCTCGCCCAGCACTCCCCCGCCGCCACCACCGCTGCCGGCCTGCCCAAGGACAACGAATGGACCTGACCACCACCCCGCCCAAGGAGCGTACGGCGGCGGGCTTCACGCCCAGCCCCGCCGAACCCCTCACCCATCAGCTCCTGGCCACCCTCGCCCAGCACCGCACGGCCACCACCCACCAACTGCACATGCTGCTGCGGCCCGACCCCTCCCGGCAGCCGGTCTCACAGCAGCCGAACCAGCCGCACGGCGAGCACCTGGTCGACTACGTGGTACTGCCCCAGTCCCACCGCACCCGGGCCTGGTACCTCACCCCGAAGGGCGCCCGCCTCACAAGGGACTGGCCGCACGCCGCGGCACACCCCTGGACCGCACTGTGACACGTCATCAGGTCTTCCGGACGGAATGTCGCAGCCCCGTAACCGCCCCCGAAACCCCCTTGAACTTTGCTCTTGCGAACGCATAACTTACAGGCGTGCGATGAAAGCATCGCATCATAAAAGCCTGGAACAGACGGGACCTTAAGGAGCGGCAGATGACACAAGCTACCAACGGAATTCGCAGCAACGAACGCTGCGTTGAAGACGCATGGCCCGCCCGGACGCGCAACGTCTCCCGCATCGGCACTGCCTGCGTGATCCAAGGGACCGGCGACTTCGACCTGGACGACCTCAACCTTGTCCGCCACCGATTCCCCAACCGACGCGTCACCCTCGACGGCGACGTGATCACCGTATGGCCAACCCCACCACCCACCCGGGAAGAGGACTCCCCCAACCGGCAGCCCTGGCCCGGCGAACCAGCACCACACCCCGCAACCGGCCACGCACCCTCCCGACCGCAGACCACCCACCCGAAAGCACATCCATGAACACACGGACCACCACAGCTCCCGGCAGACACCTGACCACCATGACGATCACAGCAGGACTGGAGCGACGCCCGGTCGCGTCCAGCACCACGGAGGCCAGCCACCCGACAACCACCGGGCAGGCCGCCGAACCCGTGCGGCCATCCACCGAAGCAAGAGCCCGACGAGCCGACGCCCCCAAAACCGGCCGTGCGATCCCTTTCACGCAGAACGACCCGCCGGCCTCCACGCTCGCCTGTGACCAGATATGCCCCGAGTTACGAGCGAGAACTTCCGGTCACAGCTGGGAAGTTGGCTGGCATATGCGCAGCCTTTCGACTACAAAAAGCGCGTCGATGCACCTCGACCAGAGCGCACGGCCGGGTCCCGACTCCGGCAACTCCCGGACCCACCGGCCTGATCGCCCAGCACTGAATGGGGAGGACTCGTGACACGCCGGGTAGGACATCGCACCGTTCGTTTCGATGTTCGCGTACGAAACATCGCTGCTGCTTCCCTCCTGCTCGGCGCCGCGTTCACGATGACCGCGTGCAGCGGAAACGGCGGGGAGGCCGACAGCTCGGCTACAACCCCCTCGGTCACCTCCAGCGACACGCCCGCGCCTGCCACATCTTCTGCCAATACAGACCCTCAGGCAGCTGAGAAAGCAGCCGTACTGGACGCATACGACCACTTCTGGGACGAGCAGGCCAAGGCCTATGCCAAGGGCGACACGGCCGGCACTGCATTCGACCAGTACGCCGCCGCGGAGGCCATGTCGAGCACCGAGGCGGACCTGAAGGATCTGCGGTCCAAAGGCATCGTGACGACTGGCGCGCCCACGCACGACACCACAGTCGACAGTCTCGCCGCAGCGAAGAAGGTGCCGTCCGCGAAGCTGACGGACTGCATGGACAGCACCGACTGGAAGTTCGTCTATCGCAAGACCGGCAAGCCCGTGGAGATGCCGGAGGACCGGCTCATCCGCTACGTGACGAAGATCGACGCGGAGAAGTGGGGGAAGCAGTGGAAGATCGTGAACGTCACGCCGCAGCAGAGCGTCTGCTGACTCACACCGGCCTCGGACTGGCCGCGGCGGCCGTCCTGTCCCTGGTCTGGCCCACGCAGGCCTTCGCTGGACCGCCTCTGGGGGGTGGCTGCAGCGGGGCGGGCAAATGGGTGGTGTGCGAAGCGGACAACGACTCAGCCACCTCTGGATCGGGCGCGCAGCCGGCCGACTCCGGTAGCGGAAAGAACAGCGATACCCAGCCGGTGTGCACCAGTAGGAAGCTGGACCCGCAGCCCCCCGAAGGCAGCATGTACTGGAAAGACCAGTCCCCCAAAGACGGAGGAGCGGTCTATGAACGCTCCTGCCTTACCGGGCCGGGCGGCACCCCGGTCTACACATATTTCATCGCCGATGACGTTGCAGACGTTCCAGCTGTCGATCCCCTCGTGGTGGCACAGCAGGCCGTCAACAAAATGAAGCTCATCGGACCAGATATCGCCAGCCCCCGCGCCGCTGGCACGTACCTCGTGGGCGTGCCCATGTGGATGTGGGTGAATCAGAGTCCCACCACCTTCGGCCCGAATGCCACGAGCGCCAGCGCGGGCGGCGTGACCGTGACCGCGACCGCAAAGGTCACCAAAATCGTCTGGGCGATGGGGGACGGGTCGACCGTCACCTGCAACGGGGCTGGCACGAAGTACGTGGCGTCATACGGCAAGCAGGAGTCTCCGACCTGCGGACACGCCTACTCCCGCAGTTCCGCCCCCCAGCCCCAAGGCAAGTACACGGTAACGGCCACGTCGACGTGGACGGTCGACTGGCAAGTGGCCGGCGGCGATGAAGCGGGGCAGTTCACCGAGACCAGGCAGTCGCAGATGCAGGTGGGGATCGGCGAACTGCAGGTTGTCAGATAACGCCGCCGGAAGGATGGAGCGTTGAGCAAGACACAAGAACGCACGAGCCCTGCGCACGGCGTACCGCCGCAGGGGCAGGTGGCTGGCCCGGTGGCGCCGCCGCGGGTGTCGGCACGCAGGCGCCGCCCCGGCGTGATCGCGTTGTCGCTGGCGCTGATTGCTGCTGGCGGCGCCGGGGTCGCGGTTTTACTGCTGCAGGTCGGCAACCGCACGGAGGTAGTCACCGTAGTTCGCGACGTCCAGGTCGGCCAGGTCCTCACCGAGCAGGACCTGGGCAAAGCATCGGTAGCCCTGGATCCCGCCGTCAAGACGGTTCACAGCGACAACCTGGACTCAGTGGTGGGCAAGCGGGCGGCGGTGGAGCTCAAGCCCGGTTCCCTGCTGACGCCGTCACAGGTGACGAAAGACTCTCTGGTGAAGGCTGGCGAGCAGCTGGTGCCGATCGGCCTGAAGCCGGAGATGGTGCCCGCCACGGCACTGGTGCCGGGACAGAAAGTGCAGTTGGTCCATGTCCCGGCTCAAAGCGCGACGGGAACGGCGGAGAGCGGCACAGCGCCCAAGACGATCGCGGGGCGAGTCGTGAAGGCATCGAAGCCTGCCCCCGGCACCGGCGTCGTGGTCGTCGACGTCGCCACCACCGCGCAGGACGGCCCCACGGCCGCGGCCTGGGTGTCGGCCGGCACACTGCGGCTGGTCCTTGACGCTCCGGACGGCAGCCGATGAGTGTGATCGCCTTAGCTGGCTGCAGTGGCGCGCCCGGGGTGACCACGAGTGCTCTCGCCTTGCTGCTGTCGTGGCCGCTGGAGCCGGGCCGGAAGATGATCCTGGCCGAGTGCGACCCGGACGGCGGCGCGGTGCTGCACGGACTGCTGCAGGGCACCCTGGGCGACCGGTACGGGCTGCGCAACCTCTCCGTCGCCGCCCGCCAGGGCGATCTTGGTGACGTCTTCTGGCGTCAGCTGATCGACTTGAGCAGCGAGGACGGCAAGAAGGAGTCGCCGCGCGACCGGTTGTTGCTGCCGGGCATTACTGATCCTGCGCAGGCGGCGAGCCTGGGTTCGGTGTGGAAGGCGTTGGGGGTCATCTTCCGCGGCATCGAGGCCGAGCACAGTCACGACGTTCTGATCGACCTCGGCCGCCGCGGGGCGTTCGGGCCCTCCGGTGTCCTGGCCGAGCAGGCCGACACGGTCCTCGTGGTGGTGCGTAACACCCTGCGCTGCCTGCAGGCCGCGGAGGCCCGGGTGCGTGCGCTGGCGGAACAGGTCGGCGAGGTGGGGCTGATTGTGATCGACCAGGGTCCCTACCCTGCGGGCGAGGTGCAGCGGGTGCTGCAGGTGCCGGTGGTGGCGACCCTGCCCTACGCGCCGGACGACGCCCGTGTGCTGTCGGACGGCGCCGAGCAGGCCCGTCGTTTCACCAAGTCGCCGCTGATGAAGGCCGCCCGGACGGGCAGCGCCCTGCTGGTGCAGCGGGTTGCTCTGCGGCGGGCCCGTCTCGATCCAGGCGGCGTGCGTGCCGCGGGCGGGCAGGTGACCCGTGCGCGGTAGGCCTCTGCACACCGATCCCAGTGTCGCTGCGCCGCCTGGCCATCCCTTGCAGTCGTGGACGCACCAGGCGGACGGCGCACATGCTCCGACTGGTGCTGTCTCGAGTACGCACGCGCTGGGCACCGCCACGCCTCAGGTCACCGTCGATTACAAGGTCGCCCGGCATATCGCGGCCCAGGTAGCCAAGCAGCGTGAGGAGCTGCTGAAGACGACGCCGGATATGGACCGGGCGAGCGAGGAACAGCGCTGCCTGAACTGGATCAACGAGGCTGTCGCCCTGTGGTCGGACGCCCAGGCCATGGCGCCGCAGGAGGACGAAGCCCTCCGGCGTGCCGTCTATGACCTGCTCTTCAGGGCGGGTCGATTGCAACCATATCTGGACGATGAGCGGGTCGAGGACATCATCATCCAGGGCCCGCATGAGGTGTGGCTGGACTACGGCGACGGCGAGCGCCGCATGGTGGGGCCGATCGCGGACTCGGAAGAGGAACTGCTGGAGCTGCTGCGGGAGCTGGCCCGCGGCTCCGGGCAAAACGAGCGCACCATCTCCACCGCGAACCCGACGCTGGCTCTGTCGTTGCAGGACGGTTCCCGTCTGCAGGCCATCAGCGGGCTGGGGCCGATGACCTACGCGGTCATCCGCCGGCACCGGGTCTCCCACGCCGCTCTCGACGACCTGGTACGGCTGGGCACGATCGACCCGATCCTGCGTGACTTCCTCGGCGCGTGCGTGCGCGCGGAGAAGAACATCATGATCGCAGGCAAGCAGAAGGCGGGGAAAACCACGCTGCTGCGGGCGATGCTCAAGGAGTTCGACCCGGACACGCGGTTTGCCACCATCCAGACCGAGGATGAGCTGTTCGCTCACGCCAACGGCTATCACCGCCAGGTCGTCTCCCTGGTCGGGCGTGAGTCCAACGGGGAGAAGGACGTCACCGGGCGCGGCGCCGGCGAGGTCACGCTGCTGGATCTGATGCATCCGGCGTTGCGGATGTCGCTGGAGCGGATCGTGGTCGGCGAGGTCCGCGGGCCTGAAGTCGTCGCGATGATGCAGGCGTTGACGAACGGGTCGGGCGGCAACCTGTGCACGATCCACGCCCGGCGCCCGGACATCATCTTCGACCGGATCGCCGAACTGTACGCGCTCGCCCAGGAGAACCTGTCCGAGCAGCTCGCCTACCGGCAGACCGCCAACGGCCTGGACTTCATCGTCTACGTCGACATGACCGACGAGACGCAGATCGGCGGACGGCGCCACCGCTACGTCTCCCATGTCCTGGAGCTGACCGGGATCGGCGAGAACGGCCGGCCCGCGACCAACGAGATCTTCTCCCCCGGGACTGAGTTCGGGGAGCTGCGGGCGGTGCCGCGGATGGATCCGGGCTGTATCGACGACCTGCGCCGCGTCGGCTTCGACTCCGCCCTGCTGCAGCAGCCCTACGGGGCCTGGCAGGCACCGCTGCCGCTGAAGGTGGGAGCAGGCCGATGACCTTGTTGCTGGGGCTGCTGAGCGGCATGGCCGTCATCGGCGGGCTGATCGGCATCGTGGCCGGACTCGTCGGCACGACCGCACCGCGCCGGGCCTCGCTGCGGCAACGGTGGCAGGCCCTGCGCTCGGGCCCCGAGCAGGCCGAGGACGTCCGGCTGCGCCGGCGGACCCTTGCCGTGGTGGCGGTCGTGGTGTTCGTCGCCGTGTGGCTGGTCTCGGGGAACTTCGTGGGCGGCGCGCTGCTCGGCGCGGCCGTCATCGGCGTGCCCTGGCTGATCGCCCCGGCGCAGCTTGCGCAGGAACGCATCGGGCAGTTGGAGGCGCTCAGCGAGTGGACCCAGCGCCTGGCCGGGCTCTTGAGGTTGGGGATGGGTCTGGAACAGGCGATGATCACCAGCCGTCAGGGGGCACCAGACGAGCTTTCCGGGCAGGTCGTCAACCTGTCCGACCGGCTGCGTCTGGGCTGGCGGCCGCAGGAGGCGCTGCGCGCGTTCGCCGGGGAGTTGGACGATGTGACCGCGGACAAGGTGGTCGCCGCACTCATCCTGTCGGCGGGCGACCGCGGCCCGGGTCTGGCGCAGGCGCTGGAGGATCTGGCGGGCACGGTCCGCGACGAGGTCGCCAAGAAGCGTTCTATCGAGGCGGACCGGGCCAAGCCCCGCACCACGGTGCGGTGGATGACCATCCTCACCGTGGGCGTCGTGGTGGCCGGGTTCTTCGTGCCTGCCTACACCAAGCCGTACTCCACGCTGCTGGGTCAGCTGGTGCTCGCCTTCCTGATGGCCGCCTTCATCGGGGTGCTCGCTTTGATGCGGCAGCTGGGTTCCTTCCGCCGCATCCCCCGCTTTTTGATCACCGACCCGTCCAGCACCGTCCGCCTGCCCGCACCCGCCGAGGAACCCGGCACGCCGGACCTGCCGGCTGCCGGCCGTGAGCCGGAAGGAGCCAGCTCGTGAACCTGCTTCCCGTCGTAGTCACCGGGGGCACGGTTGGCGCCGGCCTGGCGTTGCTGGTACGGGAACTGCTGCGCCCTCAGCCCGCGCTAGGGCCCGCCCTCGCACGCAGCGCCCCGACGGCCTTGACCCTGCCCGAGCCGGAACTGGACCGCGAAGAGCGGTGGGGCCGGTGGCTGCTGGCCCGCCTCGAGCGCCTGCCCGGCGTGCGGGTCCCTGCCACCAACCTGGCCCTGCTCGGGCAGGGACCGGGCCAGTTCATGCTGAAGAAGACCGCACTGGCTGGTCTCGGCCTGCTCTGCCCGGTGCTCGTCACGATCCCGTGGATCATCGCGGGCGTCTCCCTGCCGTTCTACGTGCCCGCCGGCGCCGGCCTGGTCGTGGCGGGGCTGCTGTTCATCACGCCGGATCTCGCGGTGCGGGACCAGGCCAGGCGGGCCCGGGAGGAGTTCGCACACGCCCTGTCCGCCTACCTGGACCTGGTCGCGCTCAAACGGGCCGCCGATGCCGGCCCCGCCGAGGCGCTGGAGAAGGCCGCCGAGGTCGGCCGCGGCTGGCCCTTCCTCTACCTGCAGGCGGCCCTGCGCCGGGCCAGGCTGGAGAAGATCCCGCCCTACCAGGCACTGACCGAGCTCGCCGCCGAGTACGAGCTGCCCGTCCTGGACGACGTCGCCGACATCATGCGCGGCAGCGCCACCGACGGCGCCGCCGTCTACAAAGCCCTGCGCGCCCGCACCGCCGCCCTCAACAGCGAGCTGCTGGCCACACAGGCGGCCGAGGCGAACGCCGCCAGCGAGAAGATGACCGCCCCCGGAGCCCTGCTCGCCGTGCTGGTCATGCTGCTGATGGCGTTCCCCGCGGTGATCCGCATGCTCACCGTCTGACCAACCCTTTACACATGTTCAACCTGGTGGAGGAGCACTCCCGATGAAGCACACCGCAGCCCATTCCTACCGCGCCATCCGCCGGCTGACCAGGCACCTTCAGGAGGCCACGGCCGAGGCCGCGCGTCACCCGGACAGGGGTGACATCAGCATCACCACCGTCATCATCTGGGTCGCCGCCGTCACCGGCGCCCTGGTGATCGCCGGAACCATCGCCGTGGTGATCGCCAAGTACAACGGCAACCTGGCCGGCATCTGATGCCAAACGGCGACCGGCTGAAAACCTGGTGGCACGGGCGACGGTGGCGCGATGACCGGGGCGACACGTCCATCCAGATGGCGATCGTCTACCCGTTCGTGCTGCTCGCCACCATCGCCGTCATCCAGGCCTCCATGTGGTACTACGCCCGCCAGATCGCCCTGACCGCCGCCCGCGAGGGCGCCAGCGCGGCCCGCGCCTACCAGGCAAGCCCGGCCGACGGCACCGCCAAGGCCCGCGAGGTGCTGGGCCGTTCGGCGGGCGACAGCCTGGTCGGCTACAGCGTCTCCACCGCCGGGAGCACTGGCGAGCGGGTGCGGATCCAGGTGACGGGCACGGCCCAGTCGATGATCCCGGGCCTGTCCGGGCTGCGGGTCAGTCAGTCGGCCTCCGGAGCGGTGGAGCGCTGGACGGTGCCGGGGGGATGAAGTCGTTGAGCAGCAGGGCTTGTTGGGCGCGCTGGGGGCGCGGTGACGAGGGCAGTGTGGCGATCGAGGCCGCCGTCATCCTCCCACCGCTGATCATGTTCATCTGTCTGGCGATCGCCGGGGGACGCCTGGTCACCTCCGGGGCGAAAATCGATGCGGCGGCCGAGGACGCGGCCCGGGAAGCATCCATCCACCGCACCGTGGCGGCCGCCCAGAACGCCGCGCAGGCGGCGGCCGCCGAGTCTCTGGGCGACCAGGGCATCACGTGCGCGTCCGCCGACGTCACCGTCAACACCGGCGGACTGAGCGTGCCGGTGGGCCAGGTCGGCACCGTGACCGTGACGGTGACCTGCACAGTCACCCTCTCCGACCTGCTGCTGCCGGGCGTCCCAGGAGCCCGCACGCTCACGTCGACGGCAACCTCCGTGGTGGATCAGTACCGGCAGCGAGCTCTTGGGTTCACAGATCCCGCATTGCCCTCGCTGTGGAACTCAGGCGCCGAGGTAGGTGGGGAAGATGTCTGACTGCATGGATTCTCGAACTCCATCCTCCCCGTCTCAGACACGGCACTGCACCGTTGTCCTGGGAGACGGCGAACTGCGGCGGCCTCGACCGTTCGATCCCTGTGGGAGAAGGCGGCGCAGTCCTGCCCTCCTGAAGCGCCCGGTACACGCTGGTTGGGGGTATGCGGGCGTGCGCTTGTGCCCAGGACAGTGGCGCGATCTATGTGCGGTGGCGGGTGCCGGGCAAGGTCGTCGTGTCGTCGGTGCGGACATCGGTGAGGTCGGCCCCGTCCAAGAGAGCGTCCGACAGGTCGGCTCCTCTCAGATCAGCACCGTGCAAGCTGGCTTGCCGCAGGTCGGCGTGTTCCAGGTGCGCGTTGCGCAGGTCAGCGCCCGGCAACCGGGCGCCTCGAAGGTGGGCGTGACGGAGATCAACGTTCACCAGCTGGCCGTTTCCCAAGTTGCTGTTGGGCATGTAGGCACGGGCCAGATTCGAATGCCGCAGGTTGGTCCCCTCCAGCTGGGCCCCGCCGAGCTGCGCGCGGCGCAGATCCGCTCGCGACAGGTACAACGGGTGTTCCTGAGGATGCCCAGGGCGGCGGCCCAGCACGTACAGAGCGGTCTGCACGTCCGGACACCGGATCGTCAGCCAAGGCACATCGCGGTCCACGGTGGGTGTGGGGTGTTCCGGTCCGTCGGGGGCGCCAACCGGCCATCGAGAGTGCTCACGGACGAACGCGCACAGGATATCGGTGACGGTCGGTCGGTCGTCGGGAGAGTTCTTGGCGACCCTTTCCAGGGCGTAGATGCCCCCGAGCCGGACATCGAGCGTTTCGCTCCCGAGGTGATCAATTGCCCGGGTGAAGCGTTCCGCGATCTGCCCCTCGCGGGCCAGCCGGAGTTGCTGCCAGCCGACAGCTGCACCTGCGACGACGACCAGCCCACCCATGGCTTGCAGCAATTGGCTGCGGAAGTCGTTTTGTACCCGGGCCTGGGCTTGTTGCAGTTCGACGCCCTTCGCCTTGCCTGCGACATGACCCAACTCGCGCGACGTGAGGGGCGGATAGAGCACTCGGGGAAGCCAGACAACCGCAGCCAAAGCGATCAGCACAGCAACTCCACCCAGTGCGCCGAACACCCTTCGATGCGACCGCATTGGTGTCACCTTCCCCCCTGCCGACAACGCTGGACGCGTTACCTTGCCCAGCCGCGAGAGCGGCCAGTCCCGGCACGCCGGAAGCAGGCCGGGAACCCAGCAGGACCTGGCAGGGCGGGAACACATCCCGCTTGCTCATGCCCGGCTTTACCCCACTCCCCCACCAACGCGGCAGGAGTGGTCCAGGTGGGAACAGTGACCGTGACCTGCACGGTCAGCCTCTGCGACCTGCTGCCGGGCGTGCCCGGAGCCCGGACGCCTACCTCGACGGCAACGTCCGTGGTGGACCAGTACCGGCAGCGGGGCGACTGATGATCTTTCAGCAGCTGGGGCTGAGCCGGGCACGGCGGGATGACCGGGGAGGCGTCACCGTGTTCGTCGCGGTGTGCGTCGTCGCGCTGCTCGGCATCATCGGCGTCGCCGTCGACGGCGGCAGCAAGATGCGCGCGGTCGAACGCGCCGACTACATCGCCGGCGAGGCCGCCCGGGCAGGCGGTCAGGCCATCGACGCCGCCGAGGCCATCAGCGGTAACGCGATCGTCGTGGATCCGCAGGACGCGCAGGCCGCCGCCCAGGCCTACCTGAACTCCGCCGGCGCCACCGGCACGGTCAGCGTGTCCGGCGACGGCAAGACCCTCACGGTCGTCGTGACCGGCTCCTACGACACGAAGTTCCTGTCGGTGGTCGGGATCGGCTCGCTGTCGGTGACCGGCCAGGGCACGGCCGCCCTCCTGCACGGCGTCACCGCCCCCGAAGGAAACTGATGCCCGCCACCCACTCCCCCGCCACAGCGGCCGCCCGCACCCTGGGCCGGATCCTCAAGGCCGTGCTGAGCCTGCTCGTGCTGGCCGGCGCGGTCTGCGGGCTGCCGCTGCTGCTGGCCTGGATCACCCCGGTCATCTGGGCTTCCACCCACGACGACCTCACCCACCTGCTCGACCGGCAGGACACCGGGGCGGCGTTCCTGCTGCTGCTCGCCTGCGTGGGCTGGATCGGGTGGATGCAGTTTGCGTTCTGCGCCGTCCGTGAGCTGATCGCACAGCTGCGGGGCCGGACCTGGCGCGCCCCGCGCGGTCTGGGCTCCTCACAGCGGGCCGCCGCGCTTCTGGTGGGCAGCATCCTGGTACTGCTGCCCACGAGTTCGGCGCTGGCCTCCGACGCGCAGGCCGCGCCGGCCGCCACCGCGGCTCCCATCCCCGGACAGGCATCGCGGGCCCCGCAAGCCACCGAAGCCGATCAGGCTCGGTCGTCCGCCGCGAGTACGCCGGCGTCCCGCACGTACACGGTGCGCGAGATGCGGCCCGCGGAAAGCCTGTGGGGCATCGCAGAACGGGAGTTGGGGGACGGCGAGCTGTGGCGGGAGATCGCCGCACTGAACGACGGCCGGACCATGGCCGACGGCACGGTCTTCCGTGCGAACAGCTTTCTGCAGCCCGGCTGGCAGCTTCAAATGCCCGATCCCAGCGCGTCTGCGAGAGGTGTCCGTACGCAGCTCGGTGACGGCGTGCCGATTGCCGAGGAGAAGGGTGAGCATGTCGTCACGGTCCACCCGGGCGACTACCTGTCGAAGATCGCTGAGGACGAGGTCGGTGACGCCAGCGCGTGGCCGGAGTTGTTCAAGGCAAGCCGGGGCAAGCCGCAGCCGCACGGCCTGCCCGCCATCTCCGACCCGGACATGATCTACGCGGGGCAGCAGGTCACCGTGCCCGACCTTCAGCCCGGCCAGGACACGCCGCCCCGCGATGGTGACCAGGGCGAGGAGGCGGGCAGCCAGGAGACCACTCCCCCAGCCACCCCGACGCCAGACAGCGAGCAGAACCCGGGCGAGGGCACCGGGCAGGAGCAGGCACCCCCCACGCCGAGCCACACCACGGCGCCCGCGCCACGCTCGTCGGCCCCCAGCACACCGGACAGCCGTCCCGCCGAGCAACCCGGGCAGGATCAGGACCCTGGTTCCGCGACGGCTACCGCGGCGCCCCAGCCCAGCGCCAGCGCCTCTGCCGCTTCGCCGTCGGTGTCGGTGTCGGTGTCGGCCCAGCCGTCCGGTTCCGCTGCCTCCTCCCCCACGGCCACGGCATCCGAGGCGCCGGCCCCGGCCGGCAGCCCGTTGAACCTGCACACCGTTCTCGGCGCCGGCGCGCTGCTGGCCGCCGCCCTCACCGGAGCTCTCGCCCTGCGCAGGACGCTGCAGCGCCGCCGCCGCAAACCGGGCGAGACGATCGCCATCGCACCGCAAACCTCGCCGGCCGAAGCCCAGTTGGCGGCGGCCGCCGAACCGGACGGCGCCACCCGCCTGGACGTCGCCCTGCGCACCCTGGCCCACCAGCTGCCCCAGGAGGAGACTGCGGGTCTGCCGCCGCTGCGGGCCGCACGGATCGGTACCCGCACGGTTCAGGTACTGCCCGAGGATCTCTCCCAGGAGCCGACGGCTCCCTTCGTCACCGCAAAGGGCGGATGGTGGGCCCTGGACGCGGACACCACCCTCCTTAACGAAGAGGCCGCCCGCGAGGTACCGCCCCCGTACCCGGGACTGGCCACGATCGGCAGCACCAAGACAGGTGACCTGCTGCTGCTCAACCTCGCCCGGCTGCCCGCCCTGCTGCTGGACGGCAACCCGGTCCACATCACCGAAATGTGCACCTCACTCGCCCTGGAACTCGCCATGAGCCCCTGGGCGGCCGAAGCCGAAGTCGTCACCGTGGGCTTCGGCGAGGACCTGCCACACCTGCTGCCCACCACGCGGATCACCCACATGCGCCAGCCCGCGCACGCCTTGCGCGATCTGAGCGAACGGCTGCTGGAAGCACACCAGATACCCGAAACCCGGCATCAGCCGTATCTGCTGCTGTGCGCATCCCCACTCGACGCGGACACCGCCTGGCAGTTCGCCGACCTCATCGACAAAGCCGGAACGGTCCCCGTCACCCTGATCGCCCCGGCCAGCACGGCAGCCCCACACTTCCCCGAAGCAGAAATCCTCAACGCCTCACTCAACGAACCCCAGCACCTCAACCACACCGGCACCGACGTCACGGTGCAACGCCTGGAACACACCGCCTACCTCCAGATCACCACCGCGCTGACCGTGTCCGCCCAGCCGCCCCACCCGGCCCAAGGCCCCTGGCAGAACGTCCCCAACGAACCCGACAACGAGCAGCAGCCCGATCAGACCACACCGCACACACCCACGCCGCAGGAGACCGACACACCCACGACCGACCCTGACACGAACCCGACACCGACACCGACACCGACGCCGACACCGACGCCGACAGCAGAGGTAAGCGGCGGCGTCTTCCCCGCCCTGCTCGCCGCCACCACCGACCCGTCCGCACTCCGGCTCCTGCCTACCGCCGAGACGCCGACTCAGGCCGAGGAAGGAGCAGGTCCAGACACCCAAGCGCCGGCGCCCCCGGCTCCCAGGGACCCAGCAGCCAGGGAGACCCCGGCGGCTGGAAAGGCCACGGCGGCCGGAGAAGCCGACACGGAGGAGGACACCGTTGAGGAATCCACGGTGGCGGACAGGGATGAGGGCGAGGCACACGACCTGCACGCGCCGCAGATCCGGGTGCTGGGCCCGCTCCAGGTGACCGGCGTGGCACACACCGGCCACGGCCCGCGGATGGCACAGCTCGCCGCCCTGCTGTATTTCCGGCCCGGGCGGAGTGCGGATGTCCTGTGTTCGGACATGGATCCCGTCAGTCCGTGGTCGACGGCCACCCTCAACGCCCGCATGCAGGGCCTGCGTCGTTCCCTGGGGAATGATCCCGCCGGCACCCCCTACGTGCCCCGCCGCACGTCCGGCGAGGACCCCTACCGGCTCGCACCCGGCGTGCGCTGCGACTGGACCCGCTTCCTCCAACTCGCCGAACACGCCCTGCCACAGGGCGTGTTCGGTCTGCCGGACCTGGAAAGAGCGCTCGCGATGGTCCGGGGCCGGCCATTCGGAGGCAAGCCCCTGCCCTGGGCCGAGCCCCACCAACAGGAAATGACCACCCGCATCATCGACGTCGCGCACACCGTGGCCACCTACCGCACCCCCGCAGGCCCCCACCACGACCTCAGCAAAGCACGCCAAGCCATCACGACCGGCCTCGAGGCCGACGACACGTCGGAGCTGCTGTATCGCGACTGGTTCAGGATTGAGGCCGCGGCAGGCAACCGGCAAGGACTCCACACCGCCATCACCCGCCTCCAACAAATCAACCAGACACTTGACTGCTCACTCGAAACCGAAACCGAACAACTCATCAACGATCTTCTCGATCCGGCCCGGGACCATCGGGCACAAGCAACCGTGAGCGTCCCGCAGTCCGCGATGACGGACTTCCGCCCTCGGACGCCTCCCGACCGCCGGCCAGCCGGGCACACCGAATCACCCGACGCGCAGTCATGAAAACCGTTCAGATGCGAGGCCACCCGCCGATCACGGGCAAAAGCTCGTGAGCGCCGGGCGCACGAGGAACGCCGTGGCCTTCACCCGGGCCCACCGCCTCCTGACCGCAACCGTTGTCTGCGGAGCGGTCACCATCGCCGGTATCGGCTTCGCCGGTTCCTACGCAGCGGTCCGCGAACTCGCCCTCCACAAGGGCTTCGGGAAGTTCAGTTACATCCTCCCGATCGGTATCGACGCCGGTATCTGCGTCCTGCTCGCCCTCGACCTGCTCCTCACCTGGATCAGGATCCCCTTCCCCCTGCTGCGTCAGACGGCGTGGCTGCTGACGGCGGCGACGATCGCGTTCAACGGCGCGGCCGCCTGGCCGGACCCACTGGGCGTGGGCATGCACGGCGTCATACCGATCCTGTTCGTGGTCTGTGTGGAAGCGGCCCGGCACGCGATCGGCCGGATCGCGGACATCACGGCCGACAAGCACATGGAGGGCATACGCCTCACACGCTGGCTGCTGTCCCCCGTGCCGACCTTTCTCCTCTGGCGCCGGATGAAGCTGTGGGAGCTGCGCTCCTACGAGCAGGCCATCCAGCTGGAACAGGAGCGGCTCGTCTACCAGACGCAGCTGCGTTCGCGTTTCGGCCGCGGCTGGCGCCGCAAGGCTCCCGTGGAGTCACTGATGCCCCTGCGGCTGGCCCGCTACGGTGTGCCCCTGACAAAAACGGCCCCCTCGGGCCTTGCAGCGGCAGGCATCGAGCCCGGGCTGGCGCCTGCGGCGCCCCGCCGGCAGACGGAGCCGGAGCGGGCCGAGGCACCGGCGCCAGCCCCGGCCCAGAAGGGCCCGGCGGCGCCCCCCGCCAAGCAGCGCCACCCGCAACCAAACGACGACGGCTACCCCGCCCCGGAGCAGGAGCACGCGCAGGAGCCGGAACCAAGCCCGCGGGCCGCGCCACCGCGCCAGGAAACCGTCTACGAGGGCAGCTACGGCCCCTCACACATGCCCGACCCGTCGCACGTGCCCGAGGAACAGTACGAGCAGCAGTCCCAGCCATACGAGCCCAGCCCGCAAGACACAGACCGCACGCCCACCCCGGACCATCCGGACACCACACACCCGTCAGGCATGGGCAGCCCCCCTGCGCAGGAGCCCGAAGCCCCACCGCCGGCAGGTGAGCACTCCCCGCAAGAGCCGGCACCGGCACCACGCCTGAATCTCCCGGACCAGACCCGCACCACCCCGGAGAAGGCATCTATGACGAAGGAACCAGAAGACAGCACACCTGCTCCCGCTCCGTCCCAGCCGACCACCGTCGACCGCTACTACCTGGCCTGGCACACGTTTACGCAGCAGCACGGCCATGAACCCCAAGGCAACGAACTCTCGCACCACCTCGCTGAACACAACATCGTCGACCGTGCAGGAGAACCCATCAAGCCCAAGGCGCTGACCCGGTACTTCCTCGAATTCCGCATCTACACCGCATGGGCCGAACACCGGGCGCACACTCCAAACCCGCCCCTGGACAAAGTCGCCCACGATCTCGCTCAACGGGGCATCAGAGCGCAGTACAACAAACCCGTCCGGGCGATCGACCTCGTGAAATTCCTCGCCGGCTTCGAACGCCGCTGGAACACACTCAACCACCACAACGGCGCCACCCGACCACACTGACCTGAAGCCGCCCGGCGTTTCACATGAGGACACCCATGGCCTGGTCCACCGTCGCGTGAGAATCGACGGCATGCCACAGCTGCTCGTTTTCCTGCTCCAGGCGGGCGATCGCGGCACCGTCCCGTATCCCGTCAGGCAACGACCGCGGCACGCGGGAGGTCGTCATCACTGGTCTCCATACAGGGGCAAGGCTCCTCTGTACGCCCGCCCCCCAAGGCAGTACCCGTTCCCAGCCGGATACGGCCACAAGATCACGAAACCGCACTGGAGCATCAGGAGCGACCGAACAGAGTGACTACGCTCTGCGGTGCCTCCCGGCCGAAGAAGCCCTCCAGATTCCGCGCCGAACGGTCGGCGGCGTCGCCACTACGCGCGAACAGCCGCTCTTCGTAGGCGGTGAGCGCGGCCTCGGTGTCGAGTTGCTCAACCAGCTCGCTCGCTAGGTCGGCGCCGTCGTACATGGCGAGGTTTGCGCCTTCGCCAGCAAAGGGTGACATCAGGTGCGCGGCGTCGCCGACGAGCGTGACGCCGGGCACCCTGTCCCATTCAAGCCCGACAGGAAGGGCGTAGATGGGTCGGAGCCACGGTTCCGCGTCGCTCTCTGTCACGAAGGCGGTGAGCAGCGGCGACCAGCCGTCGAACTCGTCGGCGACTTGACGGAGGCCGGCGGACGGGTCGCCGAAGTCGATCGACCTCATCCACGTCTCGGGCTTGTTCAGCGCCACGTATCCGCGCACGTGCCCGTCGGCGTAACGATGGGCGATAATGCCTTTGCCCGGCGCGACCGCCATCAACGTGCCACTGCCGATCGCGGTCACGCTCGCCCGATGGTTCTGGCCGCCCGAGGTGAGGGCGGTCTCGAGGAAGCAGGTTCCGCTGTAGACAGGCTCGGCGGGGGTGAGCAGCGGACGCACCTTCGACCAGGCACCGTCCGCGCCGATGACGATGTCGGCGCGCGTGGCGGAACCTTCCGCGAAGGTGAGGACGTAGCCGCCCTTGGGACGGTGCCGGATCGAGGCGAGCTTGTGACCCCACCTGATCGTCCCGGGCGCGAGCGAGTCGATGAGCAGGCGCCTGAGTTCGCCACGATCCACCTCTGGACGGGCCGAACCGGGGTCCGCAGGCATGTCGAAAAGGATCGTGCCGTGGCGGTCCACCACACGTTTGGCGTCCTCGCCCGGTCGGACCAGAGTGAGGAACTCGTCGTACAGACCAGCTGTGCGAATCGCGACCTTTCCGGTCTCTTCGTGGATGTCAAGCAGGCCGCCCTGCGCGCGGGTCGTCGCCGAAGCCTCACCCTCGTAGACCGTCGCGGCGACGCCGTGAGCCTGAAGTACCCGGGCGAGCGTCAGCCCGCCCAGTCCCGCTCCGACAATGGCGATGGTCTTCTGCATGCTGCGCTCCTCTGCAGCGCCGACACGCGTCGGCGACGGTCAGCGCCGGAAGCGGACACAATGTCCGGCCCCGGCAAGGAGACGCTCACCGATCAGAACCATCTGCATCGATGTACGAGCGATGCCCGGCAGACGGACCCGCGGGACATCGTTTTTCGCGACCCCGTGACTATAGCCCCGCATCCACCCCGCAGAGACCGGAGCCGCTCACACTGCGACACACCACACCCGCCACGCTCATCCCCGACAACCGCCCCGACCGGCCCGGCAGTGTCGCAGGGCGTGGATGTCCACGTGATGAACTACGGGCTGCCCGCGGCCTGTCCCCCGACACCGAGGCGGGGTGGCCGGTTGCGTGACGACCGGCAGGCGATCGACACAATCGCGTGGAAGTACCGCACGGGCTCGCCCTGGACGGACCTTCCGGCGGAGTACGGCTCGTGGAAGGGCACTCACAAGGGGCCGCGGATGTGGGCGATGGATGTCACCTGGGAGCGGATCTTCACCGCTCTGGTCGCCCAGACCCACGCCGAGGGTGAGGGTGAGCTGGACTGGGTCGTCGCGGTCGGCTCCACCGTCGTGCGTGCGCATCAGCACGCCGTCGGGGCTCGCAGGGCTCCGGCCGGCGAGCCACACCACCATGCCCTCGGACGGTCCCGCGGCAGACTGAGTACGAAGGCCCACCAGTCTTCGACCGCGTCGCACATCGCCAGTGCGACACGGTGGAACGCTGCATCAACAAGATCAAGCAGTGGCGGGGGTCGGCCGCCCGCCGTGACAGACGGCCACTGTCTGCCTGGCTGGACTCCACATCGCAAGCATCGCCCCTCGCCGGGTGGTAGTGCGGAGCCCGGCCTGGCTGATGCACCGCCAGCTGGTCCGCGCCCAGGGGCGGTTACCAGACTTCATCGTGGCGATCGCGGTGTCCGCGATGATGGTGCGGCGGTCAGGGCTGAACATGCCTTGACTCCGCAGTTGCAGAGTCAAGGCTCCGTAACTGCGGAGGGTGCTCGAACCGAACGGAAGTGGTGTTCCATGCCGAAACGTCACGCGGTGGTGGCCGGGGCCGGAATCGGCGGTCTTACGGCCGCCATCGCACTGCACCGCCGCGGCTGGCACGTCACCGTCTGCGAACGCGCCCCCGAACCCCCCACCACCGGCGCCGGCATCGGCCTCGCCCCCAACGCCCTGCGCGCACTCGACACCATCGGCATCGACGCCG
Organism: Streptomyces sp. V4I2; assembly: GCF_030817655.1. Classification (GTDB taxonomy): domain Bacteria; phylum Actinomycetota; class Actinomycetes; order Streptomycetales; family Streptomycetaceae; genus Streptomyces; species Streptomyces plumbiresistens. Next base: position 85,678 of record NZ_JAUSZM010000002.1, read on the forward strand.
CCCGCGCTGCCGGCAGCGCCGTACCCACGACGATGGGCCTCCGCCGCTCGGACGGCCAGTGGCTCGCCCGGACCGACACCGCGGACATGGCCGCCCGCTACGGCATACCCCCGATCGCCGTCCCGCGCCCGGCCCTCAGCGCCGCCCTGGCCGCCGCCCTGCCGCCGGAGGCCCTCCGCTACGGCACCGCCGTGACCGGCGTAGACGACGCCACGGGCCACCCGACCGTCCGTACGACAGTCGCCCCTGACCTTCCCGCCGACCTGGTCGTCGCCGCCGACGGCATCCACAGCCCGCTGCGCCACGCATACTTCCCCGCCCACCCCGGCCTGCACTACATCGGCGAGACCGCCTGGCGAACCATCGTGGAAGCCCCGGACCTCCGGATACCGGCCATGAGCGAGACCTGGGGACGGGGCGAACGGTTCGGCGTGACCCCGCTCTCCGACGGCCGGTTGTACCTCTACGCCACCGCAGTCGTCCCGGCCGGCACCCGGTCAGCCGACCCCCGCGCCGAACTCCGCCACCGCTTCGGCTCGTGGCACGACCCGATTCCGGCCCTGCTGGACCGCGTCGGCCGCCTCCACCCCGCCGAGGTCCTCCAGAACGACCTCTACGACCTGGCCGCCCCGCTCCCCCACCTGCACCACGGCCGGATCGCCTGGCTCGGCGACGCCGCCCACGCCATGGCCCCCAACCTCGGCCAGGGCGGCTGCCAGGCCATCGAGGACGCGGTGGTCCTCGCCCACCTGGTGCCCGCCGCAGACAGCGCAGACAGCACCGACGCCGTCCCGGCCGCCCTCGCCGCGTACACCGCTGCCCGCCGCGACCGCACCGACGCCGTCCGCGTCCGCGCCCGCCGGATCGGCCGACTGGGCGCCCTCAGTAACCCGCTCGCGGTGACGGCCCGCGACCTCACGGTCCGTGCCACCCCCGACCGCCTGGCCCTGCGCGGCATGGACGACCTCTTCAACGGCTTCCGCCTCCCTGGGTAACATGCACCCGCGAACTTCTGCCAAAAGCGGCGCCACCGACCCCACCGACGCCTCCGGCAAGCACGGCGACCACTGCTGCAGGCACTGTCAACTTGTGGGGCTGAGGGGTAGTTGGGGCGGGCTGGGGTGATCGTGTCGCCGGTGCTGCATCCGTCAGGCATCCGCGGCGGCGCAGCCGGTGACGATGCGCCAGGTGGTGAAGCGGTGGTGCCTTTCGGTGCGGTAGTCGTGGGCGGTGAAACAGTGGCGGCGGGGTCGGAAGTGGGGTGAGATGCCGCTGAACGCGGCGAGGAATCTCTGCGCTCCGCCGACGCTGCGGAAGCCTTTCATGGCCTGTTCGCGCTGCCGGGTCGGTTGGTGGGAGTTTTCGGCGCGGTTGTTCAGGCCTTTGTGGGAGCGGTGCTCGACCGAGGGCATGACCTCGCGGTGGGCGGCGCCGTAGGAGCGGAGCTTGTCGGTGACGACCACCCGCGGCACGGACCCGGTCTTCATGAGGAGCCGGCGGAAGAATCGCCTGGCCGCGGTCTTGTCACGCCGGTTCTGGACCAGGATGTCGAGGACGTTGCCGTCCTGGTCGACGGCCCGCCACAGGTACTTCTGCTCGCCATTGATCTTGATGAAGACCTCGTCCAGGTGCCACTTGTCACCGGGCCGGGGACGCCTGCGGCGCAGGGAGTTGGCGTAGGCCTGCCCGAACTTGAGACACCAGCGGCGGATGCTCTCGTAGGACACGATCACGCCGCGCTCCAGCATCAGCTCCTCGACCTCACGGAAGCTGAGCGGGAACCGGAAGTACAGCCACACACAGTGCGAGATGATCTCCACCGGGTACCGGTGCCCCTTGTACGACGGAGACGCGGACGACACGGGCGATCCCCTCCCGACACGATCAACCACATGATCATCCCACCCCGCCCAGCCAACGTGACAATGCCCAATGCCCTGATGGAGAGCACGATCGGCCTGTACAAGACCGAGCTCATCAAGCCCCGACGGCCCTGGAAGTCGCTCTCCCAGGTCGAGTTGGCCACCGCAGAGTGGGTCGACTGGTACAACCACCGCCGACTCCACGGTGAGATAGGGCACGTTCCGCCCGTCGAGTACGAAGCCAACCACTACATGGAATCCACGAAACCCCAGGTCACAACCATAATCTGAGATCTCTATCGAACCCGGGGCGGTTCAACCTGCCCAAAGGCACAAACCTGTCGACGTTCAGCCAGGACGACCTTGACGCCATCGCGACGAAACTCAACAACCGGCCGCGCAAGTGCCTGGGATTCCGAACACCAGCCGAGAGTGTTGCCTTGACCGGTTGAATCTAAGGCGCAGTACTTCACCAGCGGTGGCAAGGGAGTCGCGCCGCATCTGCTCTGGGATCCCTTCACGGGCAGGACCGCCCAGTTCTACCCGGCGAACAGCCGGTCCAAGTCGGTCGTCGATCTCGCAGGCGGCACCCGGACCAACCGCACCGGGAAGGTGTGTCTCCAAGTCGAGACGCTGTTCTTCCCGTACTGCCGCGTGAACGGGAAGTCGTACGCGACCATCCGGGACACTCCGGCCAAGGGCCTCGACAAGATCCTCGCCTGGGCCCGGAGTTGGGGGGTCCCGGACACCTGGCCGATGGGTGCCCGACCTGGAAGGCGAACCGCAGCGAGCACACCTGGGAGACGGAGGGCGGGCACTACGGCCACGGCCAGACGCCCGAGAACACGCACACGGACCCGGGCCCTATGCCGAAGCTGCCGACCGCCACGTCGACGACGCCTAAGCCGGGCCCGCCGGCGTTCCCCGGCCGAAGCGCGTTCGGGCCCGGCAAGTCGAACACCTCGATCCTCCTGCTGGGCCAGCAGCTCGTGCGCAAGGGCTACGGCAAGCACTACCGCGTCGGCCCGTCCCGCGACTGGGGTGAGGCGGACCGCCTCAACGTCGTCGACTTCCAGCACGCCCAGAAGTGGACCGGCTCCGACGCCGACGGCTACCCCGGCCCGGAGACCTGGCGCCGTCTCTTCGCCTGATCCCCCTGACCAGCTCAAGGAGCACATCCCCATGAACCTCTACGCCTCGCTGCTGCGCACGGGCGTCCCGGCCGCGGTCGGCTGGCTCGTCGCGGTGGCCCTCCGCCACGGACTCGATCTCAACGCCACGGCCATCACGGGAGTCCTGACCCCGGTCGCCACCTTCTCCTACTACGGCGTCTTCCGGCTCGCCGAGGAGCACCTGTCGCCTCGGTTCGGCTGGCTGCTCGGCTTCGCCCGCCCGCCGAAGTACGAGAGCGCGCCGCTCACGCTGTCGCGCACCTGACCCCGGATGGGGTGACGTCGAGCAGCCCGTGAGTCAGCATGGAAGAAGGCCCCGGCTCGCGGCGGGGGCTTTCAGCCGTACCGCGCGTGGCGGAAGGTGCTGCCCTCCTCGGCGACCGCACTTGCCTCGTTGCCGAGCGAGTGGGGTCTCCCCAGGGGCACGGTAGCTCTTCAACAGCGGGACGCATAACGACCTGACGGAGGGCCCCATCGACGCCTCGGTAAGCAACTCCGTCGGTTTCGGCGGCCACAACGTCGCCCTCGCGTTATGCAAGCCCTGAAGCCAGCCAGATCCCCTACCTCAACGACCGTCCGGTGCCCGGCCTCCCCCGGTGGAAGCCGGGCACCGCACGTTGTACCGGAGGACCTGACGTCAGGTGCAGGTCAGGTAGTCGTAGCCGGCGATCCGTGCGTTGCCGTCGCCGTCCTCGAAGTGGTACCGGCCGTCACTGTCGCGGGAGACGCTGAAGTTGTCCCAGGTGCCCATGTACGTGTCAACGGCAGTGTCGCCGGGGTCGTAATGATCCTCCAGGTACGTGCCCGCCTTTCCGAAGGTGTCCTTGCCGACCGACCCGTCATCATCGAGGTGGTGCCTGTTCTGCCAGTCCTTGGTCGCGGCCTTGGTATTCGATCCGAAGTGGCCGTCGATGTCCGAGGCGTCGAACGTGGTGCCGTCCGTTTCGATGGCGAGATCCGCCCACAGGATTTTCTGCCACAGGCAGGTGGCGTTGGACGACGTGTTGGTGCTGGTCGACAGGATGCCTTCGTCGCCCCAGTCGCCCACCCAGTCGCCGCCTCCGTAGACGTAGGCGCGGCCGCTGTAGGTGCCGCTCGCGGAGGCTGGCGACGTGCTCAGCGCGAGTGTGACGGCGGTTATCGCGCCGACTATGCCCGCGGCCAGCTGGACTCGCTTCGTACGTGCACTCATAGGTGTCCCTTTTCGATCGGTGTGGATAACCGTGCGGTCGCAGTGGGACGGCGGCGGACAGCGCCCCCTCGGTTCCTGGTCTACGAGACCCGTTCCGCTCGACGGGGCACGGCCGTTGTGTCTTGAAGGTAGGGGCGGTGTCACGGCTGACGCGTCCCGCGGTGGGTGGACCTCCCGCTCCAACCGCCGCGGTAGTCGCGAGGTTGTACAGCTTCCGTGATGGGCGAGCCCACGCTCTGATCGCTCTTTCGCATCTGCCGGTCGTCCTGCGCGGCAGGTGGCCGCTGGCCGTCTTCGTCGCCGTACACGCCGCCTCGGCGCCTACGTCACCTTCGGCTACTGGCCCGCGGCGTGCTTCCTGGGCCCCATGCTCTCCCTGTACACGGTGGCGGCGCTGTGTCCGCTCCGGATCGCCGTCGCCTGCTCGGCCTACGTGATCGCCGTCTGGGGGTACGGCGGACTGGTCGGCCGTGGCTCGTCGATGGCGGCCGTCCTGGTCCAGGCGGTGGTGTACTGCTCGGTGCTGGTCTGGTTCGGCACCCTGACCCGCCGCTTCGCCGAACTCACCCGCCGGCTGCGCCAGGAGCAGGCCGGGCGGGCCCGCCGGGCGGTCGCCGAGGAGCGTGGGCGGATCGCGCGGGAACTGCACGACGTGGTCGCCCACCACATGGCGGTGATCTCCGTGCAGGCGGGCCTGGCCCGATTCGTACGGCATGATGCCTCTTGCTGTGCGCGTACGGGGGACCGGTCAAGGGCCACCGAGTGTGCGGAAGCGGCTTCGAAAGCAATACGTCCTGGTGGTGGATGGTGCACCGCGAAAGCGGCTGCGGGACGCCGCGGAGGGCTTCCCGCAGCCCCACCTCAGGCCGCCTGCCAGGTGAAGACGTCGTTGGGGTCGTAGCAGTAGGTCTGGACGAGATCCGCGCCGCTCGCGTTGGAGTCACCGGCGATCTTCAAACACTTACCGCTGCGGACGCTGACGATCCAGTACCAGTCGACGTTGTTGGTGTGCTTGCTCGGGTTGAGCTCGACACGGAACTGCTCGTTGGTGGCCCAACTGCACGTCCACAGGATGATCTTGGCGTTGTCGGCAGTGGAGTTGCTCTGAACGTTCATGCACTTGTTGCGGTTGGCGCCCAGCGAGAAACGGTACGTGTTGGATACGCCGGAGACCGGCTCGAAATACCAGTCGTCGATGTTGTCGCCCTGGCATGCGCCCTGCTCGATCTGGGCGCTGTTCGCCGTCGACCAGCCGTGGGTGTCGAGGCACAATGTCATGGCCCGCGAGGACGAGAATTCCCAGGGTCCCGAGGTCGCGGCCGTCGCCGCGGTCGCGGGCGGTACGGCAAGGCCGCTGCCCAGGGCGAGGGCGGCCGTGGCCAGGGCGATGCGCTTGCGTATAGCCATGCTGGCTCCTTCCGGTCGCGGGCCGGGTCCCCGGTCGGGCACCCCGAACAGCCCACGGGCCGTGCGACTCCGCTCGACGGGGCGGTGCCGCTGTGCCCTGACGGTAGGAGCAGTGCCACGGCTGACGCGTCCCGCAGTGGGTGGAACTCCCGCTCCAACCACCGCGGTAGCCGCAAGGTTGTACAACTCCCGTGGTATTTCCATGGGTTGATGCATCGTCCGGGATGCGGGGCTAGGCTGCGGCGATGTGCCTGAGGACGCCCCGCCCGTTCGTCGTCGACAGGCTCGTCGTCGACACGCTGATCGCGCTTGCCATGACCGGGGTGTCCGTGCTGCTGGTGCATGTGTCGCGGGCGGCCCAGGGCTGGCCCGAACCCGACGCGCGAGCCCACGCTCTGATCGCTCTTTCGCATCTGCCGGTCGTCCTGCGCGGCAGGTGGCCGCTGGGCGTCTTCGTCGCCGTACACGCTGCCTCGGTCGCCTACGTCACCTTCGGCTACTGGCCCGCGGCGTGCTTCCTGGGCCCCATGCTCTCCCTGTACACGGTGGCGGCGCTGTGTCCGCTCCGGATCGCCGTCGTCTGCTCGGCCTACGTGATCGCCGTGTGGGGGTACGGCGGACTGGTCGGCCGTGGCTCGTCGATGGCGGCCATCCTGGTCCAGGCGGTGGTGTACTGCTCGGTGCTGGTCTGGTTCGGCACTCTGACCCGCCGCTCCGCCGAACTCACCCGCCGGCTGCGCCAGGAGCAGGCCGGGCGGGCCCGCCGGGCGGTCGCCGAGGAGCGTGGGCGGATCGCGCGGGAACTGCACGACGTGGTCGCCCACCACATGGCGGTGATCTCCGTGCAGGCGGGCCTGGCCCGATTCGTCTTCGACTCCGACCCGGCCAAGGCCCGCGGCGCGCTGGGCACCATCGCGGACACCAGTGGCGAGGCCCTGGAGGAGCTCAGGCGCATGCTCCAGGTGCTCCGCGACGAGGACCCAGGTGCACCTGAAGGGGCCCCGATGCCCACCCTGGACCGGCTGGCGGACCTGGTCGACCGTGTCCGGGACGGCGGCGTCCCGGTCGAGCTGGCGGTCGAAGGCACTGCGCGCCCGCTCGCGCCCGGCGTCGAGCTGTGCGCCTACCGCGTCGTCCAGGAGGCCCTCACCAACGTCCTCAAGCACGCCGGGCGGGCGAACGCGTGCGTGGAACTGCGTTACCGGACGCACGAGTTGACCGTGTTGGTCACGGACGACGGAAAGGGGGTGATTCCGGATACAGTTCTGACGGGGGCGGGACATGGCTTGATCGGCATGCGCGAGCGCGCCAAGCTCTACGGCGGGACAATCAGCCTCGGCCCGCGCGCCGGGGGAGGCTTCGCGGTCGAACTGGCCCTGCCGACCTCGGCATCGACCACCTGGCGGGGGGACGACCGGACAAAATGACCAGAGTGCTCGTCGTCGACGACCAGTTCCTCATCCGCGCCGGTCTCGTGGGCCTGCTGGACGCGGCGCCCGGGTTCGAGGTCGTGGGGGAGGCGGCGGACGGCGCGGAGGCCGTGCGGCTGGCTGCCAAGAGGCGGCCCGATGTGATCCTCATGGACATCCGGATGCCCGGTGTGAACGGCATCGAGGCCACCGAACGCATCCTCGCGGAGGCCCTCGACCGGGCTCCCCGCATCCTGATCCTGACCACCTTCGACCTCGATGAGTACGTGTACGGGGCCCTGCGGGCCGGGGCCTGCGGGTTCCTGCTGAAGGATTCCGGGCCTGAACGGCTACTCGCCGCGGTGGCCGCGGTCGACGGCGGCGACGCCCTCTTCGCGCCCAGCGTCACTCGCCGACTGATCGAGGCCTTCGCCCGGCAGCGCGGGCCCGCTCAGGACAGCGCGCCGCCCGACCTGGACGTGCTGACCTCGCGCGAGGTCGAGGTGCTGAAGCTGACCGCCCGAGGCCTGTCCAACCTGGAAATCGCCGACCGTCTCTGCATCAGCGAGGCAACCGTCAAAACTCACCTCAACCGCACCATGACCAAGCTTGACCTGGATAGTCGGGCCCAGGCGGTCGTGATCGCGTACGAGACGGGACTGGTGACACCGGGAGAGTAGGTGGGCCTCGCGGCACGCGACCGCAGACGCTGTCGGTTGTACCGAGCCGCGTGCCCTTGTCACCTCGTACCTGCGGGCGTCCGTGCTGCTGGGGGCGGCGCGAATGGGCGGCGCGGGCGGCGCCTAGCGAAACAAGGCCATCCTTCCCGAGCCCTCCACGGTTACCGAGTGGACATTCACCGCACGCGCCATGGCCCAACGATCTTCGGCGTCAAACCGTCGGTCGCTCCGCGCCGGGGTCAGGCCCTGGGCGTGTCCGGTGCGGCGCGTCCGGTCGGCGGAAGGCCTTGCGTGGGTCCAGCGGCGTAAGGCAGGGGAGGCCTGCTGACGGGCACCTGGCTGAGCGGGTTGTGTCGGGGATCGACGTGCAGTCGGGCCGTGAACCACCCCGTTTCGAATGGAGACTCGATTTCATGAAGGGATCGAGTCATGGCACGACCTTCCCGTTACCCGCTCGAGCTCCGCCGTCGCGCGGTGCGCATGGTCGCCGAAGTAGGCGACGACTACCCGAACGAGACGGCCACCCTGCAGGCGGTGGCCGAGAAGCTCGGCATCGGCTCCCGCGAGACGCTGCGGAACTGGGTGAAGCAGCACGAGATCGACGCGGGGACACGTCCGGGGACGACGACGGAGGAGTCCGCCCAGCTCAAGGCGTTGAAGAAGGAGAACGCCGAACTGAAGCGGGCCAACGAGATCCTGAAGGCCGCGGCGAGTTTCTTCGCGGCCGAGCTCGACCGGCCACACACACGCTCGTAGCGTTCATCGACGAGCACCGGGACCGTTTCGGCGGCGTCGAGCCGATCTGCAGGACGCTCACCGAGCACGACTGCAAGATCGCCCCTTCCACCTACTACGCCCACCACAGACGGCGGAGCACGCCGTCGGCCAGGACCGTGCGGGACGCCGAACTGAAGGAACAGATCAGCGAGGTCTTCGAGGCCAACTACCACGTCTACGGGGCGAGGAAGATCTGGCGTGAGCTGAACCGGCAGGGACGCCGCGTGGCCCGCTGCACCGTCGAACGCCTGATGCGTGAACTCGGCATCACTGGGGCGGTCCGTGGTAAACGCGTGATCACTACGCTGCCCGGCGGGCAGGCCGAACGGGCGCCGGACCTGCTGGACCGCGACTTCGTCGCTGCCGCCCCGAACCGCTGCTGGGTCGCGGACTTCACCCACCTGAAGACCTGGGCCGGTGTTGTCTATGTCGCCTTCGTCGTGGACACGTTCTCCCGCCGGATCGTCGGCTGGTCCGCGGCCACCGTGAAGGAAACGGTCTTCGTCCTGGACGCTGTGGAGATGGCGATCTGGCAGCGCGACCGCGACCAACACCCAGTTCAGCCAGGCGAGTTGATCCACCACTCGGATGCCGGGTCGCAATACACGAGTTTCCGGCTCGCCGAGCACCTGGACGCCGCCGGCATCGCCGCCTCGATCGGATCGGTCGGCGACGCCTACGACAATGCCCTGATGGAGAGCACGATCGGCCTGTACAAGACCGAGCTCATCAAGCCCCGACGGCCCTGGAAGTCGCTCTCCCAGGTCGGGTCGAGTTGGCCACCGCAGAGTGGGTCGACTGGTACAACCACCGCCGACTCCACGGTGAGATAGGGCACGTTCCGCCCGTCGAGTACGAAGCCAACCACTACATGGAATCCACGAAACCCCAGGTCACAACCATAATCTGAGATCTCTATCGAACCCGGGGCGGTTCAGTTCGAGGGCGTCATCTGGCGGTTCCGCACTGGCAGCCAATGGCGAGAGGTGCCAGAGGAGTTCGGGGCCTGGCAGACGGTCTACGGCCGCTTCGCCCAGTGGCGCGACGTCGGCGTGTTCGCCGCGCTGATGGAGCAGATGATCGCCGAGGCCGCTCGGCGCGGCCAGGCGGACATGTCTTTGGTCAGCGTGGACTCCACGGTGGCCCGCTCCCATCACGACGCGGCCGGGATGGTGGTGGAACCGGAGTTCCTGGCGACGCTGGAAGAGGCCGCGCCGCAGGAAAAGGGGCCATGGAAACCGGGCAAATCGTCCCGGCGACCGTCGACTCGCTGGCTGGTGAGTCCGAACGGGCCGAGCGCCGGCGGCTGCGTCGGCGCCGCCGGGCCCGGCTCAAGGCAGCGGCGCTGGGTCGTTCGCGCGGCGGGCTGACCAGCAAGGTCCCCCTCGCGGCAGACCGGCGATGCCGCCCGCTGGCGTTCGTGCTCACGCCTGGGCAGGCCGCCGACAGCCCCCGGTTCGTCGCGGTGTTGGAGAAGGTCAAGGTGCGCGGACCGGTGGGCCGGCCGCGCACCCGACCGGACGCGGTAGCTGCCGATAAGGCGTACTCCTCGCGAGCGAACCGCGCCTATCTGCGCAGACACGGGATCAAGGCGGTCATCCCGGAGAAGGCCGATCAGGCTGCGAATCGCAAGAAGCGCGGCAGGAACGGCGGTCGACCGGTGGCCCATGACGCTGAGCAGTACAAGGAGCGCAACACGGTGGAACGCCGCATCACCAAGATCCGGGCATGGCGTGGCGGGGCCTGGCCACCCGCTACGACAAGACGCCCGCGAGCTACCTGGCGGGGCTCCAACTACGCGGATCCATCATCTGGATGCGCAGCCTCAACCCGGGGCCGCGGTTGCGGCGCCCGGCTGGCAAGCCGGACGCCGCAACCGCGCACGTCAGGCCGGCGAGGTGATCGGCCGGCCGAAGTGCCGGGCGAAGAACCGGACCGCGCTGTCGGCCTCGAACCGGGGCAGCTCCTTGTGCATGCCCGAGTTCACGTGCAACGACTTCTCCTCTGAGGCGAAGGCGTCGAACAGCGCGAGACCCTCCTCGCGCGAGATGTGCTCGTCGTCCCACTGCAGATCGAACTCGATCGGGATGGTGATCTGCTTCGCCTTCTCGGCCAGGACATCGGGCCAGTGCTGGCCGAAGACCGCGGCGGTGATCCTGGGTTCGATCGCCACGAACGGTATGCCGATCGCGGTGCCCATGTTGATGCCCCAGAAGCCGACCGGCCCCTCGGTGCCGATCTCCGGGAGTTCCTGGAGGGCGTCCAGGGTCGCCTGGCACTCGGGCACGGCGAGCTCCGCCAAGTGCGCGTTGTACCGCACGACGATCGGGCCTTCCGGCTCGCCCGCCGCCCGCGCCCGGAACAGCTCAGCGATTTCCGCCTCGTCGTGCGTCGTGCGCGGCCGGTCGCCGTGACCGGGCGCGTCGATGACGGCGACGTGGAAGCCGCAGCCGGTCACGAGGAGCCGGGCGCGGCCGGACATCGCCGGATGCTTCTTGTGGTTGCCGCCGCCGTGGGCCATCAGGACCAGGGGTGCGCGATCGGCTGCGCCGGAAGCCGGCGACCAGAGAACGCCGGGGACGCCGCCCACGATGAAGTCGCGTTCGACCATACCGTTCGACGACGACTCGGCGGTGAATTGCAGAGAGTGCATAGGTGTTGCCTTTCGGGAGTGCCGTGTTGTCGAGGCGCTCCCGGCGACACCTACGTCAATCGCCGGCCGTGATGGGAAGGGGGAGCACCCACGTTGATACAGCGTTCATGGGTCTCACCTCCTCGGGCGGTGTCACGGTCGACTGCAAGTTACCAGCCCGATGATCACCCCTCAACCCTCTTTCCCGCCACGTCGTTACGACTCCAGACAGGCCCTAGCTGTGTTGTCCGGACAGGTTGGTGACGCGGCTGGCTGGGGTTTGGCCACGGATGCCGGTGTGGGGTCGGTGGTAGTTGTACCAGTCCAGCCAGTCGGGAAACGCTGCCTGCCGCTCGGCTTCTGAGCTGTAGGGCCGCTGGTAAGCCCACTCCTCCAGCAGAGTGCGGTGGAAGCGTTCGACCTTCCCGTTGGTCTGGGGCCGCCAGGGACGGGTCCAGCGAGGACTGATGCCCAGGTCACGGCAGGTGTCGCGCCAGGTGTTCTTGGTGTAGGCCCAGGCGTTGTCGGTCAGCACTCGTTCGACGGTGACGCCGCGTGCCGCGAACCATGCGGTGGCGCGGGCCAGGAAGGCGGCGCAGGTGGCCGCTTTCTCGTCGGGCAGGTCTTCGGTGTAGGCCAGGCGGGAGTGATCGTCCAGGGCCGTGTGCAGGTAGAGGTAGCCGCGGCCGGTGCGCGCCTGGTTCTTGCGGCCGGCCGCCCGGCCCAGGGCCTTGTGGCCGCCGCCGTCGGGGATGCGGCCGAGCTTCTTGACATCGATGTGGACCAGTTCACCGGGCCGGGCGCGTTCGTAGCGGCGCACGGGCTCGCCGGTGGCCCGGTCGCAGGCGGCCAGCGCGGGCAGACCATGGCGGGTCAGGATGCGGTGGGCTGTGGAGGCGGCGATGCCGGTGCGGGCTGCCAGCCGCACAGGGCCGATGCGGTGTTCCTGTCGCAGCCGCACGACCTGGGCTTCAACGTCGATGCGGGTCTTGCGCGGGCTGTGGTGGGTGCGGCTGGAGCGGTCGTGCATGCCGTCGACGCCGTGGCGGCGGTAGCGGCTGGCCCACCGGGCGGCGGTGGTGTGGCTGACCTGGAAGCGTTCCGGGCCCGCCGCACTGGCCAGCCGTCGTCGACGACGCACCGGGCCAGACGCAGCCTGCCGGTCGGAGTCAGCGGGGCGTTACGGTGAGACAACGAGGGCCTCCTGGCTGTCGGTTGTAGATGTCGCAATCCACACCGAACCCAGAGGCCCTCACCCCTTTCAAGGACCACTCAAGGGCGTGTCGCCTGTCACCAACGTCCCGGGACAGCACACCTAGCCGTTCGTGGCACCAGCGCACCCCACGGGCCCCGGTCTGCGCAGGAGCTCAAGCGGCTCGGGCGTATCAAGGAGTCACCATGCGGTGGGCTCGCACCACCAACACCAACGAGTGATCAGGCGGCGAGTGTTGACGGCCGTAGGCACCGAGCGCCGTCCCTCTTCGAAGAGACCTCGAAGGTCCGGTGCCAACAAGACGTTCCCTCGACACCCACGACCATCAGCTTCCTGACCCGTGGTGGCGGCCAACGAGACGCCGAACACCGTCGCTTTGCCTTGAGACATCAAGGCCGGGGCCTCTTAAGTGGGCGGTTCGTGAGTCTTTGAGGGGATCTGCTGTCGCCTGATGGTGTGGCGGCGGGGCGGAATCTGCCGGTCCGCGGTTGTTGATCTGGTGATGTGACCGGGTGAGTGAACGCAAGCCGTACCCGAGCGACTTATCGGACGAGCAGTGGGCGTTGATCGAGCCGGTGATCACCGCGTGGAAGGACCGACACCGCTCGGTCAGCGGCCACCAGGGCGCCTACGACATGCGGGAGATCGTGAACGCGATCCTCTACCAGGGCCGGACCGGCTGCCAGTGGGCCTATCTCCCGCACGACCTGCCGCAGAAGAGCGCGACCTACTACTACTTCGCCGCCTGGCGGGACGACGGAACCGACCAGGTCATCCACGAACTCCTGCGCTGCCAGGTACGTGAACGCGCCCGCCGATTAGAGGACCCGACCCTGGTGGTCCTGGACACCCAGAGTGTCCACGTGGCCGCCGGGGTCCCCGCCGCCACGACCGGCCGGGATCCGGCCAAGCGGGTGCCCGGCCGCAAACGCGGACTGGCCGTGGACGTCCTCGGCCTGGTCATCACAGTCGTCGTCCTCGCCGCGAACACCCACGACAACGCCGCGGGCATCATCCTGCTGGACCAGGTCGCCGAGCACGCCGGCGACACCGTCCGCAAAGCCCTGGTCGACCAGGGCTTCAAGAACCAGGTCGTGATGCACGGCGCCGGCCTGGGAATTGACGTCGAGATCGTCGCACGCAACCCGCAGGACAAGGGGTTCATGCCGCAGCCGAAGCGGTGGAGGGTCGAGCAGACCTACGGGATCCTGATACTGCACCGGCGCCTGGTCCGCGACTACGAGCACCACCCCTCCTCCGCCGCCTCCCGCGTCTACTGGGCTATGACCCATGTCATGACCCGACTCCTCACCGGCGCGAACGCCCCCACCTGGCGCGAAGAACAGGCGGTGGCAGCGTGAACATCCAGCCCCTGCTCGACGCCCTGGATCTCCAGGAAGACGCCGCCCGGGCCCTGGCCGACGACCTTCGCACGCAGATCGACGGCCTGCAGACCCGGTTGCGGGAGGCCGAGATGCACCTGGAGCACCTCACGATCACCCGCAAGACCGTCACCGGCCTCGCCGACCGGCTCCCGGCCCTCGCGCCGGACCTGCCCGAGCACCCGGACTACCCCCGCATCCTCGCCGCCTTCAACCACGCGACCGGGCCGCTACGGGCCAAGGACGTCTGCGAAGCCCTCGGCCACGAACTGCTGCCGAAGAACGTCGAAGGTACCCGCGCCAAGCTGAAGCGACTGGTCAAACTCGGCATCCTCACCGAGGCCGACACCGGCAACTTCGCCAGGAAGCAATAGCCGACGGAACCTCCACCAGCGTCCTTGCTCCCACCCCAGCCAGAAACAGACATTGCCTTACGAACCGGCCACTTAAAGTCACGAGGCATCATCAAGGGTTCACTTGCGTTCGCCCGTCCAGCCTTCCCCTCACCTGTTGCCTCCCGATGGCCGGGACGCTCTTGGGCTTGAACGCTCCGCTTCACACCCCGCCGTTACCAGCGACGCATGGGAGCGCGGGGACGGACCTTGGACACTGGCCCGAAGTTCAGCCGATCGATACCTCCTTCACGTGGCTGGACTTACTTACCTGGAGCGACTTCGTGTCGCACACTGAGCGTTCCAGTTGGCGGGTAAGCGCTCTACCTGGCGGGGCTGAGGTTCCTTGTCGGCTGGGCCTCGACCGGGTACGGCGAGCGCTCGGCCCTGCGCCTGGCCGGGCGATGTCGCGGGTTCGTATGCGCTGGCGCCCGGGGGATACCCGTCTGGAACGTGGGGTGGGGTGCGGAGGACCTCCCGCATGTGACGCGGCCGCCGTCCGCGACCAGGCCGTTCCGCGCAAGTCCGCTGGCACGGCAGTGCGAGGCAGCGCGGGCCTGATTCCGCTGGGCCGCCGTCTTCTTCGGAGCTCCAGTCCCGGGCATGGCGCCGTCTGGCGGGGTCAGGGCCGGGCAAGGCAGTCACCCCAGAGTGCGGCCAGCCGTGCCGGGATCTCATGGATGGCGGCGCAGCCCCGGGGATCGCGCGGGAACCCGTCACCGGCTGCAAAGGTCCACGCGCTGCCCTTGGCCTTGGTGAAGTACTTCTCCGCGCCCCCCTCGTCCTGGAGCTGGACCAGCTCGTTTTCGGTGGCGTCGGCCGTCGGTGTGAAGGAGGTTCCCGCGTAGAAGACGCCGTCGCACTCGCCGTAGTAAAAGGTGCCCCTGACCGGGGCGATGTGCACCAGCCCCGGCTGCGATCGCTGGTACGCCTGGGTGACCGCGTCCTTGACCTCTTGTGGCACCACCAGGGAACGGCACGGCGGTGAAGGGGTCGACGGGTGTGTGGCCGCCGGGTTGTCCGGCGCCGCGCTGGGGGTCTTCGGAGTCACGGTCGGCTGGGCCGTGGACGTGGCCGGTGTGGTCGGGCTCACGACCGCCTCGGGCGCAGCGGCCTGGCGGGAATGGCCGGTGACGGCGAAGGTACCGCCGCCCACCGCGGCCACCAGGGCGACGGCCAGTGCGGCGGTGGCCATCCGGTGACGGCGCCGCAGCTCGTCGCCGCGAGTGCGGACCACTGCGGCAGGCCGGGCGCTGGTTCGCGCGGCGAGCTCCTCAGACCCTGCCTGGAGGATGGCCTCGAAGTCCTCAGTCATGGTGGTGCACCTCCTGGTCGGCGGAGCCGAGGACGTCGGTCGCGACAGCGGGAACGATGCCGGGTGCCGAGACCGCCGGCCGCAAACCGGGTGGGCGGGCGGCACCGCCTGGGCTGTCGCCCGCGATGTCGGACAGATGGAGCGCCATCGATTGGCGCCCGCGCGACAGCCGGGCCTTGACCGTTCCCGGCGCGACTTCGGTTTCCCGTGCAGTCTCCTCGACGGACAACCCGACCAAGTGATGCAGCACGATCGCCCGCCGTTGCTCGTAGGGGATGCGCCGCAACGCCGCGACGATCGCTACGTAGTCAGGGCTGACAGCAGGAACCTTGTCGGGTACGCCATGTCGGCGGTGGGCCGTGAGCCGGTTGACCGCCTTCCGCCAGACGCTCACCCGGATACGGCAG
Organism: Streptomyces sp. V4I2; assembly: GCF_030817655.1. Taxonomy (GTDB): domain Bacteria; phylum Actinomycetota; class Actinomycetes; order Streptomycetales; family Streptomycetaceae; genus Streptomyces; species Streptomyces plumbiresistens. The sequence goes on from NZ_JAUSZM010000002.1 coordinate 101,518, forward strand.
GCCACCGAACGCACCCAGGCCTCCGGGTCCGCATAGCCCGATACCTTCTCCCAGTTCTGCCAGGCCCGGGCGAAGGCCTCCTGCACCAGGTCCTCGGCCTCGGGGAGACTGCCGGTCATCGCGTACATCTGGCTGGTCAGCCGACGCACATTGCCGGAGTAGAAATCGTCGAAGACGCGTGCATCGCGCATTGCCCCCTCCAGATCACTGATTCGAGGGGTTGTGCCCTCACCACCTCGTCACGCCCGAGGAGCGTGGCAGGTTGCACGGCCGCAGCACGCTGTCCGCCCCTGCACCCCTGGGCCCGAGCACAGGTTCCCCATGACGAGATGACCGCCTTGGCCACCCAGGATCAAGGGATGGCTGCCCAGGCCGACGCCGCCAGCGTATGGAGGTCCACCGGGAATCTCCACGCGTCCACGCAGGACCATCACTCGGCGCATGCCACCTTCCAGCAGGTCACAGCATTCCGTCGGTTCCTCTTCCTAGTGCGCTTACAAGATGAAGTCTCTTCTCGACGCCTTCTGTCCCGTCAGACAACGTAGGGAAGTTTGAGCGGTGAATACCGGAGGCCGACCGTCCTGTGTACGGCGCATGGCGCGGCGGCGATGCTGACCGTATGCGCAGATCGAGGGCGGTCGTGGGGAGCTCGGTGTTCATGGCGCTCGCTCCGGGCACAGTCGCCGGGCTTGTGCCCTGGTGGTTGACGGGGTGGCAGGCCGGTCAGTGGTCGCTCGCCATACGGCTGGTGGGCGTCGTCTTACTGACGGTGGGTGCGGTGGTGTTGGTGCACGCCTTCACGCGGTTTGCAGTGGACGGGCTGGGCACTCCGGCCCCGGTCGCGCCCACTGAGCATCTGGTGGTGGGCGGGCTGTATCGCCATGTGCGCAACCCGATGTATGGAGCAGTCACGGCGTCGATCGGGGGGGCAGGCACTGCTGCTGGGCCGACCGATTCTGCTGGCGTACGGGCTGCTCGTCGGAACAGGGATGTGGGCGTTCGCAAGGTGGTACGAAGAGCCGGCACTGTTGCGCAGGTTCGGCGCGGAGTACGAGAAGTACCGCCGGGCGGTACCGGGCTGGTGGCCGAGACTGCGCCCGTGGCACGGTGACGGTCCCATCCGACCCGGCCCATCGCCCGGTGAGCTGGGCTGATGCCGCTCAAAGTTCCCTACGTTGTCTGACGGGACAGGGCGAGCCCTTCGTATGGTTGGCCCACCCAGGGGCGTCAGGTGTGGCTTTCAAACTTCTGCCGCTTGTGGCTTCCATCGATTGGCCGCCCGACGCCCCACGACGACTCGGCTGCCAATTAGGAATTGCGAATGATCGCTCCGTAGGGAATCGACAGCGAGGTCGTCCGTCGGGAGGCACCCAGCACCCACCGCACGGAGGCACCATGGCCGCGATCTGGGCCGGCATCGACGCAGGCAAGACCCACCATCACTGCGTCGCGATCGACGAGAGCGGCCGCCGGCTGCTGTCGCGGCGCGTCGCCAACGACGAGCCCGAACTCCTCGAACTCCTCACCGACGTCCTGACCCTGGCCGACGAGGTGACCTGGGGAATCGACCTGGCCGACGGCGGAGCGGCCCTGGCCATCGCGATCCTCCTCAATCACGACCAGCCGGTCCACTACATCTCCGGCCGGGCCATCCACCGCGCCTCCGAGAGTTATCGCGGCGAAGGCAAGACCGATGCCAAGGACGCCGCGGTCATCGCCGATCAGGTCCGCATCCGCCGCGACCTGCACCCCTTACGCGGCGGCGACGAGACCGTGATTGACCTCAAGATCCTCACCGGCCGCCGCATGGACCTGGTCGCCGACCGCACTCGCACCGTCAATCGGCTCCGGGCCCAGCTGACCGGCATCTTCCCCGGCCTGGAGCGGTCCCTGGACCTCACCAACACCGGCCCGCTCACCTTGCTGACCGGCTACCAGACACCAGCCGCCCTTCGCCGGCTCGGCATCAAGCGCCTGGCCACTTGGCTCCGCAACCGCAGCGTCCGCAGCGCCGACCAGCTGGCCGAGACGGCCATCGATGCCGCCGATCGTCAGCACACCAGCCTGCCCGGCGAGAAGCTGCCCGCCCAGATGGTCCACACGCTGGCCAAGGAGGTGATGGCCCTCAACCAGCAAGTCGCCGAGCTCGACAAGCTCATCGAGGCCCGGTTTCGCGACCACCGGCACTTCGAAGTGATCACCAGCATGCCCGGCATGGGCGTCATCCTCGGCGCCGAGTTCCTCGCAGCCACCGGCGGCGACATGGCCGTCTTCGGCACCCCGGACCGCCTCGCCGGCTTCGGCGGCGTCGCACCCGTTCCCCGCGACTCCGGCAAGATCAGCGGCAACCTCCGGCGCCCGCAGCGATACAACCGGCGCCTCCAGCGGGTCCTCTACACCTCCGCGCTGTTCAGCATCCGAAGGTGCGAGGAATCCCGACGGTTCTATGACCGCAAACGTGCCGAGGGGAAACGACACACTCAGGCCGTCCTCGCTCTCGCCCGCCGCCGCGTCAACGTTCTCTGGGCCCTCCTGCGGGACGGACGGTGCTACGAGCTCACGCCGCCGGCGCCCCTGGCCGCTTGACAAACGACATTACTGATCTTTTCGGGGTGTTGTCGGGTGCTGATCCCTGCGGTAGGCCGGTGGTATGCGGTACGCGCAGGGCGGCGGGTTGACCGCCGAGCGGCGACAGTTTCGTGAGCGGATCCGGTACGAGGCGGGCGAACGGTTCACACGCGGCGAGAGGACCGCGGTGATCGCGAGGGATCTGCGGGTGAGTGAGCGGTCGGTGGAACGCTGGCGGCGTGCCTGGCGGGAAGGCGGGATGGATGCCCTCGCCACCGCAGGGCCGCCGAAACTGCCCAAGCTGTCCGACGACCAGTTCGCGGAGTTGGAGAAGGAGTTGGCCCTCGGGCCCGCCGAGCACGACTGGGAGGACCAGCGGTGGACCCTGGCACGGATCAGAGTCCTGATCGCCTTCAGGTTCCGGATCGACTGTTCGATGGCGGCGGTATGGCGGCTGCTGCACCGCCACGGCTGGTCCTGGCAGTCTCCCGCGCGCCGGGCCATGGAACGCGACGAGCATGCGGTCGAACTGTGGAAGAAGGATGTGTGGCCGCAGGCGGAATGACTGCGGCGGCGCTCGGGGCCTTTGTCGTCTTCGAGGACGAGGCCGGGTTCTCGATGACGCCGCCACGGGCCCGCACCTGGGGCCGGCGTGGGCATACGCCCGTGGTGCGGGTGCGGGGCCGGTCCTGGCGCCGCTGGTCGATCGCCGCCATGTGCTGTTACCGGCCGGGCGAGGCGTCCCGGCTGATCTACCGGCCGCGCCGCCACCGCAAGCACAAGGGAACCGGACGCGACAGCTTCTCCTGGCGCGACTACCGCGACCTGGTCGTCCGCGCCCACATCCAACTCGGCGCGCCCATCGTCTTGATCTGGGACAATCTCAACGTCCACCGGGCCGCCGGGATGCGTGAGTACGCGGCCGCGCATGACTGGCTCACCATCGTGCAACTGCCCTCCTATGCGCCGGACTTGAATCCGGTGGAGGGCATCTGGTCGCTGTTACGGCGCGGCCCGCTGGCCAACACCGCCTTCACCGACGACGAGCATCTTGAACGCACTCTGCGCCGGGGCCTGCGTCATATCCAGCTCCGGCCCGACCTCATCGACGGCTGCCTTGCGGGCACCGGACTCACCCTCACCCAGCACCGGACAACAATCCGACGAGCTCAGTAGCTCCTGTGCCCCTCTCCTATGCCCCGCACTCGTCCTCGCGATGCTCAAGAACATCGCCCGTGCGGAGGCACTTGGTCTGCCTCGCGAGAGGGAGCCGAGAGGGGCCGGCTACTCCCGGAGGAGGAGACCGACCCCAACGTCGAGCGGACGGGATCAGCTCAGGCCGAGGTCGGCCAGCGCGGTCGTCCAGTCGGTGACGATCGCGTCCTGGGCGTCGGCGAGGGTGACGGTGCCGGCGCAGACGGCCTTCTTGAGCTTGTTCTCGACGGTGTCCTTGTTGGCGGCGGTCTTGGTGCCGTACTCCGGCTCGGGCCAGAGGTTCAGCGCACTCTTGGGGGAGCCGCCGAGTTCGAGGGGAACGAAGTGGTCCTCCTCGTAGTCCGAGGTGCTGGTGTCGGTATAGCCGTACTCGACGATCTGCGTCTTCTTCAGCGCGGTGGTGTACGAGCTGGACGGCCGGACGGTCGCGGTCCACCCGGAGACGCAGATCGTGGTGTCGATGGTGGACTGGGTGACGTCCGGGTTGAAGGCACCGGGCTGACAGGTGGGGTCGGGGAGGGGGAGGTAGTCCTGGCTGCAGCTCTGCGCGTGCGCGGTGCCGGCTGCGACCGTGAGGCCGGCGCCAGCGAGGGCGAGGGAGGAGAGGGCGGTGACCACGGAGCGGGATATTCGGGGCATGGGGGGGGATCTCCCGGAGCGGTGCCCGGCAGGAATTCCGGGCGGTCGTGAGCATGACAGCACCGGGATCATCTATGCGGGTAGAACCTTTACCGGTCGCGAAGATCCCTTTGTTGAATGTTTCAGTAGGACAGGACCGACGGAGGGGAAGTCATGGCCCGCGCTTGGTTGTCGGCACCGCGCGCCGGGCCCGGTGACGGCCCCCGCCTAACGTGAGGCCCATGACCACGTTGACGCTTCTGCATCCCGGCGCCACGGGCGCGAAAGTCGGCGGCCAGGCGCCCCGTTCGGGAGCCCGGGCGTTGTACGTCCCCACCGGCCGCGGCCCCGCCAGCCTCCAACGGGCCCAGGAGGCAGACCTGGAGGCCGCCGAGTCCCTCGAATCCGCCCTGGCCGCAAGCGGACTTCGTCCTGTCAGTCTGCCCGCCGCACGCGGCGGAGGACGTGGCGCACGAGGTCCTCACGCACCCCTTCCGAGGCGTGTACGTCGAGGCCAACGCCATCAGCCCGGACCCGGCGCATCGCCGCCGCCTACGCCGAGCGTGACGTACTCATGCTCGTACCGCATACCACCGACCTACCGCGGGGATCAGCACCCGACAACAGCCCGAAAAGATCAGTAGGAATCGATGGCACAGGACAACCCAGATGACACCGCCGCCGGTACAGCCCGGCCTGTCCCGTCTCCGGCGATCTGGTCCCCGTCTCGGGTGATCTGGTCTTGCCGAGCCATGTTGGTTGAGACGCCCTGGTCAGCAGCAGAGCGCACGCGGCGCATTCGTGGTTCCGGGACCAGATCGTCTGCGATTTACGGGCTGATTCCGTCTCAACTGATCTGGTCGTCGCGGGTCAGAGCCGCGGCCACGGACGTGATCGTTTGAGACGGGACACGGCCCGAGCGGCCCCGAAGCGGAGCCGCCGTTCCTGTCCCTGCACACCACCGTCGTACTGCTCACCGCGCTCGTGCTCGGGCTGGTCGTCGACGGTCTCACCGTGCTGACCGGCATCCCCGTAGCGGGTGCGGCGCTGGCCGGGCTGAGCGCGGCCGGCTCCACGGTGCCGGTGCTGCGCTCGCTGATCGGCCAGCCCCGCGAGCGCTCCGGCAGCTGAGACGAATCACCTTGTTGAACAGGCTTGCTGAACACGCGGGACCCTTTCTCAAGCATCTGAGGTCCGTTGTCCAGCAACCGATCGGTTTTTGGACAAAAAGTTGACCTGGGGCCGCGTGGGCGCTGCTCAACTGGCCTGGCACGCGCCGCGGGCTTGAGCTCGCGAGCGACGACGGCCCAACCGAGAAGTAGACGAGTGAGCTCCCTGCTGCGCACGTCGCGGGGGGGGGTCTCGGTGGTGCACGGCTTAGGGTCCCTATGTGGCACATACCTTCGAGGAACTCGTGGAGAAGCAACGCGCCGCCGACCAGGCGCACGCGACCGTACAAGCCCTACGCGACCAAGGCGACCCGCCCGCTTACGAGACCGCGTGGCAGGCATGGCGCGACCTTGCCCAAGACGTGCAGGCCGCGGTCACCGTGCATGCGAAAGAGCAGGGCGCGATGCGGGCCGGGGTGGAGCTTGAGGTGAAGAGGGCGGTCCGGTACGCCGGGTAGCGAGCACGCAGTGGCCGTGCCCGGCTGGGGCGTTGCGCTATCCGTCGCCGGGTCAGCGCGTCGACAGGCGGTACCGACAGTCGAGGACACACAGGAGGAGCTGGGTCGAAGCCGGCCTCGGTCAGGACGTTGGCGGCCGCTCCGCGGCCGACCTGGGCAGGGCAGATCAGCAGGTCGTCGCAGTCGATGCGGTCGGATCCGTTCTGCTCGGACCGTGCCTCCGCGATAGCGATGGCTTTGCGGGAGTAGGGCGTCCAGGCGATGCGTTCGGCTGCTTGGGAGGCACCCATGCTCAGCCGGGTTCCGACGGACCGGTGGACCGTCTCCGACGAGACGCCGGCGGTCTGCAGGAGCTGGGTGGCGCCGTTGTCTTCCGCGGTCAGTCCCAGGCGCTGCGTGATCGGCGTGCTGCCGTCTTCTTCGTGGTCTTCTTCGCTGTCGTCTTCTTGGCTGGCTGCTTCTTCGCGGTCTTCTTCTTCGGCATCTCGTGGACGTCGGCGCCTCGCCGCGGGAGGCCTTGGCCTGCTGGACGGATTCGTTGAGGGCGGCCATGAGATCGAGGACCTTGCCCGGCTGCTCCGGCTCCGGGGGCTTCGGGCAGGGGCTTCTCTTCCCGTTGTGGAGCCGTACACCGTCGCGGAAGTTCAGCGTCTACTCAAAGCCGCCTCTGAGCAACGAACTGCTTCAGAGCAGCGTTGCGTTGGTCCCAAAGCTCGCGATACTCCGCGTTGTTCAGGTCCCCGCGCCGCCAGCCGCTTCCCAGGCGTCGGCCAGCCTTGTTCAGAGGGCGGTATGAGACCTGATGCCCGATTCTTCGTTTCGTGCGGGACAAGCGGGCAGGTGGTGGCGACTACGGTCGAGGCTGGGTGAACAAGCCTGGCTCGGTCTCGGCCAGGAGCCCGCGGTCGGCCAGCCGCTTGAGCTTGAGGCGGACGTTGTTGATGTTGTTGGGCGCGACCGCCACGTCCATCGCCTCGCACACCTGCCGCGCACGCAGCGGACGGTCGGCGGCGGTGAACACCGCCATGATTGCTGGTAGGCCGGATGGTCCGGCACTTTCGGTGCCGGCGGCGCGGGCGGTAGGGATGTCGAGGAGACTGCCCATAGACCAGGCCCAGGAGCGACTTCGATATGAGCTGAGCCCTGGGCAACAGCCCCTCGCCGACCTGGACTTGGACGAGGTGTGGCTTAGGTTCGTTTGCTTCGGCTCGCAACGCTTCGACACCGCGGGCACACCCGACGCTGATGGTCTTCTCTTCCAGTACGGGACCCACTCCTTCGAGGGCCCGCGCGTCTTCACACTGGACCTTGCCCGGCAGTTCGAGGTCAACGACGCTGCCGGCGAGCATGATCATTACATCCAGCTCCACTGCGAACTTCGGTACGAACCCGTCCTCCAACTCCGCGCACTGGTGAAGTTTCCCCGTGATGCTGGACACTCGATGCTTACGCTGCGAGGGCGTGTTCTTGCTCGTGTCGCTGCCGGGTCTCCAGCGGGGTGAGGTAGCCCCAGACTGGATGCCTCCGCAGCCGCTTGCGGTTGTAGAAGGTCTCGATGAAGGTGAAGATCTCCGCGCGGGCGGTAATCCGGTCGGGCCAGCGGCGAGTGCCGATCTCCGCTTTCAGCAGCGCGAAGAAGCTCTCGGCGGCGGCATTGTCGTAGCACGAGCCGGTTCGTCCCATGCTCTGCCGCAGCCCCAACCGGCGTACTTCCCGGCGGAGTTCGTCAGCGGTGTACTCCGCTCCGCGGTCCGAGTGCACGATGCAGCCGGGCTGGAGGTCGCTGCGGCCGGCGGCCATCGTCAGTGCGTCGACCACCAGGGATGCGCGGTGGTGGTCGGCCATCGAGTAGCCGACGATCTCGCGGGTCGCCAGGTCCAGCCAGGTCGCCAGATACAGCCAGCCCTCGTCGGTGGGGATGTAGGTGATGTCACCGACCAGTTTCCGCCCCGGGGCGGCGGCCGTGAAGTCGCGGCCGATCAGGTCGTGAGCGGGCACCGCCTTCTTCGCCGGACGGGTCAGCGACCGGCGCTTGCGCCGGGTGACCCCGGTGATGTCGCGCTCACGCATGATCCGCTCCACTCGCTTGCGGTTGACCCGCCGGTCCAGCCTGCGCAGTTCGGCATGGATGCGCGGCACCCCGGAGGTGCACCGAGAGGCGATGTGCAAGACGGTGATCTCGTGGGCCAGGGCGTCGTCGGCGGCCCGGCGGGCGGCGCGGGCCTGCTCGCCGGCCATCCAGGCGTAGAAGGAGGAGCGGGCCACCTTCAGCAGCCGGCACAACAGAGCGACTGGGTGGGTGGTCTTCTCCGCCTCGATGAACGCATACACATCGTTCATCGATCGCTCTCCCCCGCGAAGAAGACCGCCGCTTTTCGCAGCACCTCGATCGTCTCGGCCTGCTCACGGTTCTGCCGCCGCAGCCGACGCAGTTCCTCCCGCTCCGCGCTTGTGAGCTCGCCCGGCGTCCCCTGTCCGCGGTCGATCGTGTCCTGTTTGACCCAGTTCCGCAGCCCTTCGGCGCTGACCCCGATCTCCCGGGCCACCTCGGTGACGGTCTTGCCGGAGGAGCGGACCAGCGCGACCGCGTCGCGCTTGAACTCCTCCGAGTACCGCCTGCTGCGGTTGCTCTTGCTTCCCACCTGGCACTACTTCCTCTGGAACCTCACGTCCCAGTCTCCAGGTGTCCAACATCAAGGGGAAGCT
>NZ_JAUSZM010000004.1 GCF_030817655.1 Streptomyces sp. V4I2
CCGCTTCGCTCTGCCTCCGGCAGCCGAATACTCGCTCCGCTCGTTTCGCGCGTCCCCGCGCGAAAGGCAGCCCGCCTCCGGCGGGGGGTTTATGGAACTGGCCTCCGGCCAGATTCCATAAACCTGCGTGCCTCCGGCACGAACAGCGTTGTATGGGTGGGGTGTTGCGGTTTTGTGGGATGGGGTTTGATGGGGTGTCAGGAGGTTTTCGGGTGCGGGGTGCGGGAATGGCCTTCCAGTCCATTCCCGGAGCCTGTCAGGGATTCTCCGAATTCCCCAGACAGGAAAGAAAGAGAAGAATTCCCGAATTCCATGGAACCAGAAAAGCATGGAAATCAGAAACGGGTTGGTCCCTCCGGGACCAACCCGTTTGAAAGAGAGGGAGAGTGAACGAGCGTCAGAACACGACAGAGGGTGTGTGGGCACCCACCGGGCACCCACACACCCAACACCTCGTCAGGTGCCTCGCCAGGCGCCCCGGCACCCAGCGCGCGGAGGCCCCGCCGACGCGCAACACATCCACTCCGCCCCGATCCCCGACGCCGCCGCGCCACCCAGCCCGCACCCACCCTTTCTCTCTCATTCGGGCAGGGAGAGCGGCAGCAGAGGGGATGTCAGCAATGCGACCACGCCAAGAATGCCCATGTGACCTGTGGTTTTGTGCGAAGTCTGCCGATGGGTTGCGCAACCCCGATTGCAACACCTAACGCAACGTCAGAACGCAACCCGGTACGCAACATCAGGCGCAACGAGGGGTTCCATCCCAACCCAAGATGCACTATTCTTTGAGTTCTGGGGGAGGCGACCCCCGGAAACCGCAAGGAACAACGAAGGGGAAACCGTGGAAATCAAGATCTCAGACGGCATTGTCAGCCGCGTACGCGGAGCGGACGCGCCAATGAACGGCCTTGCCATTCAGGCCCGTACCGTCGCGAACTTCCTTCCGCTTTCCGTCCGGCGCGCGGGTGCCGATATCCTCCACAACATCGACGACAAGTACACGGGGATTCGCGTCAACACCAAGCGCGGCCCGGTCGTTCTGGAAATGCCGACGGGTGACGCGAATTACCGGCTCGTCCACCAGCTTCCCGAGCCGAACAAGGCTGGTCAGACCGAAGTGGAAATGCGGCGCTTCCCTCAGATCTACAAGCCGCATGGGATCGCTCTCATTTTGGGCCAGTTCCTCGAATCGCGCGGGTTTCTGAGCTAGCTGCCTTCCCTCCCTGAGAGTGGAGGGGAACGGGAAGAAAGCGCAGGTCAGGGGTGGGTTTACTCACCCCTGACTTGCACTATTGTTGAAGTTGTTCGGGGGGCGGTGGCCCCGCCCCCCGACCCCGCAGAAAACAACGTCGAAGGGGAAGCGACAAATGGCAGAGCAGGGAGCCCGGCAGATGCTGCCGGAGGTACAGAAGTACTTCGCGAGCGTTGAAGCGGCCACCACGGCTCAGAGCGCAGCCGAGGCTGCGGCAGGCGAGAAGTACCCGGAGCGGCACGACCACAGCGATGACGGTCGGCGCCAGTTCAGCGCCTACTACGAGGAGGTCGACAAGGCTTACGCCGCGTGCGCAGATGCGCAGAAGACCGCGTGGGAAGCCCTCAAAGCGTCCGGTGATCCGCTGGTGAAGTGGATCGCCGAGAACTGCGCGGAGTACCGGGCCGAGGCTCAGCACATCCTGCCCATCCTGCCCGCCACGGCCGATGAGCTGGACGATCTGGCCGACACGCAGAACTGGTGCAGTGTCTGGGGCGACTTCAGGCAGCGGGCAGCCGATGCCGGAGTCATGCCCGGCATCACTCCCCCGAGCCCGGCCAGGAAAGCAGTCTTCGAACGGATCGACCGAGAGGGCTGCTGCCCCATGGGACCGGTGTCCAGGCGACGCATCGGCCAGGCCCTGGACGCCCTGATCCAGGAAGCCCTGACCGCTGAGGCCAGCGCCGCAGAGGTCCCGGCATGACCGAGACGAGCCACTAGCCACCGAGGCCCGAGTAACAGCAACGCCGAGCCGCCGCGCCCTGCTTCCCCACCTCCGCAGGGCGCGGCACCCCGGCCAGGCTCACTATCCGACGGCTTGCTGTCCCGGCATCCGTCCCCCCGTCGGCAGGCGCGGGGCGTCGAGACACGCGTCAAGTAGCCGAGCCACGGGCCGCAGGGACCGCGACCGAGAGCGCAGCAGCGCAAGCGCCCGGACATCCAGAGGGCCGACGCTCACCGCCCCTGCCCAGCCTGCGCCGGCGGTCACGTCCACCGCCCTGGAGAACAGCGGTGCCAGCGTGCAGGTGCACCGAGGCCACCCGCAGACACGAGCATGCCCGCCCTGCCCTGGTCAGCGCCCGCTGAGACCCAAAACCGCCAGGTCAGGGGTGGGTTTACCCACCCGCGATTTGCACTATTGTTGAAGTTGTTCGGGGGGCGGTGGCCCCGCCCCCCGAACCGCAGAAGACAACAGCGAAGGGGAACATCGCATGACTCAGCAGTACGCAGAGCGCGCCACAGCAGCAGCCCCCCGGGGCGCCCGGAACGCCGATCTCCGGGACCTGGTCAGCATCCTGGAGGACCACAGGAACCGGAAGCTGGACGTCGTCACCTCCGCATCCGCTCTGTCATTCCGTGACGGAAACGTCCAGGTCGAGGGCATCGAGCGCCAGATCACGGAAGAGGGCGTAACGGACGTGGACGGCACCTACCGCCCCACCGCCGTGGCGGACGAGGGCATCGCGGACAAGCTGAAGATCCCGGTGGGCTACCTCCGCCGCATGCGTGCCGAGAACGTCCCGCTCCTGGACGAGAACGTGAACGCGTGGCTGCGCCAGGAGCCCGAGCGCCGTTTCATGCTCCGTGCGCTCCGAGGCGACAGCGCCCCCGGCGCCGCGCCCGCCGCTGGCGTGGCCCGCGCGTTGATGTCCGACAGCTACAAGGTCATGGACAACCTTGACATCCTGCTGGCCGCCCTGGACGGCGTGCAGAAGTCCGGGCACCCGACCAACGTCACCGGCTGCGATCTCACCGACCGTCGCATGTACGTGCGGGTGGAGTCCGAAGCGGTCGCCGTCATGGCGCCCGAGCTGCTCAGCGGGTACCGCTCACCGTTCGACGGCCGCAGTGGTGACGAACTCCCGATCGTTTCGGCCGGGTTCGTCATCACCAACAGCGAAGTCGGGGCCGGTGCGTGGTCGGTGACCCCGCGTGTGGTCATGCGGGTGTGCACCAACGGCCTGACGATGCCCATGGATGTCATGCGCGCCGTGCACATCGGCGCCAAGCACGACGAGGGAGTGGTGTCCTGGTCGGAGGAGACCGAACGGAAGGAACTCGCAGTGATCACGTCCAAGACCGCCGACGCGGTCCGGACGTTCCTGTCTCGCGAGTACGTCGAAGCGAAGCTCCGTGAGATTCAGGCCGCCGCCGGTAAGCCCGTGGCCGAGCCGACGAAGACCATCGAGCACGTCACGAAGTCTCTCAAGATCAGCAACGAGACCAAGGAGACGATTCTCGCCCACTTCATCCGGGGTGGGCAGATCACGGCGGGTGGCGTGATGCAGGCCGTCACATCGACCGCGCAGACCCTCGCCGACGCCGACCAGGCCGCCGCCCTGGAAGCGCTCGCACTTCCCGCCCTCACGGCCGCCGCCGCGCACGGCTGACAGACCCCCGTGCGGGCCGGGTGACCCCGACACCCGGCCCGCACGGGCCCACAGCGCCCCGAGTCGGAGCGTTCGCAGTAGTCGCCGGACACGGCGACCCAAGACCCCGTGTGGGTCGGGGCCCCCGCCCGGCCCACACGGGCCCCCGAGCGCGGAGCGCGCCCGCCTCGCCCCTGCCGCGTAGCGGCAGAGACGTCTGCGGAGCAGACCGCGCGCGAGGAAGCCCCGCTACACCCGAACGCGGTGCGCGCCACACCGCCCACCGCCCCACCGCCGTCCCCACACGGCCCCCGCCGGCCTTTTGCTGACTCCCTCTCGCCAAGGAGCAATCCGCCATGCCCGCACGCCCCGGATTCATCCCCCCGGACAAGGCCGCAACCGAGGCCGCCATGGATCGCACACTGGACGCGCTGGCCGCCGTGTTCGAGGCCATCGGCCCTGGCGAACGCACGCTGGACATCGCGATCATGCGGACCGACGGCGTACCCCTGTGCCAGACAGTCGAATTCTCACCCACAACGAACATCGAGCTCAGCGGCATTCTCGGCGATGACGACTACTACACCCTTGCCGTGTTTCTCGTGTTCGCGCTGGAGGGCAGCACTGTCACCGGCGCCACTCTCATAGCCACCACGGCCGCCGAGCCGCGCCCCCGCAGCTGCGGCTGGACCGTCCGTAACGGATGGCTGCACCCCATGAATACCACCGCCGTCGAAGTCGCCCTCACTCCCTGCCCCGGCGTCGCCGCCGAGGACCGCGAGATCTACAGCGCTCCGGCCCTCCCGGAGCCGACCGCCAGCGACGAGGGGAGCAATCGTGCCTGACACCCCCGCACCAGCCGCGGACCCCATCGACGTCCCCGCCCGACAGACGCTCCCAGGAACCCGGATCATCGCCCACCGCATCCCCTACTGGGGGATCGAAGGCCCCTACCTCCACATGGACGCCGCCGACATCCACGCCCGGTACGACCAGCATGCGGGCCAGGCAGGCGACTACCCTGCCCGCATCGCCGAGTTCGGCCGACAGACGACCGGCCAGGGACTGGACACCTTCCTACGCGGCAACCTCAACTTCTGGCTTTCCAGCGAAGCAACGATGACGGACGACGGAGTCATCCGCTACCGCCAGACCCGCAACCACTCCACCGCCACGTTCACCCCCGACCGGGCATCCGGAATCCTGATCAACCGGCCGGACGAACAAGTCACAGCGCCCGCCTACCGCGTCACCGGACCACCCGGCGTCACGCAGATATGGCGAGGCCGCGCCGTCCGCGATGCCATCGCCAGATGCCGCCGCAAACCCGTCGTCGGGTGGCCCGCAGGGTGGGCCCACCTCATGCCCGACTCCTCCATCAGGTTCGACCCCGGAGGCTTCCCGTGGAGCGCGCCGGACATCTACACCGCCGAGCCCGCCGACGAGCCCGACACCTGGGGCCCGCCGTGCGGTGAGTGCAGATACCCCAAGTCTGAACACGACTTGTCCCGCCTGTGGCCCCGCTCGCGGGCCGACGGCAGCGGCTGCACCTGTTGGAGCTACGTCCCGCAGACGTAGCTGCCCACAAGCCCCGTGTGTCTTCCCCGGCCTTCCCCAAGGGGGAAGGCACACGGCCCCCAGGCCAGATCGCCGCTGGCCGCCCTTGCTTCCCCGCGCCCGCCCCTCCCCTTCGCCGGGCGCGGGGAGACCATCACCGCCCACCAGGCCACGACCACCGCAGCGCACCGCCCGCCACGTCGACCACCACCAGGAGCAGCCGCCATGAGTTCGACTCTGAGCGTCGAGACACCCGCTGGCACCGTGCACGCCACCGCCCGGCCCCGCGGACACGACTCCGTCGTGTTCGAGCTGGGCGGAGCGATGCGCGGGAGCGTCCACGTCACCGGCACCCACCACGTCCGGCACTGGGACCAGTTCACCGCCGTCCGCGCCTGCCTCGGCCCCGTCAACGCCTTCCAGGAAACCGCCCCCGCCGAGGCACTGCCGCGGCTCGCACGCAGCCGCACCGGTTACCGAGGCAGCCTCACCCTTTACCGTGACGCGCCCGCCGACCGCCCCCAGGTAGCCGTCTACCCGATGGAGTCAGCCGCCGGACACGAGCCATCGTCCACGACAGCGCAGACGCTCACGGCCGTCCTGCGCGCCTGCGCCGAACACGTCACGCATCGCTCGGACTTCCCCCAGATCCTCACCGCCTCCCGTGAGCGCGACACTCCCGCCCTTCTGCGGTTCCTCACCTGGTCGGCCGACCACCACCGCAGCGCAGCCGCCCGCCTGGAAGGCAAGGCCCGCGCCTCGCAGCCCGCGCTGCGCGCGGCCGTGACCACCTGGTGGACCGTCGCCCGCTGGTTCACTGCCCGGCCCCACCCCGTCCTGTTGCTCATGCTCACCAACCTGGACGGATCCTTGGCCCGCAACGTCGACGTCCAGGCGTGGCTGGGCCCCTACTGCCTCACCGAGGCCGCCGGCGAACACGACCGCGCCCGCAACGCCGCGGCCGAAGCCTCATCCCTGCGCGCCCAGCAGCGGACCCGGCGCACCGCCCGCCGCCCACAGCCCGGCACGCCCACCACACCCCGGATGGAGACCGTGTGACCCTGCGCTGGCTCATGACGCTCGGAGAGCGCACCGACCCCGACACCCCCACCTACGCCGAATGCCCACCGCCCGGCCAGGCCCGCGCCGCCGCCCTGGTCGACGACTTCGGACAACTTTTCCCCATCCTCCGGAACTGGAGGCGCCAGTTCGGCCACGCCGTGACCGGCTGGGCCGCACAAGTCGAAGTCGACGACATCGAGCACCCTCCCCGCCACGTGTGCGAGGACTGGGGGCCGGAGCTCCGGCTCGACACCGTGCCAGGCGGATACGTGGTGGTGTCCGACTACCGGGACCACGAACCGCCCGCCCCCAACACGCTCCAGCACCAGGTGAAGCGCCCGGCCCTGGACGCCGGGACGGCGGCACATCCGTAAGTCCTCAGTTCAGGGGTGGGTTCACACATCCCTAAAAAGCACTATTATTGATGATGTGGGAGGGGGTTCCCCCCACCCCCTCCCACACCCGGCGCTATCCGACCGAGCACCCGACACTGTCCGGCCGAGCAGGCCGACTACTCCGCCCCAGCCCGAGGAGAGCATCCATGGCCCACGCGTCCGCGCAGCTGATAGGCGACCGCTCCCACCAGTGCGACGCCACCGCCACCTACACCCACGCCGGGACCCGCGCGTACGTCCTGTGCGACGGCATCGGTTCCAGCGACGATGTGCAGGCCTGGACCAGCGCCGCCGCCCGCCGCGTCGCTCAGGCCGCTGCGCGACGCGGCGACGCCGAGGCCGGCCTCCGCGCCGTCTACGACCGGTACGCCGCCGAGCCCGCGCGCAGCGACCCGTACGCGGACTTGCCCAACGCATGCGCCGCCGTCGCCGTCGCCGCTCCCGGCAAGCCGCTGACCGTCGCATGGTGCGGCGACGTCCGCGCCTACGTCCTCATTCCCGGCCGCACTCTCCAGTGCCTCACTGCTGACCACAACATGCGGCGCGTCTTCAATGGCAGCCGCAATCGTGTGACGTCCTACCTGGGAGCCGTGGAGTCCGACGACCAGTGCAAGGGCCGGTTCGGACACCCTGCGATCGAGTCCGCCACCGCCCCCACGGACGCCTGCCGCCTGCTGCTCGCCAGCGACGGCGCGTACGAGCCGCTGGAGGATTCCGCCCGCGATCTCGCCGCCTATCTCGGCTCGAGCCCCAAGCGGGCCGCCGGGGACTTCGTGGCCGCCGCCATCGAGCACGCCTCAAGCTACGCGGACAACGCGACCGTCCTGGTTGCCGACCTCCCCGCAGCGCGCTCGCGGGAGTGAACCGCAGGTCAGGGGTGGGTTCACACTCAGCAGTAATGCACTATTATTTATGTAACGGGTCCGGGGAACTCCCCGGACCCGGCCCCCAGGGCTGAACCGTCCCCCTCAACGCCCAGGAGTTGCCTTGCTGACTTCGTTGCTCCGCGCCCTGTTCCCGCCCGTGATCCGCATGACCGCCCGTCCGCTCGACACGGGTATCCCGCCGCTGCCGCCGACCGCCCGCGACGTATTCGGCGCCGACCTCACTGCGGATCAGGCCGTCACTTACAACCGGGGTCGTGTGGCCACCTGCACTGCTGTGGCCCTGTACCGCAGCGGCCAGCAGCTCGACGAGCTGAGCGACGACGAACTCGACACCGCCGTGCGTGCCCTCAAGTTCCCGTACTCCCGCCCCAGCGAAGAGACCCGGGCCGCCATCCGCGCAGCGCTCGGTGTGCTGGAAGCCGATCCCACGATCCGTGTCATCTGACCGGGACGCCGTGACCCCGCAGACGAGCTACGTCCACAGCATCAGCCGTGGCCGCCGAGCTCCGCGCCCAAGGCCACCACGTCGTCACCCCCGCAGCCGTCGCGCCCGCACAGTTCCCCGCCTGAGACCGGGCCACCCAGTCATCCAGTACGCCCCGGAGGGATACCCCCATGGCCGCAGCCACCTCGCCCATCCTCACCGCGGACGCCGTCACGGTCGCCACCGACCACATGGGCCGCCTGTACGCCGTCATCCCCGACGATGTCGCCCGCCCGCTCGCCATCGCCGCACGCAAGGGCATCGACCCGGAGGCACGCGGCATCTTCTTCGAGTCCGACCCGCACCCGGCCGACTCCTGGCCCGCCCTCACCGTGCACGTCATCTTCGAAGCCGTCCTGGCCTCCCCCGTCGCCGCCCATCACCCCGACGCCTGGGGACTGCGCCAGTACCGGGAGCACGGCGGAGGCACCCTTCTCGGGTTCATCGTCGGGGAGAGCGGATGGGACCCCAGCACCCGGTGGTGGCGAGACTGGGACAACACCGGCGACCTGCGCGTCCGGGGCTGCGCGTCCATCGTGACCGCGAGCCGCCCCGCCCTCGCCGGAACCTGCACCTTCTGACAGGCCCACCGCCGAGCCCACCAGACGTGCGCGCGGGCGGCCGTCGCCACCAGACGAGGCGCGGCCGCCCCGATCTTCTCGCCGCAGGAGGCCCCCCAGCCATGCCCGCCACCCCGCGCAACGAGCCCCGCCCGTGGATCCCCTCCGAAGACTTCACCGAAGCCTGCGAGACCTGCCACGCCCCCGCCGGGCAGCTCTGCCGACCGCTCTGCGACACCGGATACACCGCACAGGACGCACAGCGGGACGCCGAAAGACGCGAGCAGCACAGCCCCACCAGCCCGCCCACCGTCTGAATTTCCCCAACCAGCCACCTTGGCCACGAAGTTGCCGCGCCCGAAGGAGCCCCCCGCTCCTGGACCACCACCGCCGGCCTGAGGTCCTCGCGCGCCGTCGCCGAACTATTCAAGGCCACTGTCGCCGAGACCGGCGACAGTCCCGACCGCCAGCGGATCATCACCTACGCCGACGGCCGCACTCTGGAACTGCCGGCCACCCTCCACCCGCGTGACCATCAGCACGAGAGGACATCACCGATGAAGTCCAACGACTTGGCCTCAGCGCTTGCCACGCCGACCGCGCCACTGGTTCGCGAGGCCCTCACCCGTCTCACACTCAAGTCCCTGGAGTCGTTGACCATCGAGTCCCTCACCGCGACCGAGGAGAAGCTCCGCGAAGTCGTCGTCGACCGGGTCGCAGCCTTCGCAGCGCAGCAGAGCGAGGACGCCCCGGCACCGGTGGCCGCGTACTTCACGCCCACGGAACGGAGGGCGGCGCAGGGCGTCACTTGGAACCCGTTCATCGCAGCGCTCACAACCACCGAGGAGACGCCGGACCTGCGGCACACTCACACCCGGGCAGTCCGCGTACCGGTTCGAGAAGCAGAACTGACCGACACGCTGTTCGCCGACCGGGAGCTGGCCTCCGCGCTCAACCGGCTCGCAGCGATCGATCCGCCCGAACTCGAAGACGTGCTGCGGGTCCACCTGCCGACCCGCCAGGTCACCCGCGTGACGGCCTGACCCAGGGAGGCCCGCCGTGTCCGTCAAGTCGTCCGTGTACGCGATCTACGGCATTGCAATTGCCCCATCCCATGACCTCAGCGCGCTCCACACCGCGCTGGAAGCCCGGCCCGCCGAGACTGCCAGTCCGGCCCCGGGGTTCGTACGCGTCGGCCTCTTCCGTGTCGGCGACAGTGAGCACATCATCCTGGGCACGGCGTGCGAGGAGCTGGAGCCCAACGAGTACCGGCCGATGTCCGACCTCGACATCGACCCGCTATGGAACGACGCCCTGCTCAGTCTCACCGAGCAGCACGGCCTGCCAGTTCTGTCAGGGCCGTCGTGGCTCTTGGTTCACGACCTGAGCTAAGCAACGCATTTTTGCAGGTCAGAGGGTGTCTAGCCGCATCCCATAACTGCACTATTATTGAAATATGACGACGGGGAGACGCTCCCCCAACTCCCCACTGAGACAAGGAAGAGGAGAGCCACATGGCCACCGCCGTCTCGCCCCAGACCGACAAGCCCGACGATTTCGAGGAGACCGCACAGCACCTCGTCCACCTCGACCCGGCACTGCTCGTACGCGACGAGTGCAACGCCCGCGAGCACGACACCGAGCCGGACACCAAGCTGATCTCGTCCGTCAAGGAACTGGGCGTCGAGGAGGTCATCAGCGTCCGGCCGAACCCGGACGGCACCTACGGGGTGTTCAAGGGGTGGCGGCGTGCCCAGGCGGCGCAGATCGCCAACGCCACGGCCGAGCAGGACGGCCGCCCCGTCCGCACCGTCAAGGCGTTCGTGTGCGCGGATCTGGTCGGCCGGGATGGCTGGACCCGGTTTCTGTCGCTGGTGGAGAACGACCACCGCCAGAAGATGGACGCCCGGGACACCCTCAAGGCCCAGGAACTGTCCCTGGTCGGCATGGACGAGGTCGACCAGGCCAGGGCCGTCAAGGCGATGGGCCTCAAGCGCGGCGCGGTCAACCACCTGCGCAAGGCTCAGAAGCTGAATGACGCTGTACTGCGGCAGGCCACGGCCGGAGGCATGGACCTGGAACAGACCGCCCAGCTCGCCGAGGTCGAGGGCATCTCCAACGCCACGCACCGGCTGCTCAAGGCCCTGGCGAAAGACCAGGAAGAGGGCCGGGGCGGGCGCGGGCACTGGGACCAGGAGTTCGCCTTGCTGATGGAGGAGCAGGCCAGCGCCAAGGCCCGCGCGGACGCCACAGCAGCTCTCCAGGAGTCCGGCGTCGCCCTGCTGTCTTCCCTCCCCCACGGGCAGCGGCAGTCGGCCCAGCCGCTGACCGACCTCACCACCGGTCTCGGGGCCCCGCTCACCGTCGACAACCACCACGGCTGCCACGGCCACTGCGCCACGCTGGACGAGGACAACCAGCCCGTCTGGCACTGCGCCGACCCGGCCGCCAACGGGCACAAGGTCCGCAAGCAGCCCAAGCCGCCGCGCAGCGCGGAGGACGAGGCGGAGGCGGCGGAGAAGTCGGCCGAGCGGGCGCGGGTGGTCGCCTGCAACCGCGCCTGGAAGGCCGCAGCCGGACCCCGCCAGCAGTTCATCAGCCGCCTGGTGAAAGGCAAGAGCCTCCCCGACGAGGCGCGGACCTTCGCTCAGCAGGTGCTACTGGAGCTGCCCGAGTTCTACGGCAAGTGGGCCAGCAAGGGCAACACCGCTGACGTCGCACGGTTCCTGGGTGCCAAGGAGGGTGAGGACGCCACGGCGGCGGAACTGGCCGCCGCCCTGCCCAAGGCCAAGCTCTCGAACGTGCTGTTCGCCCAGGTCGCCGCCGCCTTCGAGGCCGACATCCGCGACCCGAAGACCTACGACATGGTCCGCTACCAGCCCGCCTACCTCTGGGAAGCCCCCAACCCCCAGCAGGCCGCCTACCTGCTGCTCCTCGAAGCACTCGGCCAGGCCGACAACGGCAGCTACGCCCTTTCCGAGGTCGAGGACCAGGCCGTGGCCAAGCACCGGCCCAAGACGCCGGACGCCGCCTGACCCCTCACGCACCCCGGCCGGGGCACACCGTGCCCCGGCCCTCTTCCCCGAACCAGACACGCGCACAGGGAGTTCGTCATGCCCTCATCCAGCCCCGCCGAACCCGAGCAGACCACGAACCGGCGAGACCAGCCGCTCACCCTCGCCCGCCTGCGCCAGCTCATCCGCCAGGACTGGGCAGGTCTCCCCGGCAAGACGCTGGTTGTCCTTTCCGGTGACAGCGAGGGCAACCGCTACTCGCCCTTCAGCACCTACAGCCGTAGCCGATACGCCCCTATCTACGGGCTGACCGGCGACGTCTACCCCCTGGAAAGCGAACTGGCGGAAGACCGCGAGCTGCGCGAGCTGTTCCCCGAGATCCCTGACCACGCCGTCGCAGCCCTCGTTCTCTACCCGCTCGACTGACCGCCCCGCCTCGCCCCGGTGGGTGCATGGCATCCACCGGGCCCGGCCGACGTCCGGCCCCTGAGTCTCCGGGCAGATGCCCGGTCACCCCCGCGACACGAGAGGAACCACGCATGCTCACCACGCCCGAGGTCCGCGACCACATCCGCGACCTGACCGACGCCAAGTCCCTGGTCGCCATTCAGGAGGCCGCCACCGCGCGGCTCCTCGAACTGGACGCTGAGAAGCGGCCCGTCATCACGCCCGGCCGGTCTGCCGAGATCGACTCCACGATCAGCAGGGCCTGCCTGCGCTTCCTGACCGGCACAGTCCAGCAGCCGAACCGTACCGGCAGGCGGTTCGACATCCTCCTCGACGAGGCATCCACCAAGCGCCTGCGCAGCGACCAGACCAACCGCTGGCACACGATCCCCGACGACGTGGAGCGATTTCGCCTGACTGGCATACCCGCGGGCTGTATCAAGCTCACGGACGAAGCCGATTCCTAGGAGTCCGCGCTCCGGGGGCAGCGCGACGTGCTGCCCCCGGAGCCTGCACCCCAGCCCGCCGGCGTGGAGCAACAGCGCCGATTTCCGGCTCCGCGAGAGCCCGCCGAGACCGGCCTCCCTCACCCGCCGCATGGCACCGCGGGCTTCGACAACTTCCACTGAAAGGACGGCCTGCGATGCTGGTCCGCCTCTCTCCCGCCCAGCGTGACCTCCTGCTCGACCACCTGCATTTCGGCAACCGGCCCGTGCGCGGAAGCCACACCCTTCGCACCGCCCTGGACACCGCCACGCTCGCAGACCAGCGCTACGAAGTGGACATGAGCGCCGAGATGGTTGAGGCCGCCTCGTTCCTGCTCCGCTTCGCATCTGCGGGCGACGGACCCCGTCGGGAAGACTCGCGCAGCTTCGACGCCGCGCACATTCTCGGCCCCCGCCAGCAGACCCACCGCGAGCGCCTGATGTCCGCTCTCGCCGCAGGCGCCGAGATCCGCGAAGTCCGTTCCTTCCATGACGCTGCCCACCGGCCCCGGCACGGGAACGATCCCAAACCGTGGGTCATCACCGACACGGCGCTCAACGCGGAGTTCCGCCTCCCGGACGACGACGTCCACCCCGTATGGCCCCTCCAGCCGGTGCTGGTCATCAGCGACAGCCTTTCCGACGATCCGGTGGGCCTGCACCCCTGCCGGGTGCCGCTCCGCCACCTGCCGTCGGTGCTGTTCACCGCCAAGGAGTACCAACTCGCCCCGCTCGTACTCCTCGATGACCGCAGCTACGCCACCTTCAAGCTCCGCCACATGCCGCGCCGCCCGGGCCTGATCGTCGTCTGCGCCGACCTGGACGACGCCAGCACCTATCCACGGGGCGCGGTCATCGCCGCCGAGGCCGTTCTGAGGGCCGGACAAGATCTGAGCTGGCTGCACCTGCGCATGCATGACGCCACGGAGTGCCAGTACCTCCCTCTGGACGACCTCCTGACCGGTGACATCTCCGACCCGCCCCCGCCGACCGGCAGCTGACTTCCCCTCCAGCGGGCGGCCGCCGCAACAGTCGGCCGCCGCCCTGATTTAAGGACGTGCCGATGCATCCGATACCTCAACGCTGCGCGCGCCGGCCGCTGTCGGGCGGCCTGGTCGTGCCGTACGTGTCTTTGATCCACGGTGGCTACGCCGCCTTCGGAACCCTCGACGCCGAGCGGGCACGAACCGCTCTCGTACGGCGCCTGTGCCAGATCTGCGGCGAACGGCTGGAGGAACGCTGCTTCCTGATCGTCCGCCCGGCCGACATCGTCCGGGGCATCTCACCTGAACCCGCCCTGCACCCCGAGTGCCTGCCCTACACCGCCGCGCACTGCCCCATGCTCAACGGCACCGTCACGCACTACCGCAGCCGCGCGGTCCTGACCGGCCATCCCGCCGGGCGCCCCTGCACCGACCCGTCCTGCCCGTGCCCTTCCCTCTCGCCCGACCAGGGCCACACCGCCCGCAGCGGCGCCCGGGCCGACCGGTACGAGGCCTGGATGATCCACACCCGCGACTACCTCCTGACCGGCCCGGACGACCAGCCAGGAGTCATCGACGGGATCAGCACCGCAGTTCCCGCCCTGCGCAAGCGGCTCCTGCGCAACGCGACGCTCCCACCCGAGCAGGAAGACCTGCTGAACCTGCTGCGCTCCGTCCTGGACGGGACCGAGTGACCTCCCGCTCCCAGGCGCCGTCATCACTGAAGGAGACACCCGTGATCATCCCCGACCCGTTGACGCCCGAGGGCGCCGCCGTCATCGACCTGCACGAGCAGATGGAG
This sequence comes from Streptomyces sp. V4I2, assembly GCF_030817655.1. GTDB lineage: Bacteria > Actinomycetota > Actinomycetes > Streptomycetales > Streptomycetaceae > Streptomyces > Streptomyces plumbiresistens. Next base: position 14,298 of record NZ_JAUSZM010000004.1, read on the forward strand.
GACCTCGAAAACCGCTCCGGTGAGTGGCCCGGCGCCGAGGTCGTCGACATTCTCGGCCCGTGGCTCGCAGACTTCGACTTCACCTGCGTGCCGACCCCCGCACGGTGGGTCGCGGGCAGCGCCTGGGTGCTGCGCCGACAGGACCGGCACGAGGACGTGGTGACCCTGTGGGCCGACGAGGCCTCCGCGCTCGCCTGTCTCGCGCAGCACGCCCGCGCCAACTGGGACAACGTGTGGGGAGGCGAAGGCATCCCCGACTTCCCGCCCTCCAGCGACCGCAGGGCCGTCGATCTGTACTACGGGCCCAGGGACGAACGTGGCGATGAGGACTACTGGCTGTACGCCGACGACATCGGCAGGCTCGCCTCCACCATGCCCGAGCCGGACGGCTTCCGCTTCCCGGGCGAAGAGTTCTGCGCCCAGGCCAACAGCACGGCCGTCTTCCACCCGATGACCGGTCCCGATGACGACGGCCTGCCCTGCATCGAGGCCGGCGGCGTCCTGGTCTTCGCCTACCTGGACCCGGACATGCAGGCCGTACGGGTGTCGGTAGATCTCGACACCGCCGTCGAACAGTTGGTGCGCGGTGACGCGACGATCCCCCTGCATGTCGAGGTCGGGAACGCCACCGTGTTCAGCGCGGGTTCCAGGGCCGTTCCGGCGAGGTCCCGGACAGGCCGCATGAGCAGGCTGACGGGCTGGGTGCGGTGGATGTGCTGGTGGAGGGAGGATTGACGCCCACCATAGATGCACTATTATTGTTTTTGGAGGTGCTCGCATGTTCCCGCCCATCACGCACGTGTCCGGCACCATCGCCAGCGACGTCGAGATCCGTTTCACCGAAGAAGGCCTCGCCGTCTGCCGGTTCCGCCTCACGGAAATTCCCCGCAAGTGGGACCCCACGGCGCGCAAGTGGATGGACGGCACTCCGATCCGCTACGTGTGCACCGCCTGGGGCGACATCGCCCGCAACGCGACCGAGTCACTCGTCGACGGAACGGCCGTCCTCGTCCGTGGACGCATCACCGAGATCAAGGACAACGCGATCCGTCTGAGCGTCGACGACCTCGGTCTCAGCCTGCGCGAGCACATCGCCTACACCGATGCGGGAATTCCCGGCCCGGGCGCTGCCGCCCCCGTCACCCCACCCCCCGTGCCGCAACCCGCCGTGCAGACCGCCCCCGAACCGGCCACCAGGCGACCGGGCAACCCGCCCGGCTGGTGGGACCAACGGCGGTCATCCGGCTGGTCCGAGTCCGGCGCCTCGACAGCAGCCGACGCCTCTCCCCTTCGCGTCGGCAGCTGACCGACCCTCCCCTTCACCCCTCTCCCTCGCCCACCGGGCGCGGCACCGGCTCGCCTGCCGGTGCCGCGCCGTGCCCGAAAGGCCGCCATGTCCGACCGTGCCGCCCTCGCAGCGCTCTCCGCCCATTTCACGCCCGCCCAGGTCGCCGCCGACCTCGCCCAGCACTCCCCCGCCGAGGTGTGGGCGCAGCATGTCCGCCTCGACAACACCGGCCGCCTGTCCCAGTACCGGCCAAAGACCGAGCTCTCCAACGGAGAGCTGACCTGCCGCTTCCTCATCCCCACCGACGCGCAGTGGCCCTCCGCCCTGGCCGACCTCGGCCCCGCTTGCCCGCTGGGCCTGTGGGTCCGCGGTCACAACCACCTGCCCGAACTGACCACGAGCACCGTCGTCGTGACCGGCAACCGCGCACCCAGCCCGGAGGCCGTCGAGCGCTCCACCGCGTTCGCCACGGCGGTCGCCGAGGCCGGCTACACCGTCGCCGCATCCCTCGCCTACGGCGTCGACGCCACCGCCCACGAAGCCGCCCACCTCATGGGAAGGCCGACGCTGGCCGTCCTGCCGCGCGGACTGGACCAGGCATACCCCCACAACCACGGCCCGCTCCTGAACGCCATCACCGAAAACGGCGGAGCGGCCCTCAGCCTCTACCGGCCGGGCACCGTGACCAGCGGTGCAACCCTCCAGGCCAGCGCCGCGCTCCTCGCCGCCCTCTCCCGCGCGGTGATCCTCATCGAGGCCCTGGACCACGCGCAGGCCCTGCGCACCGCCGAGGCCGCCATCGATCTCAAACGGACCCTGCTGGCCGTCCCGTCCCCCAGCGGCATCCGCGCTGGCGGCAACACCCGTCTGCTCGCCGAACATCTCGCCCTCCCCTGCCCCAGCCCCGCGCGAGCGCTCGAACTCCTCTGACCGCACCCCAGATACCGCCCGTGCCCGGACCTCCCCCGATCCGGGCACGGGCCCAGGCGAAGGACCGCACCATGACCGACCACCGCAACAGGCTGAACCCGCTCGCGGCCCCCATCCGCTCGCCAGCGGTGAGGACCCCCGTCATGCCCGCGCGCACCGCCTACCCCTTGCAGCTGCCCGGCCTCACCGCCACCGACGACATCGACACCGTCATCAACTGGGGCCTGGGCGCCGACTCCTCGGCCTATCTGGCGCGGATGCTCACCGACCCGGCAGGCCATGGCATCGACCTGGATCGCACCGCTGTCCTCTACATGGCCACCGGAAGCGAGTGGCCCGAAACCCGGCTCCTGGCAGAGGAGTTCATACTGCCGCTGCTGCGCGAGCACGGCGTCAGGTTCGTCCAGCTCGCCCGCAACGGTCACCTCGCCGCCGACGGCATCACGGTCCTGGATGACTCCCGCCACGCCGAACGGCTCCACACCCGCGGGGCGTGGACGCTGTGGGAGGAGATGGAGACCGTCGGCACCGTTCCCCAGCAGGCTGGCACCCGCAAGTGCAGCCTGAGGGCCAAGGGCGACGTCGGAGACCGGTGGATCCTCGCCGTCATGGGCGGGCGGCCCTTCCGCCAGATCATCGGGTTCAACGCCGACGAAGCGGGACGCTGCCTGAAGGACCAGGCCAACTCCAAGCTCGCCGGCCGCACCGGTGAGTTCCCGCTCGTCGACTGGGGCTGGGGCCGTAAGGAGTGCGAGGGCTACCTGCTGGAGCGCTTCAACGTGCACTGGCCAAAGAGCTACTGCACGTTCTGCTGCTTCCCGATTTCCATGGGCTCGCTGCCGGCGCACATGGAGCGGATGCGTGCCCACCCGGGCATCGCGGGTGAGGTGCTGCGGCTGGAGTACACGGCGATGAGCCTCAACCCCAACGCAAAGCTTTACGGCAAGAAGAGCCTCCTGGAGCTCTTCGACCCCACCCAGGAGCGGGACCAAGCCTGCTTGGAGGCCTTCCAGCGCGAGCTCGACATGCCCTGGGCGCTCTACCGCGTCCGACGCCTCTTCCTGCTCTCCGCCGACGGCGGCCACCGCCCCGTCATGCGCTCCACCGAACGCATCGGCCTCGGCCGCCCCGCACAACTCGCCCACAAGCTCACCGCCGTGTCGCAGCGATTTGGCATCGCCGTCGAACGCGACCACCAGTACGGGCGCGCCCGCGCCTGGCTCCGCCCCCGCCGTCCGGCCTGGCCGATGGCGGAGGAGCTCTTCGCCACCGCCCCCGCCCGGGTGATCGACAAAAAGGACAAGAACTTCGAGCAGCACTGGGACGCCCTCGTCTCGGGCCCCGCCGCCCAACTCCCCTTCGTCTGAACCCACCCTCACCGCCACCCTCCGGAAGGACTTCCCGTGCGCGCACCCCTGCCCTCAGCCCCTGCTCCTCCTTCGCTTCTTCGCCGTGCTGTACCTGGCCACGCCGTCCGGAGCTGACGTACGGGCCGTCATGCAGGCCGGACTCCTGGCCTGCATGACGACCCCGGCCCAGGGCAACGTGATCCCTCCCGGCGCCCTGTACGCGTGCGACAACGGCAAGTTCGGCAAGGGATGGCCCGGCGAGCAGGCCTGGTTCGCCTGGCTGACGGCGACCGTCAACCGCTACGGCCCCGACCGCTGTCTATGGGCCGTCGCCCCCGACGTTCCGATGGACGCCGCGGCCACCCTCGCCGAGTCGATGCCCTGGCTGGCACCCATCCGCGCCCTGGGCATCCCGGCCGCGTTCGCCGCCCAGGACGGCAGCGAGCACGGCCTCATCCCCTGGGACTCGATCGACGTCCTGTTCCTGGCGGGCTCCACCGCCTGGAAGACCTCACCGGCCGCCCACCGGCTGGCCGTTGAGGCCCAAGAGCGCGGCCTGGCCGTCCACATGGGCCGCGTCAACTCCCGCCGGCGGCTGCGCATCGCGCAGGCCTTCGGCTGCACCAGCTGCGACGGCACCTACCTCGCCTTCGGGCCCGACACCAACCTCCCCCGCCTCCTGGCCTGGATGAACGAACTCCACACCACCCCCACCCTGTTTGGAGACGAGACATGACGACCCGCCTGCGCCATATCGGCGCCGCGATCATGGGCATCCTCGACCCCATTCCCTCCACCACGCCCTCCCCGATGCCTGAGGAGGAAGGCGCCTGGGTCCGCGCGCACGCCTGGACCAAGGGACTGCGCAAGATCGACGACGCCTACCCCCGCGGCTTCCACCGCTGGTGCTCCTGCGAGCGCGGCATCTGCCCCGGCTGTGCCTCCGGGCACCACGACCGGTGCGTCAGCGCCGACGGCCCCCGCGTCGACGAACACGCCGACACCGTCACCGACGCCCAAGGGTTCGTCGTCGCCGTGATCCGGTACGGACCGGGCCAGCGGCCCTGCCGGTGGCTCTGCCCCTGCCCTCACCCGGCGGACGTCGAAGAGACCGCCGACACGGGCAAGGCCGAGAAAACCCCCTGCCGCCCCGGAGGGACAGCTCACCCTCTTCGCGAACGGCCCGCGGGAGCGCGGGAACAGGGAGGCACCATGAGGTCCCCGGTACAGGAGACCCTGCCCTTCGAGGACCTGCCGGAGATGCCGACCGTGTCGCCTTGGTGCCAGCGGTGGCGTGAACGCACGCATTCCTGGCGGCACGTCCACGACGGAGGATTCAACGCCCGCCACTTCACGGTGGCCCCGCTCGACGAGAAGCCGGCCGAGAAGTTCGTGATCACCCATCACTACTCCGGCTCGTACGCTGCGGCCACCAAGCGCCTCGCCTTGTACGAAACGTCCACGGGTGAGGAGCGGTTGAGTGGTGTCGCCGTGTTCGGGGTCCCCGTCAGCGAGGCCGTGCTGACGAATCCACTGCCGTACCTGCGTCCCTACACGGAGTCCTTGGTGTGTCTGCGGTTCGTCCTGCTCGATGAGTGCCCAGGCAACGCGGAGTCGTGGTTCCTCGCCCGCTGCTTCGACGCCTTGCTCGCTGACGGGGTGCGCGGCGTCGTCTCGTTCGCCGACCCCGTCCCGCGCCGGACAGCCTCCGGTGTCCTGGTCATGCCCGGGCACGTCGGGACCATCTACGCGGCGACGAACGCGGTGTACGCCGGCCGCGCAACCGCACGCACAGTGAAGCTTTTGCCGGACGGCACGGTCTTTCACGACCGTGCGGCGCAGAAGATCCGCCGCCAGGAGCAGGGCTGTGAGTACGCCGCAGCCCAGCTCATCGCGCTCGGCGCTCCGCGGCCGCGGCCCGGCTGCGACCCGGCTCTGTGGCTGCGCGAGGCCCTGGCCGCGGTCGGCGCCCGCAACATCCGGCACCGCGGCGCCCATCGGTTCGTATTCCGGCTTGGCCGAACCCGCCGCGAGCGGGAGGAGATCGAGCTCGGCCTCCCCGCCCCCCGGCCCTACCCCAAGCAGCCCGACCCCGAGCCGACAGCGACCTGAGCGACAACCCAGTCGTCACCGCCCGCCTCGGACTGCATGCCGTCCTGTGCACGCAGTCTCACCGCCCACTGTCCGACTCACTGGAGCTGACATGCCTTCGCATTCCGCCAACCGCCCGTCCAGCACACCCGATCTGACCTCGTACGATCGCCTCGCGCCTCAGCTGTCCGGTGGCAAGGACAGCGCGGTGATGATGGCCGTGTTCATGGACGCGGCCCGAACCGCCGGCGTGGACGACCGGGTCATCTCGTACCACGCCAGCCTCGGGGTGCTGGAGTGGCCGCCCGTGGTCTTCGACGGCATCCGCTACCCGGGGGTGTCCGAGCTCGCCGCCATGCAGAGTGCCGCCTTCGGTGTACCGGACGCCCGGCACGTCGAGGTCACCCGCACGATGCCGGGCCCGGACGGCACCCGTATGCCGCACAGCCTCCTTACCGAGATAGCCGCCTACGGGCGCTTCCCCCGCATGGGCAGCCCGTACTGCCGCAAGGCCGCGAAGGAGAGCGTGGTCTCCAGCGCCTGGACGCCGATCGTCAGCCGCCTGAAACGCGAGCTCGGCCGCCCGGTGCGGATCCTGAAGGTCATGGGTCTGCGCAGCGACGAGGGACCCGACCGCAAGAAACGTCCGGCCTTCCGTACGGTGCAGGCCAACAGCGCGCGGATCGTGGACGAGTGGCTGCCGGTGAAAGACTGGTCGACCGACGCGGTCAAGGAGTGGCACACCGACGCTCCGGTGCCGTACAGCTGGACGTACGACTCCGTGCCCGGCGCCGGAGACTGGTCCGGAACCTCCCGGTGTTCCTGCTCGCTGTGTGTCTTCGCCTCACGCCGTGACCTGCTGCTGGCCAGCGGGCGGCGGCCGCGGCTCGCGGAGCTGTATGCCGAGGTTGAGCGGGTGCGGGGGGACAGCTTCCGAGCCGACTGGCGCATCTCGGACCTCATCCGGCACGCGAGGACCTGCGGGGCGCCCGACCCAGGCGTCGTCTGTGCGGATGACGGGCCCGACTTCGCCGCGCTCCAGGCGCAGGTCCGTGGTGCTTTGAAACTGGAGCCTCGCAAGGAGCCCGACCTGGCCCGCAAGCGCGGACGGGCCTTGTGCGGCGACTGCGCGGTACAGCAATAGCGGTTCCATCGGCGCCGCCGCGGCCGGCGCCCCGCGAGGGGCGACGGCCCCGATGGCTGGGTCTGCCAGTCCATTCACCACGCACACCGCCGGCACCCATCCCTTCAACGAGGCCCGACCTGTCTTTAGCGAAGGACACGGCCACCGGCCTCGCATGCCGTCTGGACCGCCCCGGTGCACCGAGCCCTGGCCGCCCCAGCCCGTTCCGCAGGGCGGGGAACTCCCTCCGCTCACTTCCGAAAGGCACACTGTCATGGTGACTACAACCACTCAGCGACTCCTCGACCTCGCCGCCATCGCACCGGCCAGTCACGATGAGGACCTGCTGCTGAAGCTCTTGGAAGAGGCGAACGCGCTCTACCAGCAGGGATTTGAAACCCTCCGCGGTGTCGTGGCGAGACGGGTCGACGGAACGTCGCCCGAGGTCCTGGTGGCGGCCCTGCAGGCGGCCGGGTTGCCGTGCGACGCGTCGCAGGACCGCGACGAGCTGATCTTGCTGCTCGCCCTCACCGAGTGGGAGATGACTCCCGCGGCCCTCGCCTATTCCGAGATGGCCGAGGACGCCGCCCGCCGCGGCGTGTGCATGGTTCCCGAACTCTGACACTCGTTTGCCTGCTGCCCGGGAAGTTTGGGCAGCAGGCTGGACCGGCATCCAAATCTTCTGCCATTATCGGAGTTGTGAGCCGGGCTGGCCGGCCCACTCGCCGACTGGACGGACGGTCCCGCCATGACCTCGCGACGTACGCCTCGCCTGGCTGACGCTGCCGAGATCGCGGCCGAGCAGAACCTGACCTCCGCACAGGTCACGAACCTCTACAACAAGCGCTCTGAGAACAATTTCCCGGAGATCGCCGGCATGCGCCGGCGCGCCCGCTTGTGGGACCACGACGCCGTCACCAAGTGGTTTGCCCATCGGGAGCTGGCAAGGATCACCGACCACACGCCGCCCTCCCGGGACCCTGAGGACCTCCTGAACGCTGCGGACGCCTCGAGGTTCCTGGGCTACAAGAACATCAGCCAGGTCAACAACTTCCTCCGTGACCACCCCGGGTACTTCCCCGACCCGGACGTCGTCGAGGAAATGGGCTCGCCGGAGCGTCCGTACCGCCGGAAGCTGTGGCGGGTGCAGAGTCTTCTCGACTGGCAGGCAAGCCGGCCCGGCAGCGGTCAGCATCTTGGCTCCACCCGGAAGGCGCCGGCACTGCCTGATGTTCCTGTCGACGGCGATCCCGAAGAGCTTCTCGGCGCGTCCCAGGCCGCGGCGCTGCTCGGCTACAAGAGCGTCGGCTCCTTCTCCAGCAGCTTTGCCCAGGGCAATCTCCCCCTGCTGCAGACAGCCGACGCCCTCACCGAAAAGGGCGGGCGCCGGCGGTGGACGCGCAAGCGGATCCTCGAGCAGGCCGCTCAGCGCAAGAACAGAAGGTAGGCCCGGCGGTGCGGCCCTGTCCCACCGCCCCTTGAACGCGGTTCCCGGTTACGGGTCGTTGGTCCCTTGCGGGCCGGGTGCCGCAACGACGGCCGGCATGGCGTGGCTCGCCACCACGCCCCGCAGCAGTTTCGGCTGCTGCGGACCGGCCGTCGCGCCTTTTCTGCCGGGCCTCCGCGCCTGCGGAGCGACCCGGCTCTGCCTGCGCACCCGTCCCGGAACTCGTCCCTCCGTAGCCGGCTCGCTCAACGGCGCGGCCCGTGGTCGGGTCCATGGACGGCGCTGGCCCTCCGCGGATCACGAGCCGTTTCGCATTCGTGACCGTGGTCGGGGCCTTGTGGTCGGGAATCTGGTCGGGGGTCAGTGATTCCCTCGTCGGCATCAGGTCCCGACGAGTTGCAGACAGCCGGCGGGCCGTACCTCACCACAGTCCCCGGGGATGCGCTCCTTGCCGCTTCTCTCGCTGCTGCGCCGGGAGCGTCGCACGCCCCGGGGCTGCGACATGCGTCGAAGGGATGCTGCATGACCCGCCCAGCGCAGGACACACGTGCCACGCGAGTGTTGTCGAACTCTGAGCCCCTGCGCCACCAGGCGCTGGCCGCGCTCGCTCAGCATCGCATCGCCACGTCCGGCCACTTGCACCAGATGTTGTGCCCATTGAGCACGCGGCAAGTCATGTCCCGTGTCCTGAGCAAGTTGCGCGCCGATGGCTTCATCGACTGGACGAAGCTGCCCGAGCCGGGCAGGTCGCGTACCAAGGCCTGGTATCTCACCCCGCACGGTGCCCGCCTGACCCGGGACCTGCCTGTCCTGCGGGGCCGGCAGGCCTATCCCATTACCTCGGAAACCGCTGCGTCGCTGAAGACGGCGCACACGCTCGCTGTGGTGCGTTCGCACCTGGCCTTCGCGGCGGATGCCCGGCGGCTGGGACACGAGCACGGCCCCTGGGACTGGACTCCGGAGGTCTCTCACGCGATGGGTGACGGTGAGCGGATCGTGGCCGACGCACTCATGTACTACACGGCCGTCGACGGTGAAGAGCGCCACAAGCTGCGTGCCTTCGTCGAAGTTGACCGCACGACCATGAGCAGTGAACGGCTGGCCGTGAAGCTCATCGAGTACGCCCGTCTGTTCCGGTACGAGGCACAGCCGGTCGGCCGTCGCAGGCCGGCCTCTGCCGGACCGTCGTGGCTGCGCTGGTACCCGGTCTTTCCGCGCGTGCTGTTCGTGCTGACCGGCGCCTCCCGGAACAGGTTGGAGAACCGGATGAGCGATCTACAGGCGATGGTGGCTCAGCACCCGCTCGTAGCGGGCCTCGCCCGCGAAGTCCCGCTCGCAGCCGCCGTGCTGGAAGACCTGGAGCAGCACGGTCCCGCCCAGGACGTGTGGATACCGCTGGCCGGCGGCAAGCCTCGCCCATGGACAGACCTGTGAGTCCCCAGCGCGAGGAATAGATGCTGCTTGTCCCGTCCAACTGATCCTTGCGAGACCACCCCGTTGTGACCTGCTGCTCGCATCACAAACCGAGAGGCGAAGGCTCACGCACCATCCCCGAGGACGTACAGCCAAACTGCCTTTGCCGTTCCTGAGCACCCGCCTGCGATCGCGGCCAGGGCTCCCTTCTTCGCGAACTCCCGACGGTCGCCCGGCGACTGCTCTTGCGGTACCTGCTGGTCGTGCTGTCCGCTCATTGCTCCTCCAAGGGCTGTTTGGAACGGCAAAAGTAAGGTCCGGCGAATTGGCCATGCCAACAGGGCAGGCCCACTACGAGCAGTAACCGCCTCTCCGTCGCAGCTGGAGGTGGCGAGGGCGTGCTTTTAAGGGATCGACGAACTCCCGGCGGGCCAGACGCCGCACGATGGCCGGTATGGAGAGGCCAGCCACCTCTCCCCCCGCGAAGCCGCACAGCTTCGCGGAACCGGCCATCTCCGCTTCCGCCGGGCCCGGTCCCGTCGACTTGGAATTCTAAAAATGGGGAAAAGCCTGAGTGTCGAATTAACCGGCTCCGCCGACCGTGACAAGAGCCCGCTGTTCGATGCCGACCACGACGTCGTCCACACGGAAGTCCGCCCAGACCTCGTCCGCTGCGTAGCCGAACATCAGGTGGCGGCCCCGGGATTCGCGGGAGCCAGCAGGCCGTCGCCCGGCCACAGGGCGCACCCGGCTTGCGCCCAGGCCAGTTGCCTGCCGACTTCGACCAGGACCTCGATGCGTTCGGCGGGCCCGTATGCCCGGTGCCGCCCGACCGCTGGGTCGTAGACCCGTACCTCGCTGTGCGGGCCGGAGCACACCAGGGCACGGGCGATGTGCGGCAGTCCCAGGCTGAGGGCATCGCATTCCCCTAGGTCATAGGACATAGGGGTGAAGGGTGATCGTTCTTGCCGTTCGGTTCGGTGTCCATCCGACGCCGACCCGAACGGCAAATGAGGGATCGTCAGGCGGCTGCCGTGAGAGACACTGTGGGTGCCGCGGTCATGGCCGCCGGCTACCGGGTGTTCGCCGGCGTGAACCTGTACCACTTCACTGGCGGGCCCTGCGCCGAACTCGTGGCTTTGGGAGCCGCGCGAGCCCAGGGCGCCCGCCAGATGCGCTGCATCGTCGCCGTGGGAAACCACGGGCGCGGGGTCATCGGCCCGTGCGGGCGCGATCGGCAGGTCTTCGTGGACTACTACCCCACCATGCGCGTCATCGTGCCCACCCCCGCCGGGCTCAGGTCAGTGCTCGCCGCCGACCTGATGCCGCTCGTTCAACGCTGGACCCCGGAGGCGGGCATGAACGGTCTCGACTCATCGCTCTACCAGGATCCCGAGACGGCTGGTCCCCCGATCATTCGGTTCAACCCCCGCTACCTCGAAGTCGTCCGTTCCGGCGCCAAGACCAAGACCACCCGCTTCCGAGACCCGGCGCAGCTCGGCCCGGCAAGACTGGTATTTGAGAGCGACCCTGAAGTCGTCCTGTCGGCAGAGGTGACCGGTATCAGGCACTGCATGGTCAGCGACCTCACCGACCAGGACGCGCAAGCTGAGGGGCTGACGACTGCGGCGCAACTCCGAAAAGCCCTCAAGGGCCACTACCCGGATCTGGTTGGAACCGACGAAGTCGACGTCGTCACCTTCCAGATCAATGGCAAGACGGGCGTCGCTTAAACCGCGGATGCGACGGCTGGGCCGCGAGGTGACGACGAGCGCTCAGGAGACCAAGATCGTTCCGTGATCCTTCGGCTCACCTCGGCTGGACCGTCCGTCGCTTCGGGCGCCCGTCCGAAGCGACGCCGACATCTCTGTCATGCAAGCCTCAGACACAGCTTCTGAGCGGTCGGCCTACGCGCCGACCCATCCGCTGGGCTGCAACCGCCCGCGCATCGGCGACCGGATCGTCTTCGACAAGATGTTGCAGATGCTGCGCTTCGACTGCTCCTACCAGGCGATCGCCGACACGACCTGCTCGGCCACCACGATCCGCAACCGTCGCGACGAGTGGATCCGGCTGGGCGTCTTCGCGAGACTCAAGCAGATCGCGCTGGAGTCCTACGACAGGATCGTCGGCCTCGTCCTCGACCAGATCGCCGTCGACGGCTCCATCACCAAAGCCCCCGGCGGCGGAGAGGTCGCAGGGCGATCACCGGTCGATCGCGGCAAACAGGGCCTGAAGCGTTCCGGCATGACGGATGGTTATGGCATCCCGCTGGGCCGCGTGCTGGCTGGAGCGAACCGTCACGACTCCCCGCTGCTCGCCCCGACCCTCGACCGCCTGGACGACCTGGGACCGCTGCCCGACGACATCACCGTGCACCTGGACGCCGGCTACGACTCGGACAAGACCCGCGCCCTGCTCGACGAACGAGGCCTGCATGGCCGCATCGCCCACAAGGGTGAGAAGGCACCGATCCAGGCAAGCCAGAGGTGGCATGTCGAACGGACCCACGCCTGGCAGAACGCCTTCCACCGCCTCGCCCGCTGCTACGAGCGGCGCACCACCGTCATCGACGCCTTCTTCGACCTGGCTGACACCATCATCACCGTCCGCAGCCTGACCCGGCGGGCATGGACCACCCACCGCTGGGACGAACGCCCGAACCGCCGCCCATGAGCACCCCTATCTGCGCAACTTATGTCTCGTCGACGTCAGGGCGCGACGTTCCGGTCCTGCATGCACCAGTGTCTGCTTGAGCGCCACGCTATCGCCGCGGCTATGGAGACCGCTGCGAGCGCCACCCAGCCGAGCGCTCGAACTCCGGCGATGGCAAGCGCAGCGCCACCAGCCAGGGCACCTTCACCGATTCCCAGATTGAAGGCGGCGACGTACCAGGACGAGGCTGTGTCGTGAGCTGTGCCGGCGATGCGCAGAACTGTCGCCTGCAAGCACACCGGTGCGGCTGCGAAGGCCATCCCCCAGACGGCGACAGCCGCAACGGCGACGGGCGTCAGCGAAGCTCCGAATGCCAACAGGCCGATCGCCAGCGCCATCGCTCCAGTGGTTCCGAATATGGCGGCGGGCGGCGCGCGGTCCACCCAGAGACCCGCAAGCCACGTGCCGCCGAGCCCTGTTACGCCGTACGTCGCCAGGAGCGCGCTCACTCCGGCGCCGTCCGGTATCCCCATGCTGTGGAGCAGTGGGGTGACATAGCTGTACAGCGTGAAGTGGCCAAGCACGAGCACCATCGTGGTCATCACCAACGGAAGGAGACCAGGCAGGCGCAGTGCATGAGGGCCTCGGTCGGCTCGTTGTGGATTTCCTGGAACCGGAGGAAGCACCCTCATGGCCACTGTCAGCATCAGCAGCGCGGCGAAGGCCACCAGCCAGAAGGCTGCTCGCCAGCCCACGGCGTCGCCCAACGCAGCGGTCAGGGGGAGGCCGAGGACCAGTGCTCCGGAGTTTCCGGCGAAGACGACCGCCGTTGCTCGGCCCGGTCGTTCCGGAGGGGCGAGGGCTGCGGCGTAACCGGCCACGATGGACCAGAACACGCCGTGCGCGGCACCGCAGACGATCCGTGCAACAGCCAGCAGCGCAAAATTCGTCGCCGCACCGGAGAGGACCGCACCCACGGCGAAGATCCCCACGACCGCGAGAAGAAGACGCTTCCTCGGCCAGCTCGCGGTCCAGGAAGTCAACGCGGTCGCAGTCATTGCCACCGTGAAGGCATAGGCCGTGAGCAGCGTCCCCGTCTGGGACTCGGACACCTCCAGACTCGTGCTGATCGCGGACAGCAAACCGACAGGGAGCATCTCCGTGGTGACCACGATGAAGGTGGCCAGGGCAAGGACGGCCAGGCCGCCGCGGTGCTTTCCCATGGGACCACGCGGCGCAACGGCCTGGCCCTGCGCGTCCATAGTGGTCATGCGGAAATAGGGCCAAGAGACGCGAGGAAACGGCGTACGTGGCCGAGCCAGAGCGCCCGGTTGTCCGCGTCGAGGATGTGCCCTGCTCCGGGCAGTTCGATCAGCGTGGCCCCCTGGATTCCCGCAGCGAGGCGGCGGGAACTCTCCGGAAGCACCAGACGGTCTCCCGTCGGCGCGAACACGAGGGCGGGGGCCGTCACGCCGGTGAGGTCGCCGCGGACGTCAACGCGGGAGACAAGGTCGAAGTGGTCGAGCATGCCGGGAGGCATCGACGCCTCCACCTGCGCCACCGCCTCCTCCACGTCGGTCGGCGACAGCCCGTTCAACTGGCTCTCGGACAGGCACGCCAGGAAAGCCAGCCGGGCCACCTCCTCCCACTCGCCCGCCTTGCCGAGAAGGGCGATCAGTTGGGAGGCGTGTGCGAGGACTGGATCGGCCACGGGAAACCCTGCCGTGAGCACCAGTCCTGTCACCCGTTCGGGATGGCGGGTCGCGGCGCGCACCGCGATGGCGGTTCCCAGGGACTCTCCAAGGATGGCGAACGTCTCGTGCCCGCGTGCCACAGCGGAGGCGACAAGGGCTTCTGCGAGCTCGTCGGGATCGAGCGGTTCAGTTGCGACCGGTGTGCCGCCCGCTCCTGGGTAGTGCGGACCGATCAGCGTGTGGTCCCGCGCCAGATCGTCGAGCACCAGCCCGAAGTTGCCTTCGATACCGCCGCCGGCACCGTGCGCCAGCAGCAGGGCAGGGCCGCTGCCCTGCACGTACACATCAAGATTCTGTTCGAGAACGGCCTGTTCAGCACTCATGGATACGACGCTAAACTCCGACACCGATGTCAGAGTCAAGTCGCCGGGAGAGGCAGCATCCCATGCGTATGAAGGAGATGGTCCAGCGGACTGGAGTACACGAACGACTCCTGCGCTACTACGAACAGCAGGGGCTGCTCGCCCCGACCCGACTTCCCAGCGGATACCGGGAGTACAGCGACGCAGACGTGGAGACAGTGCGCCGTATCCGCAGCCTCCTGACGGCCGGCCTCTCCACCACCGTGATCGCTCAAGTCCTGCCCTGTGTTGCCGACGACAGCGACCACCTGGTCCCCATGTGTCCGGACCTGGTCCGCCAGCTCCAAGGCGAACGGCAGCGGATTACACAGGAGATCGAGGCCCTTCAGGCATCACGGGCCATGCTGGACACGGTACTCAACGCAGCTCCGTCAGCCCTCGCAAGCGAACAGCCAACCGGGGGTGTAACACCCTCCCCGGCAGCCGCTTGATCCGCTCGGAATAGCCGGCCGACCCAGGGGGCGTGAACCACTCGTACGCCTCTTACAGGCACAGGTGTCCCCGATCATCACAGAGCGTAGCAACTCCGTGATCACCAGGACCTGTGCCTGCATTGCTACCGGGGTCTGCAACCGCGCCTATCTGCGCGGCCTCTAAGAGGGCGGTATGAGACCTGATGCCCGATTCTTCGTTTCGTGCGGGTGTGACGTTCAGCGGTAGTTGGCCTCGTTCGACAGACGGGCCAGCCGCGCCATGCGTAGAAGTTGGCCGCCGTCTGTGGCAGGGGCTTGGCCTCCCGACTCCCGAGGCATCCCGGCCGCCACAGCACAAGTTGCACGGCACGGACATCGGCTGCGTGCTCCGGATAGACTCAGGGCAAGCCGTGACTGGCGTGTCGAGATGGGCGTAACCATCGGGGAGCGGCTTCGTCACATAGACGTGTGCCGCGCGCCTGGGCTTCTTGGGAGCAACCTGGGAGGCACCGTCATGGTTCGGCACCTATACCCCTCACCCCTGGACATCGGTCGGCCGTTATTGGTCGGGATCCTCAACATCACCGCAGACTCGTTCTCGGACGGCGGCAGGTTCCTGGCCGCCGAGGATGCGGTGGCACATGCGCGGCGGCTGTGGTCGGAAGGGGCCGACATTGTCGAACTGGGCCCTGCGGCCAGCCATCCGGGAGCCCAGCAGGTGACTGCCGCTGAGGAAATATGGCGGCTGACCGTCGTCATCGACCGGCTGGTCGCCGAGGATGTGCCGGTGTCGGTCGACTCCTTCCTGCCGGAGACCCATCGCTTCGCAGCGGCTCGTGGGGCCGAGTACGTGAACGACATCCAAGGCTTCCCCGACCCGGCCCGGTACGAAGAACTCGCCGACACCGACTGCCGGCTCATCGTCATGCACTCCGTGCAGCGCATGGGACCCGCCACCCAGATGAAGACCGATCCCGCCGCGGTGTGGGCGGGGATCGAGGAGTTCTTCGCCGAGCGGCTGGCCGCGCTGGAAACGGCTGGCATCGGCCGGGAACGGCTGGTCATCGATCCAGGGCTGGGCTACTTCCTGGGCACAAGCCCGGAACCGTCGCTGAGAGTCCTGGCACATCTTGAGCAGTTGAAAGCGCGGTTCGACGTGCCGGTCCTGGTTTCTCCCTCCCGGAAGTCGTTTCTTCGGACGCTCACCGGGAGCAGTCTTTCGGAGATCGGTCCGGCAACTCTGGCGGCGGAGCTGTACGCGGCCTGCCACGGGGCGGACTACATCCGCACCCACGACGTTGCCGCCATCCGCGACGCACTCACTGTCTTTAACGCCCTGGACGCGGCCAAGGCAGGTGCGTGATGGAACAGCGAGAGGCGATCGTCGCCGTGGTGCGGCGAGGCGAGCGGGTGCTCGTCATCCAACGGGGCCCGTTGGCCCGGCTGCCGGGGTACTGGGCGCCCCTCAGCGGCAAGCTGGAACCCGGTGAGACGCAGGAGGAAGCCGTGGTCCGGGAGGTGCACGAGGAGGTCGGCCTGAGGGTCTGCCCCGTGGCCAAGGTCTGGGAGTCGCAGACCGAGGACGGCGCCTTCCGCCTGCACTGGTGGACCGCCGAGGCAGAGGAAGGCGAGGTCCTGATGCAGCCGGGCGAGGTGAGCGACGTGCGCTGGGTCACGCCGCGAGAATTCTCCCGGCTTCAGCCCGTCTTCGAGGCGGACCGTGTGTTCTTCGACTGCGTGCTGCCGCAGCTCTGACGCCTCGAGTCGATGTGTGGGCGGTCGGCAGGTGCTGTCGGCCGCCCATCTGCTTCGACGTCCGGGACCTGCACGCTCCGGTGCCAATGTCCAAACGCCCAGTGGCCAACTACTCTGCGCGAAATGGCCAACTGTCCTTGAGAGCAGCCCGGTTAGCAGCAGCCTTGCCGCCGCTCCTGGCCAACTATCACTGAAGGTCACAGCGGGACGAGCGGGCAGGTCGTGGCGACGTAGGTCGGCTAGGGCCGGGGCTGGGTGAACAAGCCTGGCTCGGTCTCGGCCAGGATCCCGCGGTCGGTCAGCCGCTTGAGCTTGAGGCGGATGTTGTTGATGTTGTTGGGCGCGACCGTCAGGTCCATCGCCTCGCACACCTGCCGCGCACGCAGCGGATGGTCGGCCGCGGTGAACACCGCCATGATCTGCTGGTAGGCCGGATGGTCCGGCAGTTTCGGTGCCGGCGGCGCGGGCGGTTGCGGATCGGGCAGCTCCGGCAGTGTCTTGCCGGTGATCCGGACTTCGTCGGCGGCCCGGTCGAGTTCGTTGAGCCGTGCAGTCAGCTGCGTGATCTGTTCCCGCGTGGTCTCGGCCTGCGCGGCGATGTCGCGTTCCCGCTCCTCCAGCCGTGCCAGCACCGCCCCGAGTGTCAGCTCCCCGCCGGTCATGCGGTGCGCCAGGCCGGCGTGGTCGCCCCGGTCAGCCGGCGCAGTATCACCGCGGACATCGCCCAGTACACCCGCGACTCCGAACTGCGGGGCCGGTGTTCGTAGTCGCGCACTAGCCTGCGGTGCAGTATCAAGATCCCATACGCGCGTTCCACGACCCACCGCTTGGCCTGGGGAACGAACCCGGTCTGCGCGGGATTGCGCTCCACGACCTCCACCTCAATGCCCACCTTCTCCCCGTGCGCGACGACGGCGTTCTTGAAGCCCTGGTCAACCAGGGCCTTCTGCACGGTGTCGGTGTCGGCGGCGACCTTGTCCAGCAGCGCGATGCCGACGGCGTTCTCGTGCGCAGACGCTGCCGCCACCACTACCGCGATCACCAGCCCCAGAACGTCAGCGGCCAGGCCGCGCTTGCGGCCCGGTACTTTTTTTGCCGCATCGCGCCCCGTCGACTCAGCGGGCACTCCCGCCGCCGCGTGCACGCTCTGAGTGTCGAGCACCACCAGGCTCGGGTCCGCCTTCCGACGCGCCATTTCCCGCACCTGCCAGCGCAGCAGGTCGTAAATGGTCTGGTCGATGCCGTCGTCACGCCAGGTGTAGAAGTAGTACTTCACCGCGCCGGGTGGCGGAAAGTCGTGTGGGAGCAGCTCCCACTGGCAACCGGTCCGGCTTTGGTAGAGCAGTGCGTTGACGATCTCCCGCATCGCGTACCGGCCCTGATGGCCGCTGACCGAGGGATGCGCGGCCTTCCACGCGGCGATCACAGGCTCGACCAGCGCCCACTGCTCGTCGCTCACGTCGGTCTTGTAGGGCTTGCGCTCGCTCACGGTACCCAGCCCAACATGCCCATGGCCGCCGACCGGCCGGGATGCCGCACCGCCACACGTTCAGGTGACGACAAAACCCCTATGCACTCTCATTCCTCCCTCTGAGGCACCTGTCCGTCTTGGACATCGTCTGGCTCGGTTAACTGGTCTCGGCACACATCGACCCGCTCGTCACTGCGATACTCACCGTCGTGGGCGTCTCCTGTGTCATCGAGGTCTGACCGCTCATCAGCGCGAGCATCAGTTTCAGCGACCTCGGTCCCAACTCAACTTGCTGAACTGGTAAAAGATCTTCATTGCCATCCAACTCCCCTTCGGAGTAAGGAAGTTGAATCCAGACCTTCTGTTCATGCAGGTCAGAGGGTTGCCGTGTCGGTCTTCCGGGCTCGAATTAGCCGCCGGGGTGTGTCACAGTAGCTGGCGGTGAAACTCTTCCGCACCGGTCCCGGGGGCATGTTTCGGACCCCGGCCGGGTCCGAAACTCAAGGGCCAATGATTACCACGCGTGTAGCCGTCTGTTGGGGCTCGCTCAGCAGGCCGGACAGGGTGATGCCGCCCGCATCGACGGTGACCGGTCGGACGCCGGGTGAGCTCCGCCGGTGACAGGCCTCCAGAGCATTCGCCGGGCTGGCGGGAGCGGGGTGCGCGGCGGGGACATCAACCATGGCGGGCAGTCCTCAAACTCGGGGTGACGGCGCGCAAGCTGCACTCCTGTACCGGCATGCGAAGCACGCTGGCCGGGAAGGTCTGTCCAGGCGCGGGCCAGGCTACGTCCCCAGGCCCCGCTGTTCATCCTGCGTGTCGCGACGACCGCCGGCCACCCCAGCCACCCACCAGGGTTACCCTCGCCTCCGAGAACAAGGAAGCGGTGGCGCAACGAGGACTGCTACGGCATCGCAGCTTTTGTGGGCCATCCGATCCCGGCCCGGCCAGGACCACCGGTTGTGTCCGCGGAGGAGTCATGCAGGAGGCGCAGAGCAAGCGACTGCGCAGGCACGCCTGGTGGTGGTTTCTGGCGGCCGGCGCTGTGGTGATCACCGTCTATGTCCTCGTCACCGCGCCCGTGCGTCACCTGTTCTCCCCCGTGCTGGCGGCCTGCGCCACGGTGGCGATCCTGGTCGGCATCCGCTGGCACCAGCCGCGCCCGAGCCGGTCCTGGTGTCTGATCGCCGCTGGCATGGGGCTGTTCACAGTGGCGGACGCCATCTTCGGTGCCTTCCAGGCCTCAGGCACGCTCGTGCCGTTTCCTTCAGTGGCCGACGTGCTGTACCTGGCGGCCTATCCGTGCTTCGCCGCCGGGCTGATCAGCCTGATGGCGGCATGGGGCAGCGGCGTGCGATGGGGGGCCGTGCTGGATGCAGGGATCATCACCCTGGGGGTGTCCACCCTGTCATGGGCGTTCATTTTCATGCCCTACCTGCACAGCCATCTGTCGGCGCTGCCGCTGGCGGTGTCCCTGGCCTATCCGCTGGCTGATCTTCTGCTGCTCGGTATCGCCGCCCAGCTGGTGTTCGTCTCGGGAGTCCGTCTGCTGGCCCTCGGCCTGTTCACTCTGTGGGTGGGTGTCACGCTGGCCGCCGACGCCCTGTACTACTCCACCCTCGCCGCGACCGGCGCTCCGATCGCCTCCGACGTCTCCTACAGCCTGTGGATGGCCTCCTATCCGCTGCTCGGCGCTGGCGCCCTGCACCCGTCCACGGCCGGCACGACCCGGCTGGTGCCGCGCAGCCAGGAGAGGCTGTCACCCGCCCGGATGACCGTCCTCACCTTGCCCGCCCTCCTTGGTCCCGCCCTACTGATCGCCGACGTCGGCGGCGTGCGCGAACAGCCCGTGGACGTCGTGGCCATCGCGAGCATCGTGGCAGTTCTGACCGTGCTGCTGGTCGTGCGCATCATGCTCCTGGCACGGTTCGCCGAATCCCAGGCCCACAAGGCCAGAGCCCGCGCCCGCACGGCCGAGGACGCCTTGCGCCAGCAAACCTCGCTGCAGCAGCAGCTCGCCCACCAGGCCTTCCACGACGCACTGACCGGCCTGGCCAACCGAGCCCTGTTCTTCGAGCGCCTCGAACACGCCCTGGGCCGCCCCGCAGCGCCCCGGAACACTGCCCTGCTGCTGATCGACCTCGACCGCTTCAAAGACATCAACGACAGCCTCGGCCATCCCGTCGGCGACGAACTCCTCATCACCGTCGGCCACCGCCTCCTGGGCGCAGCCCGCCGCAACGACACCGTCGCCCGCATGGGCGGGGACGAGTTCGCCGTCCTCGCCGAAGACCTACGTGAGATCCCCGCCGGAACGTACGCCCAGCGGTTCCTGGACCGCTTCCAGGAGCCCTTCGCAATCTCCGGCCATCGCAGCGTCTTCATCACCGCCAGCATCGGCGTCGTCGCCATCACCAAACCGACCACGTTCAACGACGCAGTCCGCAACGCCGACATCGCCCTGTACGCGGCCAAAGAACGCGGCCGCAACCGCGCGGAACTCTTCGAGCCCACCATGAGCCTGGCACCACAGAGCCGCGCCCGCATCGCCCAGGACCTCCGCTACGCGCTGCCCCGCAACGAACTCACCGTGCACTACCAGCCGGTCGTCCACCTGCCCACCGCACAGGTCACCGGCGTGGAGGCCCTGCTGCGCTGGCAGCGCGGTGGCAGGTCCCCCACCCCGCCCGAGGTGTTCGTGCCTATCGCCGAGGAGACAGGCCTGATCCGTCCCATCGGCGCGTGGGTGCTGCGCGAAGCCTGCCGCCACGGCCGGCACTGGCACGACACCGTCCCGCAAGCCGCAGCCCTGAGCGTGGCCGTCAACGTCTCCGGCATGCAGCTCAAGGACCACCGGTTTCCCGACACCGTACGGCAGGTCCTGCACGAGACCGGTTTCCCTCCGGCCTCCCTGGTCCTGGAGATCACCGAGAGCACCCTCGTCACCGACGCGGACACCACATCCACCCACATCCGCGCACTGCGCGACCTCGGCGTACGCATCTCCATCGACGACTTCGGCACCGGATACTCCTCCCTGGCCTACCTACGCGACCTCCCGGCCGACATCATCAAGATCGACCAGAGTTTCGTCCTGCGAGGCGGCGGCGATGTCGACAACAGCCTCATCCAGGCCATCCTCCAGGTCGGACACGCTCTCCACCTGGACGTGATCGCAGAAGGCATCGAAACTCCCCACCAAGCACAGCGGCTGCACTCACTCGGCTGCCCCCACGGCCAGGGCTTCTACTACTCCCCGCCCCTGGCCCCCAAGGCCCTGGAGGCCTACCTCACCACCCAGGCAATCCTCACACCCACCAGCTCACACCGATGACCACAGATACCATCCCGAGCACCCACAAAGCGGCGAGGCGCCCCTGCGTAACGGGTCCTGCTTCACATGAGATCAGCGCCTGCCTCGTCATCGAACGGGGCGCTACCGCTGCCGGCGATCTGCAGCTCACTCGAGCAGAGGTCACCGCCGCGCGTCACGGTAAAGCAGCCCTCCCGTCCCTCCTCCGTCCTGATGACCAAAGAGTCGGCCTGGCTCATGGACCATGCCTCGGACGGGGTCCTGGCGTGGATGATGCCGATCCACCTCGGCTCGGTGCCATACAGATGCCCCTGACCGCCGAAGGGGTCGGCGACCAGCACCTTGTACTCCTTGAAGGACACCAGCTGCGCGCTCACTTCGTACGGGACTCCATCGGCGATCACGCGTGCCGGCCCGGCGTAGCTCCCCATGACCAACACGGTGACAGCAGGGCGGCATGCAGAGGCACGGACACGCCCCACTGCCTGGACGGCCGACACACAGCACCACCCGCCTGACCGCCTACTCGCAAGTAGCCATCAGTTTCCGCGGGACTTGTGTTTGCCCGTTGCCGCCGGCAGGCCCACTCCGGCAGCTGCCGTGTGCCCGAGCCGCCTTACCGCCCAGTGCGCCCGTCTGTGCCGCCCTGCACAGCGCCTCATGCGCCTGCTGCCAGGTGCGGCCGGGGTTCGGCGTGAACGATGCGGGCGCCGGGCATGCCGACGCCGGCTGCGGCCGCGGCGCCGTCGCCCGGTCGGATCCCAGCACCCCTTGAACACTCGCAGCAGCGCCAGCACGCCACCAGCGCCGGCGAGGACAGCGCACACCACCATCACGAGCAATGCGTGTTCACGCCTCCCTCCGTCCGGGGTTCGGTGGCAGGCTTGGACGCCGGGCAGCGTCCCGCATCCCCCTGTCCGGCCTCCGCAACGGGGCAGGTGGCCAACCCTCGCTCGGGAAACGGCCCGGCCCCTATTCACGCGACGGATCCATTCCCTCGCCCAGAACGAGCACCTCGACGCAACTCCCGGTCCTCACCGTGCACCTGAGCGGCACGGATCGCCGCTCCTGCCCTCCAGGAAGGAGGCGGATCCGCATGTCGTCGCCGTGGTGCAGGGCAGCAGCCAGCCGCGTGGCCACCTCACCTGACACCACCCCGCAGCGGCCCTCCAGCCCAAGCGAACGCCCCGAGAACAAGCCTCGATCTCAATCTCTTCTTCCCCAGCCGAAGCAGCGCACGGGACACGCCAGCAGCCTGCCCTGCCTCACCCCCCTCGGCGAGAGCCCGCGCCGCCTGCCCACCCTGTTGTCACCCTGTTGGACGACCACTTGCAGCTCTCCAGGCCAGCAGATCAGCGCCTGATGCCAGTCCTGCGACCTTGCCCGCCCATCGAGAAGGATCCGCTGCGCGGGCCGCGTGAAACCCCTCCTGCTACGGCGCGGTCGTTCCGGGTCTGGACCGTCTCATGACTGCGCATGCTGCCCGTCGGCCGGCGTATCCGGCCCTGGCCGGTGTCGTGCTTCGGGTGCCGAGGTCAGGATGACCGGGGTGACGTCAGGCGTGCGTGGGCGAGGCATTCTTCGGCGAACGCCAGGGCTTTGAGGTGGTAGGCGCGGGCGGTCCAGCCAAGGCTGATGTTGTGGCCGGCATGAGGCAGGCGGTCGACGACGATGCGCGGGGCAGCGGACAGCCGCGCGGTCAGATCCGCGATCGCCTCATCGTCGTGGCGCCACCAGGCCTCGTGCTCGGCGAAGGTCAGCCGGACCGGGACGCGAACGCGCGGCAGGATCACAGCCGACAGCCGCGTCCAGCCCGCCACCGTGCCGACCTCATGCGCAGGCATCGGTGCCACCACCGGCTGGCTCACCTGGAATGTCTGCAGTGGATAGGAGTCCAGCGGCCCCCAGTTCAACCGCCGCAGTCCCAAGCCCGCCTCACAGCCGACCAGGCCGGGATTCACCGCGAGCCTGCGACCACACCCCGAGACATCCACGCCCAGCAACTCCCGCACGCCCCAGTCAGCGGCGGCGGCAAAGGCGACCTTGGCCCCGAAGGAATGACCCAGCAACAAGGTGCCGGCACCGGATGCGTGGCGGGCGGTGAACGCGGCTATGGCGGCCCGCACGGTCGCGGCCTGCGCGGTCAGTCTCTGCCCCCGGGGTAAACGGCCAACTGACGCACCGTAGCCGGGACGGTCCAGGGCCAGCACCGTATAGCCCAAACGCGCACCCAGCGCCAGCAACGACACATCCGGGTGCGCCTGACCATCGAAATAGCCGGCATTCATCCCCCCGCCGTGCAACGCAACGATCACCGCACGCGCACAACCATCCGCAGGCTCACTCATCAACCCAGACAGTGCGACGCCGTCCGCATCGACCCTGACGGGCCGTACCCCCGGGGACAGCTGCCTGCCACCCACGTCTGGTGCAGCCGGTGTTCGGGCGCCGGCCTGCACCGGGGCATCACCCACGACACAAACCCCGACCGAACCAGGAACAGGCACACGCCGAGACCGCCCTGCCAGCCGCACCCAGCACGCCGACCCTCCACGATCATCACAAACCGGACCGGAAGCCAAGGGCAGCGCCCCGCACCTCATCCTCCAAGCCGCACACCCCTCCAGCCAGCCGGCTATCCCCCATCCGTGGAACACCACACACACCCCCGGCGGGCGCCGATCGCTACACCACGCGGCAGGACAGTCCCTACGAGCGGGCCTCGACGTCGGCTACCGCCACCGAGGCGCATAGCGTCCGCTCCTTCAACCCACCCGCCGAACGCGCACCCTCCGAATAGTGCACGTCGCACGCCGGCATCCGACCGACGGACACCGCAACGCCGAATCCCGCACCGACGCCCACCGTCACCCACAACAGCACAGCGCTGCGCCGGTCCAGAAGCCAGCCGAGAACAAGACCAGGCCCACGAAGGCCTCCACCCGGTGACCGCCAACCTTTCAAACGCAGGACTGCCTGCCGGGCACCGCGCTCCCCCTGTGACACATCGGCGCCGCAACGCGCTGTAGACAATGACCCGATCATGAGGGTCATGGAGCCCGCCCTCTGTGGAGGGGGCAGCGGGCTTCAACGTGCAGGTGCAGACCGGTTCCCCCCGTGCCAGGTCTGCCCTGCACGCATAAAACGACCAGGTCGCCCACCCGCGGCATGGCACCCGCTAGTGGACGCGATCCCTGGACGATTCCACCGAAGCCGATGTGACTGTCCATTGAATGCTCGGCCAGGCGGGTGATGGCCAGGGGGCGGCCGTCCTGGCCGCGGGGCGTGTCCGTGCCCGCGCATACCGCCCTGCTGTAACTGTGGCCGTCATGGGCAAATACAACGGACCGGCGCGCGTGATCGCCGATGGAGTCCCATACGAGGTGAGCGCTCAACTGGTGTCCTTCACGGAGTACAAGGCGCTGGTCTCCGACCCCTTCGGCGGCCAGGAACACGCCTGCTCCGGCCACACAAGGTGGATCGGCACCCTCCACACCAGGACCACGGCCGATGCATGGACCATTCGCCGGACTGACGACCTGATCCTCCGAACGGAGGAGGACCGGGAAGGCCCCTTCACCGTCACCGGCGGCGGCCGGCTCGGCTCGAGCGAGCTGAGAATCACCGGAAGCGGAAACCCCCCGTTCGGTGACACGCCACAGCCCTGACATGCAGTGAAACAGGCCCGAGTGCGACCCCGCGAAGGAAGGTGGGCGACTCATCCTCTGGCGGCCGCAGACACCGAAAGAACTGCCCGGCGACCCGTCTTCGTCAGCCGAGGGTCCGCCGGGACCATTTACCTGGCCCGCTGATTTTGCCTGGTCACGTCCCCTCACCCGCAGTCGCGGCCCTCTGCCGAAGGGCGAAGGGGCGTCCGTCGGTTCCTCAACCCTCAAGCGGCGAATAGCGCACCCTCGGGATACGGCCTCTCCACCAGTTGGACGGCGGCGTGGAGGCGGCGGAGTACCGAGTATGGGTGCGCGCTCCCGACCACGCACGGCCGGTCGACGGCGTCGACTACGACCAGGTCGTCACCGAGAAGCTGGAGCGGTCGCCGCAGTCGGCGGTCCGTGAGGTCCTCGGGGAGCGCCAGCCTTCAGGGTTGGTGCTTGCGAAGCTGCGCGACGGCCGCGGTGCGGCCCGGCCGGTCCTGCACGCACCGGACTGCGAGGAAGCACCGGCGGGCGACGCGCCGCAGTTTGATGTGGACCGTGCCCTGGACGCGGCAGAGCAGGGACCAACCAGGGGAGCAGCTGGTCACCGAGCCCGGTGCGCTTACCGCACCACGGTGCACCTTCCGCTGCGCGTCGCCACCGCCGCACTGTCGCCATAGGGGCAAATCGGTTCTTCAGGTGAACCTACTACCTTTCACGGGGATATCCGTTAGACATCCTCTTATCCTCTTCTCGACTGGAGCAGACCGGACACGGTGTGCCTGCCCTCTTTGGGCTTGATGACTGTCGGGGGTTGCGTGAGGCTGGGCAAGGCCGGCTGGTGGGGCTGGTTGCGCGCCGTTCGTATCGGCTGGCGATCGGCGGTCTGTGGGCGGGGCAGGACATTGTGGCTGGGATGTGTGCTTGCCGCCGCTGTGAGTGCGGGCGCGGCGGCGGCGCTGTTCGTCCCGGCCGTTGCGGGAGTGCCGGCTGCGTATGGTCTGGCCGTCCTGTCCCTGCTTGGGCGTGCCAGGGCGGCCGCCGGACGGGTGCGTCTTCGCCTCGTACTCTTTGCGGGTTCTGCGGCAGCGGGTGGCCTTCACCATCTCGTGGTCGGTCAGCTTTCTTCCTCTCGAGGGGAGCCCGTTGGGGCCGTGCACTTCGTCCTCCGGCTGCTGGCGGTTACCGGAATCGTCTTGTCTCTGGTGGTGGCGGTCGCCGGACTGGTGATCGCGGTTGTGGACCGCGGCACGACGCTGGTCTGGCTGCGGCGAGTCCTGGACGGATGGATGATCGCCGGCTCCCTGCTCACTCTGGGCTGGGTGCTGCTGCTGCATCGCGCCGACCGAAGCGGCGATGCGTTCGGTTCTTTGCAGGATCTGGCACGCGTGGTGACGGACATCGTGGTCTTCGGACTTCTGGTGGCACTGCGCTTCGCACTGAAGCGTCCTGAGCGCACATCGACAACGGTGGGTGCCCTGGCCCTCGTCGCTTTGTCCGCAGGCGACATGCTGCGCATCCTCATGCCGGGCCCCGGCACCTGGTACGGCATTCCTTGCGCGGCGGCCTGCTCGATCACCGGCCTGCTCCTCATCGCCGTGACTCCATGGCTGCCCGGAGGCACCAGCGTCGTGGACGTCGGCCAACACCTCATGCCCGTCGTCGCAGTCGTGGCCGCTTTCGTGCCCGTGGCCGTCTGCGCCCTGGCCCTGGCAGCCCACACCATGGTCGGCGGCCACACTGACATGGCCCTCATGGTCCTGGCAGGCTCGCTGCTTGTCGCGCTTGGTATCCGGCAGGGCATCATCCATGCCGATCACCTTCATATCACCCGCGAAGCCACCACCCGGGAGGCGCTTTACCGCACCCTGGTCGACGGCACTCGCGACGTGATCACCATCGTCAGCCCGGACGGCCGCGTCCGCTACGTCAGTCCTGCCGCTCACCACGTCTTCGGCTACCAGCCCGAAGACCTGCTGGGTACCCGCCTGCCCCTGCACTGCCACCCCGACGACGTGACGCCGCTGATGCAAGCAGTCGAGGCGCTGGGGCAGGAAGCCGCATCAGGCATCCGGGGCCCGGGCCGCCGCGTGTCCTGCCGGGTCCGCCACGCCGACGGACGCTGGCGCCACGTCGAATCGACAGTCAGCCACCACACCGAAGGAATGATCTTCAGCAGTCGCGATGTGACCGAACGGCTCGCCCTGCAGGAACAACTCGAGCACCTGGCCTTCCACGACGCGCTCACCGGACTGCCCAACCGGGCCCTCTTCGCCGACCGGGTCGCGCACGCCCTGCGGAAACGGACCACTCGCACAGCCCCACCCACAGTGCTCTTCGTGGACCTGGACGGCTTCAAGGCCGTCAACGACTCGGCCGGACACGCGGTCGGCGACGCTCTCCTGGTCCACGCCGCCCGTCGGCTCCAGGCATCCGTACGGGCCGAAGACACCGTAGCCCGCCTCGGCGGTGACGAGTTCGCCGCCCTTCTGGAGGGAGAGGCCGGGACACACCCCTCCCGTGCCAGAGACGTCGCCGAGCGAATCCTGTCCGCCCTGGCACAACCCTACGAGATCGCCGGCAAGGAGGCGCTCGTCTCGGCCTCCATCGGCATGACAGTAGCCCTCCCCGGCGTCACACCGGACGAACTCCTCCACCAAGCCGACAAAGCCATGTACGAGGCCAAAAGAGCAGGCAAAGCACGCATCCGCATGCACATCCCCCAACCCCGCCAAAACGACCACAGTCCGTCACCCGAGGCCCACCACGCGGCCATTCCTCTCCAGGCGTCAGAGGAACCGGCTGCGCAAGACCCGCCGCCAGCCCATCAAGGCGACCGCAGCACGCCCATCGCGTGGAGACCGGGGCTTCCACACGGCGAACACCACGACGCGCTCTAGTGTCCTGCGCCAGAGATCCGTCGGCAGAAGCGGGCCAGGGAGTCCAGAATTTCCTCGGCTGTCTTGGTCCAGATGAACGGCTTGGGGTCTTCGTTCCAGTCCTTGACCCACTTGCGGATGTCGGCTTCCAAGGCCTGGACGTTCTTGTGTGCACCCCGGCGGATCATCTGGTCGGCCAAGAACCCGAACCACCGCTCGACCTGGTTGATCCAGGAGGAGCCGGTCGGAGTGAAGTGCATGTGGAACCGCGGGTGCTTGGCCAGCCACGCCTTGATCGCGGGAGTCTTGTGGGTGCCGTAGTTGTCACAGATCAAGTGGATCTGGAGATGCGCCGGCACCTCCTTGTCGATCCTGATCAGGAACTTCTTGAACTCCGCTGCCCGGTGCCGGCGGTGCAGGGCACTGATGACCTCGCCGGTGGCGACATCGAAGGCCGCGAACAAGGTCGTCAGGCCGTTGCGCACGTAGTCATGGGTACGCCGCTCGGGCATGCCCGGCATTATCGGCAGCACCGGCTGCGACCGGTCCAGGGCCTGGATCTGCGACTTCTCATCCACCGACAGCACCACCGCGCCCTCGGGCGGGTTGAAGTACAGGCCGACGACGTCATAGACCTTCTCCACGAA
Source organism: Streptomyces sp. V4I2 (assembly GCF_030817655.1). Lineage (GTDB taxonomy): Bacteria > Actinomycetota > Actinomycetes > Streptomycetales > Streptomycetaceae > Streptomyces > Streptomyces plumbiresistens. The sequence continues at coordinate 42,841 of NZ_JAUSZM010000004.1, forward strand.
CAACGGGTCCGTCGACAGCTTGAACGTGTCCGTCAAATGCGGCTTGAGCTGGAACTTCCGCCAGATCCGGCCCACGGTGGACTTCGACAGGCCGCTGTGGTCGGCCATCGATTTCCGCGACCAGTGAGTGGCGTTTTTCGGGAGTTGCTCCAGCGTGGTGACCACGACCGCTTCCACCTGATCGACGCTGATGGTGGGCGGCCGGCCTGGCCGGGGCTCGTCAACGAGGCCGTCCAGGCGGTCGGCAAGGAACCGCCGCCGCCATTTGCGGACCGTGTCGGCACTCACCCGCAGGTCCCGGGCGACCGCGACGATCGGTGGCACCTCCGGCTCCGCGCACGCCAGCACAATCCGTGCGCGCAGGGCCTGGGCCGATGTCGCCCGACGCGTCCACCGCTCCAACATCGCCCGCTCATCAGCGGACAGCAGCAGCGGCTCCAGCTTGGGGCCCCGACGAGGAACTGACGCACCAGCAGTAGAAGTCACATAACAACTAACGATCAACTACTGGCGCAGGACACTAGCCTCGCGTGGCCCCGGAAACGGACTGCGCCGACCGGAATCTTGTTCGCCCCACACGCGGCCGCTGCGGTGCACGTCGCGTCGTACGACTGTCGCCGGCGTCGAAGGATCGCATCACACGCCTCTCTGTCCGGGGCGGGGCTGGGCAAGCACCCGCTGAGGGTGGCTTGCCCAGCGGTCGGAGAGAGCCGAAAGCAGTCCCTCAGGACAGCAGAACGGTAGCCCAGGGCACTGACACTCCCCCAGATACCGTGCTGCGACCGCCGACACAGGCAGGTCCCACCGCATCGAGCCCCGGCCGCTTGACGGACTCAAGCGGGCCGTCGTCAAGTGCGGAGCCGCTCAGGCTGCGCTGGCACAGCCGTACGATCACCTCTTCGTCATCCAGCCGCCGCGCTGTCGGTGTCCCCAGCCCGGCGGCCCGCCCGGCGCCACGGCCAGATCCAGGACGTCGTCCAGGGCAAGGCGCAGCGCCCGACCGTCCTCGGATGCCGCGCGGCTGAGGGAGTCCAGCACGGCGGCGCACCTCGCCGCGACCGCAGCAAGCCGCCGTGGGTGACCTTAGGAACGCCGGGGCGCGGCGGCCCGTCGGCTCGCCCGCCGTGCACGCCATAGCCTGTCCTGCTGCGCCTACTGGCCTCTGCCCGCAGCTCCGAGATCCGGGCTTCGGTCACCACATCGGGAGGGGACGCATGGACTTGGTGAAGCGGTTCGGACTGCTGATCGCGCTCTGGGCGATCGGTCTCTTGGCGACGGTGCTGATCCCCTACGTGTGGTCACACGAACCGGGGAGCCGACGGGTGGCGTGGCTGATCTTGGTGGTGTGCACCATGGCAGGCGCCGGCGCCCTCACGTGGGTCGAGCTCGAGCTGCGTCGCATTGGCCAGCCGGACCAAGGCAATGTGCACGAATACGTGTCGACGGGGTGTCTGCATGGCGAGCACGCCTACTGCCAGTCGATGACAGGTATGCAGGGGCAGAAGCGCCCTGGCCGGTGCAAATTCTGCGACGCCCAGTGCTCCTGTCCGTGTCACGCGGAGACTGTCAACGGCCATTTCGTTCTCCCCGTAGTGTGAAGTCCCACGGGTTGTTGGACAGTTCTGTCCCGGTTGATCCTGGACGGTTCCACGGCACTCTTGACGGTCTCGGCACACCCTGGACGGCCGTGGCTCGTTGGTCCTTCAGTGACGGAAGCGCGTGAGCCGGAGCTGGTGGATGACCGACGGTGGATGGCCGAGCATCGCTACCGGGCGGTGCTCCAGGTGCTGGACGGAGCGCCGGTCGCTCAGGTGGCCCGCCAATTCGGTGCGTCGCGGCAGTCGGTGTACCCCTCCTGGGTCGAGCGGTACCACGCCGGCGGGCTGGACGCGCTGGTGGACAGGTCACGCCGACCGCACGTCTCGCCGCACCAGGTGCCTGCCCAGGTCGAGGCCCTGGTCTGCGAACTGCGCCGCTCCTACCCACGCTGGGGCGCCCGCCGGATCGTTCACGAGCTGGGCAAGCGCGGGCTGGTGCCCATCGCCGCCGCAGGTCCGGGCCGCGATGGGCTCAACGAGGTCCGGCCCCGGCCCCGAGCGGGAGCGCCGCCCGCGACCGGTCCCGCGTCAGTTGTTCTGAGTGGTGCGGCGGCGACGCATCAGGTACACGGCCGCGGCGCCACCGAGGATGAGCGCCCCGCCCGCGCCGGCGATGACGGGTGTGGCGGAGTTGCCGCCGGTCTCAGCAAGGTTCAAGCCGTCGTCGCCGGTCTGGGTGTTGGGCTGATTGCCTGCGGCGACAGCGTTCTCGGCGCCCTCGGCACTCTTCGAGCCGGCGGACTCGGCGGAGGACTGGCCGTCGGACGAGCCGCCTTCGGCCACGCCGCTGCCGGATCCGTCACCGTGCGAACCATTACCGTCCGAACCATCATGGTCGGCGCCGGAGGCGCTCGGCATTGCGCAGGTGGCCTCGGCGAGCACGATCTCCCCGGATGCCTTCACCACGCCCAGCTTGGCTGGGGTCACTGTGTACTTCAGCCGAAGCGCGGTGGCAGCCCCGGTGCTGTCCGTCGTGGTCGCGTTCTCCAGGACGAGGTCGACGGTGCCGACGCCCGGCACCTCGACGTGCTGGTCGCCGGGCCCGTTGACAGGGATCGGCTTGCCCAGGACGGTCACGTTGTCCGCCAGCGCGGCCTTCGCGGTCGGTTTCTTGCCCGTCTCGCAGGAGGCCGTGGCCGTCAGAAGGTCAGCGCTCAGCAGCGGGTTGTCGGGCAGGCCGGGTGCGTAGGCTCGTAGGCCGACGAGCTTGACGTCGCCCACCGACCGGTGCGCGTCCGCTGTGACGCTGGAATGCGCGACCTTGGCCTTGACCAGCGTTGTGGGCTGCCCCTTGTTCGCACCGTTCACCTCGGCGGTGAGCAGCGTCTGCTGCGCGTCCCCGGGCGCGCTCAGGTCGCTGAGTGCCTTTTTCACCGCAACGTCGCCGACGCCCTCCACGGAGATGCCGAGGTCGGCGCGCGCCGCGACGGCGGTCGCCTTGCCGGCGGAGCCGGAGTGTTCGTCCGCGGGTACGGCATAGGCCGGGCCGGCGGCCAGTGCGCCGCCGATCGCCAGAGCCGAGACGCTCAGGAGAGCGGCTGGGCGTGCGGGCATGCTGAAGACATTCGTGTACAACTGAGAAACCCCCACAGAGACATGGAGCCGTCGGCGCTACGGTGCTCGCTGCAGCGTGTCCGCCGACGGCCTCGACCCGCAGATCATGGCCGCCCGGATGCCGGTCGTGCGACAATCCGACAGCCGATCACCCCAACGTGCGGTTTCCTCACCCACTCCTTGCCTACCGCGCAACTTCTGGGCCTGCTAACTCGTTGCCGTCAACCGGCCCCGGCCCTAACGCCGTTCTGCATGGACAGTGGTCGACCGCGTCGCCAGGAACCGTCGTCACCTCGGGATCCTCGGCCTCGCCCTCGGCGACAGCGAACGACCACACGTCCCCATCCTGCACATGCAGGGCCGGACGCGGGTCGCGCCGCAGGTGTTTACGGTAGGAGTTCTTAGCCCGGTTGGCGTGGCGGTCACCCCGGACGGCACCCGCGCCTACGTCGCCAATGCCGGCTCGGAGGGCCTGCTCGATGAGCTGGTTGATGCGCCAGATCCCAGCAAGCGACTTGATCTGCTGTGACTTGGGCACGGCGACGACGTAGTTGAGGTCGAGCTGTTCGAGCAGGCGGCGGAAATGCCAGTCCTGACCGTATGCCTCGTCGGCGGTGACCCATGCGGCGGGCAGGCCCGCGGCGATCCAGCGGCGGACGATGTCCCGGGCCAGCTCGCCCTTGCTGGCAAAGCCTCGCTGGTCAGGGATCTTTGCCGCCCAGCGCCGCTGCCGGTCGGATGTCCATGACTTTGGCAGGTAGAGCTCCCGGTCCACCAGAACCCGGCCGGAGCTGGTGGCGTAGGCGGCGAACACTCCGAAACTGCCTTGGGGCTAACCAGCATTCATATGCTGGCCACGCCAACCTGGGGAGAGCAGTGACTCCTGAGCCCGTGACGAGTGGAGACCTGGATCCCGGGCGATTGGGCCCTGCTGGTCGCATCACGACCAGCAGGGCCCTTCCCCTACTCGCCCCCGCCGCGCCACTATCGACAGGACAGGCGGCGAGGTCAGGCAGCCGAGAAGCCTCAGGGCGCGAGCCCGGGCGTCTGCGGGCGCGGGCCACAGCCTGCTCGAGCACAGCTCCAGTCGCGCCGTCAGGAGGTACTGGGCGGTGCGTTGCCGGCGGTCTTGGGTGCGGCTGCAACGAGGGCCGGGATCTGCGGTCGTTGTCGACCGAGTCCAAGGTGTTGCCCCAGCCCTTGTCCAGGCGAGGCGCATGGCCGAATCGGCAGCGACTATCGCGGACACGCTCGCCTGTTCGAAGTCGCGCGTCAGGCAATCCACGCCTCGCCGTGTCGATGCCGGTCCAACCCCACAGCTGAGAACTCGTCCTCGCCGGCGCCTGCCACTACGCCCAACCGCCGCAGCGCTTGGGAGATCGGACTGCCAGCAGGCGGAAAGGGCTGGCCCTCCTCCACGTGGAGCGGTCCCAGCACGACAGTGCCGCTATCCCACACGGCAGCTCGCTGCTCGCCCACGCCGCCGAAGTACTCAGCTTCCACGTAGGCCAGCGGCCCACCGGCTGACCAGGCAGCGAGAGCCTTCTCGAAGTCTCCCGGCAACCGCCAGAACCCCAACACGCCGACACCGCTGCCGTCCGCGACGGAATCGAACAGGGCGTCTGTCATCAGCATCAGCGACAGGCTCTGTCCGATCGACGCCAGCCGAGCAGCAGGCAAGTCCCGCGCCGCGGCACGCAGCGCCTCCCCGTCAGCGATCACTGCTTGCAGGCTGTAACCCATCCCAACCCCCCTCCAGATCGGAGGCCCCATCTTGTCCCAGATGGCGGACGTGAACCCGCGCGGTACCCCCGCCAGGACCATCACGCCCCCAGCGGGTTCTCGCCGGAGCACCCTCCAGATCCCTCGAACCCGCTGGTTTCCGCCTTCCACGGGGGTGCGGGCCCGCCCGCGTTCAGGACCAGTGCCGCACGAAAGTGACATAGGCGAAGCCCTCGCCCGCGCGTGGCGCCCGGGTCCAGGACCGGGTGGTGAAGGTGCGGAGCCTGCCGTGGGCCAGCGCGAAGCGGGGGAGCGAGAGCCCGAGTTCGATGTGCAGGGCCTCCAACACACGCAGTTCATTGTCCAGCTCAGTGTCCTTCGGGCGGAACAGCCGTGCGGGGTCCAGGGCCTCGGGTATCGCCCCGGAGCGCTGGATCTCCATACCCCGCACCGTGAAGGCGTAGAGCTCCTCGCCATGTTCAGCCACCGACAGATGGAACGCGGCGGGGTGCTCGCCCGGGGACGAGCGCCTCGGGTCGGACCACACCACCACCGCGCGGCCAGACGAGGAAGCGGCCGCGGCGGGAGACAGGAACAGCTCGTTCAGGTAGTGGTGGGAGTGGCCGTCGAAGGCGAAGGCCCACCCTTCACCCGTGCGGCCGACGGCGACGACGGCCCGGTCCTCCCAGAGCTCCACGCCCTCCCGCTCGTGGGGCTTGGGTGCCCGCCAGGAAGCCCTCTGCGGATCCACGGGCGCGCTCAGTTCTGCGCCTTCCTCGCCGATCAGGGCGGGCAGGCGGGCGGGCTCGATCCCCTCGACCCAGACACAGCGGTATCCGTCGAAGGGCCGCCGGTTCGCCGCAGGCTCCGTCAGCCAGGCGAGGCCCGGCGGATCGAGATCGGGCACCGGCTCGGGAGCGGGTCCCGCCTCCCCGGCCCGCGGTGTCGCGAGGATTTCCCGCCCACGCTCAGGAGTGATCAGCGGCCCCAGGACCGGATCGGCGAGCACGCCGACCGGGGCGATCAGCAAGGGCCCCGGCGCCTCCCACAGCGGGAGCGCGTCCCGCAGCACCCGCCACGCGGCATCGGCCGCCCCCCAGCGGGCAGACTCCCGGGCCTCGGCGACGGCCCGGCCCCATGGACCGGGAGGCGCGTAGCGATGAGTGCCGTCCCGCATCGCGCTCAGTACGGCCTCGGCGGTCTTCCGGGCGGCCCCGCGGGCGGTCATCATCCCGAGCCAGTGATCGTCCCCGCCCAGCCGCCATTCGCCGCGCGCCGGCGTCATGGCCTCCACAGGCAGAATCTCGGGCAGGTAGCACGGGTCGGCCACCAGGTTGCCGTAATCCCGGGAGCCGCTCGGAGCCAGCAGATGCTGGAGCTGGTTCAGCAGGACGGCGCTTCGCGGCCTTCCGAAGGACAGCGCCTCCTCGAGCAGTGGCATGGCCTCCTCGTACCGTCCGCGCAGGGCCAGCAGGCGGGCCTCCTCCACATGGGCGTCCTGGGCGCGTGTGGTCGCGTTCACGAAGTCGGGTCTCTCCACCCGGTCGGAGTGGAAGCCGCGGTACATGGCCTCCATGTATGCGCGGAACGACGGGTAACGGTCCGGCAGTTCACCGCTCCAGCCCTTGTAGACGTAGAGCGCCCACTCACCGTGCTGGTCACTGTCACCAGGGTCGAGCAGGGCGTACGACATGTCGGAGTCCGTCTCCAGCCGTAGCGCCCGCTGCCACATCCCGGCCAGCAGGACGTCCTCCTCGCGCGGATTGTCGCCCAGATTCTGCTCATACAGCTGGGTCATGTCGTATGGATCCTGGAACCAGTCGATGTCCGAGGTGCCGCCGAGCTGATAGATCCCGGCCGTCTGGTCGACGTGCCACCCGTCGCTCACGGCCAGGAACCCCCGGTACGAGAGGGGCAGCCGCCGCCCCAGCCGCTCCTCGGCCGCGGCGATCGCCGCCTCGTCCGCCCCGGACCTGCCCAGGCGGACGAGGGTCTGCTCACCGTCCTCGTCCTCGTCTGCGTCCGGGCGCGGAACCCACTCCTCCTGCCACCGGCCCAGGAACTCATGCCAGTTGAAAGATTCGCTACTCATGGCCGGATGGTGTCATCCGGCACCGACAACGGTGGCGCCTCGTTCTCATCTGCCGCGACCGCGGGCCACGCCGGCCAGCGGTTCAGGCCAAGGTCATTGATGCGAGACCGGTCCCCCGTGGCCTTTGCCGTTCGTCAACCCGAGCAAGGAGGGCTCTCGTCTGTCCCGTCGGGCAAGAGGCCTGAGACTGTCGGCTGGAACCACGGGCATCCGCGGGTGCGCTTCATGCCGTGGGAGCGGCGGGACGAGCGGCTGGTGACCGTGGCCTGACAGTCGTAACCGTCGCGGCTCCGGCCTCCCAGTACCGGCAAACCTCCGACTTGCCTATCAGGAAAGCCAAGAGTAACTTTCCTGGCAGGAAAGTATTCGGGGACGGGAAGGCGATGGCCGTGAACATGCCGGTGGATGCCGAACAGGCATGGAAGGATCTCCAGCGCATCCGAGTGCCGCAGGAGCGGGTGTACGACGAGTTCGAGCGCTCCGTGTCCGGCGGGCGCGGCATGACCTACGGCACGGCCGCGCTCATGTGGGTGTTCCTTGCCGGCGTGGGCATGGACCTGCCCCAGTGGGGCGTCGGACTGTTCGTGGCCGCCTACGCCGGCCTGTTGAGCGTGCTGGTCGTGATGAGCAGCCGCAGGAGCCGGATGCAACTGCACCGCACTCGCTGCCCCGGGCGTATGTGGGCCGCGTTCGGTGCGGTGGCGGTGCTGGTCGGCGGGACGATCGTGCTGTCGGACCACCTGACCGAGCCACTGGAGCCGATCTACGCCGGCCCCATCCAGGCCACGACCGCGGTGGCCGTGTACCTGCTCTCCCTCGGTCCCGCCAACCGCTGGGCGGCCGACTCGGTGCGGAGCGGCGGCGAACCGGCGGCCGACGAGGAGGCTGGCCGATGAGCACCCCCGCCGGCTTCGACGAGCTGATCCACCCCGCCACCCGACTGTCGGTGGTCGCGCTGCTCGCCGCCACCGAGTGGGCGGACTTCGCGTTCGTCCGCGACAGCCTCTCGCTCAGCGACTCCGCGCTCTCCAAGCAGCTGCACACCTTGGAGGGAGCCGGATATCTGGAGACCCAGAAGGAGGGCGGCGGCCGCAACCGCCGTACGAAGGTACGGCTGACGGACCGCGGTCGCACCGCCTTCGAGGGACATGTGGCGGCACTCCGGGCCATCGTCGACAGCGCCGGACCCGCGACCGGGGCGGCACAACAGCAGCCCCACGCGGAGGCGGGCCGATGACGCCGTTCGGGCGCACCGACGTCCAGCCCGTGATCCAGGTACGCGATCTGACCATGGCGTACGGCGATGTCGACGTCCTGCGCGGCGTCGATCTGGACATCCATCGCGGCGAGGTCTTCCCGCTGCTCGGGCCCAACGGCGCGGGGAAGACCACCACCGTCGAGATCCTGGAGGGCTTCCGGCAGCGCTCCGGCGGGGAGGTGAGCGTCCTCGCTACGGATCCTGGCCGCCCGGCTCCAAGAACCGCCGGTCGGCGCCACGCCACGACGTGGGACGCGTCCTGGCCACTGGCGAGGCCTACACGCGCCGCGCCCACCACAAGAAGGGCAGCAAGCCCCGCCGAACTCAATAGGTGAGCACCCCGCCCACGCAGCTGCCACGATGCACCCCATGGAGCTTGAGAACCCCGGCGCGCTGGTGGTGCGCCGCACAGAAGCCTCGGACTGGACCGCATTGGCCAAGATCGACTCCATCGCCGCAGCGGGCGACCACGCGCGAGGTATGAGCATCCGACGCTGGTGCGAACAACGGGACGGCGGTGTCAGGGGCTCATCGGGTTGAGCGGGCTGACGCCGGTGCCGGCGTACAGGTCAGGATCCAGCGACAGGAGGGTGGAGTCTTGGCCGGTCTGCCGGGCCACCATCACAGAGGCTGCGGGGTGCAGAATTCGCCAGTCTGCCTGCTTCCACGCCCCAGCCACCAGGGCGTGGGCGCCGGTGAAGTCGTCGACCGTCGTGAAGCGGCGGCCCAGGACATGCTGGCCGACGCCGGGCTTCTTGCGCTCGGCGACCGTGGCCGACATAGCGGGCACCACGATCTCGGCGTAGCCGTAGCTGGCCTCGACGTACAGGCCATTGAGGAATTCGTCGCCGTCGGCGAGCGCCTGGATGCAGGTGTGGTCAAGCAGGACGCGGATCACGCGGCGTGGTGCTCCCGTCCGAGGTTCTGCAGGAAGGATCGGGCCCGGGCGCGCGCGTCGTCGGAGACAGTCACACCGGTCGTCTGTCGGACCTCTTCGAGAGCCTGCTGCGCGCGCTGCTCCTTCTCCTCTTCGGTCAGCTCACGCGTGACCAGCTCCGTCAGGAGCTCGTTCATGGTGGTGCCGCGCTCACTGGCCAGGATCCGCAGGCGGTCGCGGACGTCCTTGGTCGTCTTGATGCTGGTGTCTTGCTCTCCCATAACAACTACTCTACCGCCAGTAGAACACCTGCGGGGGGCCGCCAAAACGCGACCACGACGCGGTGGAGCCTCCCCTACGTACCGATGAGCTGCTGTGCCAGCGGCTGCGCCGCCGCGACGTCCGGCTGCGCTTCTTCGCGGCTGGTGAAGTCGTCCTCGGAGTGAAGGCTGAGCGGGACGTTCCAGGCCGGGCTTGAGCCGCATTGCCGGCGGCAACGAGGTGGCGGACGACGATGTCGGCTTCCGGAGGGTGCCGGGAACGGCTGGTCGAGCGGCTGAGTAGCCGGGATGGCCGCGCGGCGGCAGGCGAAGGAGTCCGCTGCAATGCGGAGTGTGGTGGCTGGAGGTTGGGCTTCGTCAGTCACCTGCCTCCTGCCATGGAGCGGGACGCCGCGATTCTCATACACATAAAGTGACTAAATAGCTACTATATGTGACAATGGGGCAGCTTTTTGAGTGCCCACGCCCCGGATGTCATCCCGAGTCGCGGAGCGCTGCGCCTATGCCGTCACTTTGGTGAAGGGACAATCCATCATGGCTACAAAGCCCAAGAAGACCGCCTCGCCGTCCAAGCGCAACGGACCCTCCGAGGAAATGCTGATCGGTTCCCTGCGCCGCTATGTCCGCGCCCGTGGCGCGGAGCTGCTGGAGGATCCGAACGTCACCTCCGTCGGCATCGGCCGCAAGGTCACCGGCGGCAGGCGGGGCAAGCAGGTCGTGCTGCAGTTCACGGTGGCGAGCAAGGCCGAGCCGGAGGCGTTGGAGGCGCTGGGCACCACGCCAATCCCTGGGACGATCACGGTGGACGGCATCGAGGTGCCCACCGACGTGATCGAGCGCAGCTACAAGCCTGACTTCCGTTCGGTGGCGGAGGTCGAAAGCCCGGCCCGCAAGAGGCGGCTGGACACGATCGAGCCGGGCGTGAGTGTGGGCCTTGCCAGCTCTGAGCCGCCGGGGGCAGGCACGATCGGCTGCATCGTCTTCGACCAGTCGGACGGCACCCCGTACGTGCTCAGCAACTGGCACGTGCTGCATGGTCCGGACGGTGCGCTGGGCGATGCGGTCGCGCAGCCCGGCCCGCACGACGACAACCGCGTGCGCCGTAACCGCCTCGGCGTGCTCAGGCGCTCCCACCTGGGGTTGGGCGGTGACTGCGCGGTCGCCACGATCGAGGACCGCGCCTTCCGCCAGGAGATTTTCGACCTCGGAGTGGCACCCAGCAAGCTGGGGGAGCCGGAGCTCGACGACAAGGTGGTCAAGAGCGGGCGGACCACCTCGGTCACCCACGGCATCGTCCGCCGCATCGACACTGTCGCCAAAATCAACTACGGCGGCCACATCGGTGTGAAGACCATCGGCTGTTTCGAGATCGGTCTCGACCCCGCCCACCTGCCCGCTGATGGGGAGATCAGCAAGCCCGGCGACTCCGGCGCGACCTGGATGTTCAAACAGGGCAACGGCCGCCCCGGCACGGTCATGGCCGGGCTGCACTTCGCCGGCGAGGGCAAGAGCGACCCCGACGAGCACGCCCTGGCCTGCCTTTCGACCTCGGTGTTCGAGAAGCTCGAGATCAGCCTGACGCCGCCCGCGCCTGAAGACATCGAAAGCATCGTCGGCTACGACCCCGACTTCCTCGGCGAGCGCATCGAGGTCCCGCAGCTGGACGCCGACCTGGTCCGGGACGCGGTCCTCCTCGACGGCTCGGAGGTCATCCCCTACACCCACTTCTCGCTCACGTTGAGCAAGAAGCGCCGCTTCCCGTTCTGGGTGGCCTGGAACATCAACGGCGGCTCCCTGAAGAAACTCAGCCGCAACGGAATCCCGTTCGTCAAGGATCCGCGGCTGCCCGCCTCCGCTCAGGTGGGCAACGAACTGTATGAGAACAACCGCCTCGACCGTGGCCACATCGCCCGCCGCGCCGACCTGCTGTGGGGCAGCCTGCCGGAAGCCAAGAAGGCCAACACGGACTCGTTCTTCTACACCAACATCACCCCGCAGATGGACGACTTTAACCAGAGCTCCAAAAACGGGCTGTGGGGCCGCCTGGAGGACGCCGTCTTCGACGACGTCGAGGTCGACGATCTCAAGGTCAGCGTCTTCGGCGGGCCCGTCTTCCAGGACGACGACCGTGTCTTCCGCAGGCTGAAGATCCCTCGCGAGTTCTGGAAGGTCATCACCTTCACCGAGCAGGGAGTGCTGAAAGCCAAGGCGTTCCTGCTCACCCAGAACCTCAATCAGCTCGAGGCTCTGGACCTGGATGAGTTCCGCGTCTTCCAGGTCAGCCTCAGCGAGCTCCAGGAGCGCACCCAGCTGCTCTTCCCTGCCACCCTGCACAAGGGCGACACCCTGGTCGTACCCGAAGCCCTAGCCGACCGCACACCATTGGAGCGCCTCGCCGACATTCAGTGGGACTGAAGCGCGTTGCACAAGGCCGTGAACCGAGCATCACCCTTGTGTGTCTGAGGTATTAAGGGCTGAGCGGTTGTGAGTGGAGACCTTCGCTGGTCTGCGTGTGGATCAGTCGGGCGGCCGCTGAGGGCTGTACGCGAGCGGGGCGGCAACGGAACCGTGCTGGGCCGGCCGTGCAGCTGGACTGGAAGGTCGAGACGATCGGGTGGATCGGCACCCGCTTCGGCACGATGACGCCGCATCCTTGGGCGGCGCGTTCCTGGACCGGTTCCTCTCGCCTGCCCGTACGGCAGCGTCCGCGCGGCGCGGTGCCGTATCCCTGCCGATCATTCGAACGGCAGTACTGTTATCGGGTGGCGGAAGACGAGACGACGTACGACTTCCCGAAGGATCTCATCGAGGCCCAGGACGAGCTCGATGCGGTATGAGACGAACTGAAGGCCCTGCTCAAGAAGCAGCCCTGGTTCGTCGCGCCGCTGCCCGCGTGGACGACCCACGATGCCTGACGGGCCTCCTCCCGCCTCGACTCCCCCGGCTGGGATCCAGCGGACCAGCAGCGCATCGGCAAGCTGCGCGCACGGGAAGTCGAACTCGCCACCCTGATCGTCTGCCACCGCTTCTGGCTTGAGTTCGCGGGCCCAGAACGTATAGCGGCCCGCGACAAGTTCAAGCACCTCCGCGAGCGGACGGCGAAGACCGCAGCCTCCTCCTGGTCCTCCTTCATGCCCTTCGCGGGAGGACGGCGCTCGGGGGCACCCACTTTGAGTGAGCGGCCCCCGTTCGACGGCCCGGGGCGTGGGCGCGGCTCTACGATGCGCGAATGGCTTCCTACGCTTTACCGACCGTCGATCTGACCGGATGGGCTCTGAACTGCATGAATCCGTCGCGTAGGAGTCCGTGACTGTGACTGATTCCCAATGATGCTTGTCAAGCAGTCAAGGCGGGGTTGGACGGCGTGCAGAGAAGGTCGGGCAGGTTTGTGCGCGGCTTAGCGGGGGTGCACGAGGCGGACTCGCGGGGCCGGGATATTTCGCTGGCGTGTCAGATATCCGCGGGCCAGACTCGACGCCCATGGAGGATGTGATCGCTCGGCGGGTCGGTGAGCTGGATGCGGATTCGGGTGAGGCGGCCGAGAACGCGCAGCATGCGCTGATCGCCTTGGGGCCGCAGGTGCTGGACCAGTTGATCGCAGCAGCACCGGGGTTGGGCTCGTTCGGGCAGCTGTGTGCCATTGAGGTCTTCACCGCGCTGGGAGATCCGCGTCCCGGGGACGCCCTCACTGGCATGCTGGGCAGCGACAACAGCGTGGTCCGGCAGTGGGCCGCCGAAGCCCTGGCCGATCTTGGAATCCAGCGTGCTGTGCCGCGCCTGCTGCAGGCCTATGAAGCCTTCCGACAGCGGGGGGAGCCCCCCGATGACTGTGAAGGCGGAGCGCTGCGTTGGGCGCTCACCGAGCTCGGCGCCCGCGATGTCGTGCTTCCGGCCCGGGCCGCCGCGCTGCGGCATCCGGTTCCGGAGTTGGGTCCTGCATGGCCGACGGCCCATCTCGCCGAAGCCATCGAGGACCTCGCCGGCCACGGGCAGGCGGTGCTCTCCTTCCAGGTCTGGCAGATCAAGGGCGACAGCGGAGCTTATGGAGGACACGGACCGGACATCGACTGGGACATCGACCGCGGCAAGCCTTGGCCGCAGATCGTCGCCGAATGCCAGGAGTGGGCCCTGCTCGCAGCCGAAGCCACCAGCCCAGCCCGGGACCTGGTGGCGACGATCTGCTGGATCGACGCCGCCGATCTGTGATCGATCCTCGGCCGTGATTCCAGAAACTAGCCACAAGGAGGACGGCAGGGGATTGTCATGCGGCGGGGCTGAACGCCTCGCAAGCAGGGGTGAATCCGGCGTGGGCGGCAAGTGCATCTTCAACGTCGTCGTCGCGCTCGTCGAGGAACTGCTCGATTCGCCGCAGCGGCCGAGGTTGTCCAGGACGACGTGGATCTCCTTCCCCGCATGCGGCTTCACCGCCTTCTTCAAAAACGCCAGGAAGTTCTGTCCGTTCCGGCTCGGCTTGCACTCGCCGATGACTTCGCCGGTGCCGACGTTGAGGGCGGCGAACAGGTTCGTGGTGCCGTGCCGCACGTAGTCGTGGGTGCGCTTCTCGGTGGCCGCGAAGGCGACCGGCAGTACCGGCTGGGTCCGGTCCAGCGCCTGGATCTGCGTCTTCTCGTCGATCGAGAGCACGACCGCCCCACCGGGCGGAGCGAGGTAGAGCCCGACCACATCGGCGACTTTCTCCGCGAACGCGGGGTCCTTGGAAATCTTGAAGGTGCCGTGACGGTGCGGCTTGAGCTGCTCCTCGCGCCAGATCCGCGCGATGTAATGCCAGGACACGGTGATGTTCTCGGTCCGCTTCAGGTACTTCGCCAACTCGCGCGTCGACCAGTGCGAAAGCCCGGTGCAAGCCGGCGGTGTCATACGCGTCAGAGCAATCACCCGCGCCCGTACCCGTGCCGGCACTTGATCCCGGGCCCCACCGGGGCGATCGCCTTCCAGCCCGGCCAGCCCGCGCTGGGCATAACGGGTCTTCCAGCGGTCCACGGTCGGCAGCGACACCCCGAGCAACTCGGCAATGTCCTTGCGCCGCCGCCCCTCACCCGACCACAGCACGATCCGGGCCCGCGTCGCCAAATCTGCAGGCACATCACGGCAATTCGCCAACTCCCGCAACTCGGCGGCCTGTTCCACGGAAAGCTCCATGCCAGCACCAACGAGACACGCAAGATCACGTAACGCGGACGGGATCACGAGACACTAGTGTCTCGTGATCCTGATTGCGTTACTTCGAGTTGTTTTTGACGAGTTTCTTCACCGTAGTCTGGACGAGTCTGACTTTGGCGAGGATCTCGTCCGCGGTGGCGGTCCATGTGAAGGGTTCCGCGTTCTCGTTCCAGGAGTTGATGTAGTCGCGGATCTGTTTGACCAGGACGTTGACGCTCGCGAACGTGCCTCGGCGGATGGACTGCCGGGTGATGATCCCGAACCAGATCTCGATCTGGTTCAACCACGAGGACCCGACGGGGGTGAAATGGAAGCGGACGTGCGGGTTTTTCGCCAGCCAAGCCTTCACGTCCGGAGTGGTGTGCGTGGAGAGATTGTCCAGGACAACATGGATTTCCTTCCCCGCATGCGGCTTGACGGCCTTCTTCATGAACGCCAGGAAGGTCGCCCCGCTCCGGTTCGGCTTGCACTCGCCCAGCACTTCACCGGTCGTGACGTTCAGTGCGGCGAACAGGTTCGTGGTGCCGTGCCGCACATAGTCGTGGGTGCGCTTCTCCGTGGCCGCGAAGGCCACCGGCAGCACCGGTTGGGTCCGGTCCAGGGCCTGCACCTGCGTCTTCTCGTCGACCGACAGCACCACGGCGCCGCCCGGCGGGGCCAGGTACAAACCGACGACATCGGCGACCTTCGCCGCGAACGCCGGATCTTTCGAGATCTTGAAAGTGCCAGAGCGGTGCGGCTTCAGATTCTCCTCACGCCAGACCCGGGCGATGTAATGCCACGACACCGAGGTGCCCTCCCGCCGCTTCAGATGGTCGGCCAGCGTCCGCGTCGACCAGTGCGACAGGCCCGATTCCGCCGGCGGGGACATCCTCGTCAAAGCGATCACCCGAGCCCGCACGCGCGGCGGAACCTGGGTACGCGGCCCGCCACGGCGCTTGTCCTCCAAACCGGCAAGGCCCCGCTCGGCATAACGGGCCCTGCAGCGGTCCACCGTCAGCGGCGCCACACCGGCGAGCTCGGCGATGTCCTTGCTCCGCCGCCCCTCGCCGGACCACAACACGATCCGTGCACGAAGCGCCACATCTGACGGAACATCCCCGCTACCCCGCCAACTCCCGCAGTTCCGCCATCTGTTCAGAGGAGAGATCCATATTGAACTCAACGAGCCAGCTAGCCTCAGGTTCCACGAACAGGATCACGAGACACTAGTACTGGCTGGACGCCCCCTGGGGATTAGGTAGACGAGTTCTGCGCCGCGCTCGGAGCTCGCCCCGAAGGCCTCGCGTTGGCACGCGCGCCGTTGCAGCACAGCAGGACCTGACGAGAGTCGAGTGTCCGTCGGACTTGCTGCAATGCCGAGAATAGGTTATCCCCCCGATCAGTGAAGGACTCCCCGTCTACAGACGTGATCTTCACCGTCCATGGCGGTTCCTCCGTGTAGTGAATGACCCATACTTCTTCGCGGCCGCCTTGTAGACGAACCTGTACCTTTGTCTGCTTCATTGCGGCACGTATCCCGGGTTCTCGATCACTTCCTTGGTCGGCATCCCCCACGACCAGCGAACGGCTCTCACGATGCGAGTTGGGTCGATTCCACCAGGGAAAACGATCTCCCTCTCCGCTCGGAACACATAACCCATTCCCATCGCCTTGTTCATGCTGATGCCAGTTCCTGGGGTGTCGATCTCATAGACCCAGGTGCTGCGTTTGGCGCTCTGCGGGAACATTGCGGCCAGGTTTGCCCGAGTGCTGGTCCCTACCCACGCGGAGGCAGTGTTGTAAAGCCCGTACTGGTGAAGATCGAGGTTACCGTCCGTTGCCAGCGCCGGGCATGACGGCACCGGCGATGACCCCGGTGGACCATCTCGTGGCTGTCCGGCTACCGCCGACTCAGCCCCCGCTATGAACGCAATCCCCGCAACTACCTGGCCTTTCCCGGACTCGCCGCAGCAATCTGCTGCTACAAGCGATACGTCCGCCTCACCACATAGGACACCGTCTTAAGTTAGGGGCGCCGCAACCACACGAACGTCAAAACCCGCTGCTCGCCTTCTTTTCCACCTCCGCCAGGGGCCTCATCCTGCGCCGACGACGTGGCGTGGACGCATTGGCAACGCTTACGCAGCACCTGTTTCACCCAAGACCAATGTCACCGGAACGGGGGCGGCGAATGCTCAAGGAAGACGGCTTAGGGCCTCTACCCACGCGGCTTGTGAACAAGCACCTCTTTGCCGCTTCATGCGCCATGCATGGTCGGGTGGTAGCGCAGACGAGTCCTGGCCGCGCAAGTGTACGGCTTTTCGATCAGCGTGCTCTGAGAGATCTAGCTAGGGAGGTCAACCATGAACCGACTTCGCACCCTCGCCATCGCGGCCGCGCCCGCGGCATTGCTGATCGGCCTGGCGATTCCGGCTCCCGCCGCACCCGCGCCAAAGGCGCCGACAACGCCGAACGCCAGCTGCTACATGCCGCGGGCTGACCAAGTTCTCACTGCCCAGGAAGGCATCAAGCTTGGCAACGCCTGTAAGGCTCAGAAGGCTGACCCCTCGTGGCACTGGATGGGCAACTACGGATCGGTCTACGACGTGGTCAAAGTCGCGAACAGCAGAGGCGTCGGCGCTGGCGGGCTGGTAACGATACCGAATGCCAGCGGCGGCGGCCTGATCCCAACGTTCATGTACTACTGAACAGGCGACTAGTGTCCTGCGCCAGAGATCCGTCGGCAGAAGCGGGCCAGGGAGTCCAGAATTTCCTCGGCTGTCTTGGTCCAGATGAACGGCTTGGGGTCTTCGTTCCAGTCCTTGACCCACTTGCGGATGTCGGCTTCCAAGGCCTGGACGTTCTTGTGTGCACCCCGGCGGATCATCTGGTCGGCCAAGAACCCGAACCACCGCTCGACCTGGTTGATCCAGGAGGAGCCGGTCGGAGTGAAGTGCATGTGGAACCGCGGGTGCTTGGCCAGCCACGCCTTGATCGCGGGAGTCTTGTGGGTGCCGTAGTTGTCACAGATCAAGTGGATCTGGAGATGCGCCGGCACCTCCTTGTCGATCCTGATCAGGAACTTCTTGAACTCCGCTGCCCGGTGCCGGCGGTGCAGGGCACTGATGACCTCGCCGGTGGCGACATCGAAGGCCGCGAACAAGGTCGTCAGGCCGTTGCGCACGTAGTCATGGGTACGCCGCTCGGGCATGCCCGGCATTATCGGCAGCACCGGCTGCGACCGGTCCAGGGCCTGGATCTGCGACTTCTCATCCACCGACAGCACCACCGCGCCCTCGGGCGGGTTGAAGTACAGGCCGACGACGTCATAGACCTTCTCCACGAACAACGGGTCCGTCGACAGCTTGAACGTGTCCGTCAAATGCGGCTTGAGCTGGAACTTCCGCCAGATCCGGCCCACGGTGGACTTCGACAGGCCGCTGTGGTCGGCCATCGATTTCCGCGACCAGTGAGTGGCGTTTTTCGGGAGTTGCTCCAGCGTGGTGACCACGACCGCTTCCACCTGATCGACGCTGATGGTGGGCGGCCGGCCTGGCCGGGGCTCGTCAACGAGGCCGTCCAGGCGGTCGGCAAGGAACCGCCGCCGCCATTCGCGGACACCGTGTCGGCACTCACCCGCAGGTCCCGGGCGACCGCGACGATCGGTGGCACCTCCGGCTCCGCGCACGCCAGCACAATCCGTGCGCGCAGGGCCAGGGCCTGGGCCGATGTCGCCCGACGCGTCCACCGCTCCAACATCGCCCGCTCATCAGCGGACAGCAGCAGCGGCTCCAGCTTGGGGCCCCGACGAGGAACTGACGCACCAGCAGTAGAAGTCACATAACAACTAACGATCAACTACTGGCGCAGGACACTAGCGGTGGTTTGTTAGGCCCGGACGTAGAGGTTCAGGGGTCTGCCGGTGCCGACGGTGCTGATCAGTTCCTGTAGTGCTGTGGGCGGGGGCTCCGTCGTCCAGGCCCGCCAGTAGCGTTGCAGCGTGGCCCAGGGCATCAGCCAGCCACGGACGGCGCGGATGGCTTGGGGCCAGCAGGCCGGTCGGGGCTGCTGGGGCCTGGGTTCTCCCCCTCTCTGCCGGTCCTGACGGTGCGTCAGGCCCGGGTGGTGGGCCGACCGGAGCGGGCGGGGGTGGGTCGGGGGTGAACCAGGTGTTCCAGCAGAAGCTGAACGCACAGTTCACGAGGGTCTGGTGGCGGCGGATGCCGGTGTCGGAGCGGACCTGGAAGTCGGCCCAGCCGAGCTCGTCCTTGACCTGCTTGTAGCTCTGCTCGACCCAGTGCCGCAGCCCGTAGAGCCGTACCACTTCGGTGAGATCGGCGGCCGGGTGGCGGCTGTGCGCCTCACGGGGTGATCCGGGCCGGGGCAGGTTGGTGGCCAGGTACCAGGTGGACGTCTCGGGCAGGGTGGCCGGGTCGGTGGTGGCCACCACGAGCCGGATCACGCCGTCCGGTCCCCACCAGCCCAGCTGGGCGTCGGCGGCCCACCAGGTCGCGGTGCGTCCGTTGCGGAAGGTGCGGGTCACCGGCTGCCAGTCGCCGCTCTGTCCGGGGCCGTACCAGGCCAGTTCGCGAGCGGCATCGACGGGCCGGAAGGCGTCCTTGTACTGCCAGGTGCCGTGGCCGCGTTTGAGGGCCATCACGAACGGCAGGCGGGCGTCGGACAGTTCGGCGCGGAAGGTGTTGTGGTCGCCGTAGGCGCAGTCGGCGACGACCGCCCGGAACACCACGCCCGCTGTCTTCGCCGCGCGGGCCAGGGTGGCCCCGATCTGCAGCTTGGTGCGGAAGGCCGGGTCATTCTTCCCGCCGGGGAAGTGGTGGGCGGGGGTGTAGGGCACGGCATGCAGCGGGTAGTAGAGGCGTTCGTCGGCCCAGCAGGTGGTCACCGTGACCACCCCACGGTCGATCTTCCCGACCGAGCCCAGGTACTGCTTGCCCACATGCGCGGTCGCGCCGCCGTCCTTGCGGTCCCCGGAATCGTCGATGACCAGCACCCCGCCGTCATGCGGCGCAGTGGCCGGGTCGGCCAGCAACAACTCCAGGCGGCGGGCATTGACCTGCTCGCCGTCCCAGGTCGACTCGGACAGGAAGAACTGCAGGCGCTGCACCGCCGCATGCTGGGCACCCACCACGGGCTCCGTGCCGGCCAGACACGTCAGCGTCTTGTTGCGGTCCCGCGGCAGCAACAGGCCGGCCAGGTACTCGCGAAATCCCCGCCGCTGAGCCAACGTCCCGAAGAGATCATCGAAGCTGGCAGCGTACGCTTCCAGCGGACCCGGCGCAGGCGGACACGGCAGCCGCTTCGTCATCTCAGGCTCCCCAGACCGTAGTTGACTCCTTCACCTCACGGCCTACTCCCGCACGAACCCGCCGTCAACAAACCACCGCTAGTGCTGAATTCCGCTTTCGGTGGGTATAGCTGCTGGTAGCGGGGTGGTTGCGGGTACTCGGGGGCGGGTGCTGGACGATGGTGTTACGGGTACGGCCGGGCCGTGACGAGGGCGAGCAAGCGGTGGTCCACCGCCTGGCGGCTGCCAGGAAGGCGCCGAAGGTTCTGGTGGAGCGGTGCCGGATGGTGGAGCTGAGCTGGGACGGCTGGCTGGTCCCGCAGATCGCCGACGAGCTGAGGTGCAGTCAGAAGACGGTGCGCCGCTGGCTGCACCGGTTCAACCGCTTGGGGCTTGAGGGCCTGGAAGATCTGGGCGGGCAGGGCCGCAAGCGAAGGATCACCGAGGCCGAACGCTCCCGGATCATCGCGATGGTCAAGCAGACCCCGCCCGGTCGGCTTGAGGTGCAGCCGTCGAACGAGATGTGGGCCGCGGACGAGTCGGGACCCTCGGAATGGACCTTGGCCGCACTGGCTGCCGCGGCCCGGGACCTGGGAATCGAGGTAAGCCGCTCCCAGGTGCGCCGCATCCTGCTGGCCGAGGGCGTGCGCTGGCGGCGCACACGCTCGTGGACGCGCCCGAGAGATGCAGACTTCGAGGGAAAAGGACGCGGATCGTCGAGCTCTACACCAGCCCGCCCGCCGGTGCGACGGTCGTCTGCGCCGACGAGCTCGGCCCGGTGATCCCACGCGCCTTCCCGCCGGCACCGGGCTGGTCACCGGACGGACACCGCATCAAGAACGAGATCGACTACTCCCGCGGACCGGAGAAAACCTGGGTCTACGGCGCCTTACGCGTCCGCGACGGCCAGGAGCTCACGATGACCGCCACCTCCCGCAACAGCGCCTTCTACCAGCAGTTCCTTCAGCTGGTCGAGGACGCCAACCCCGTCGGGGACATCTATGTGATCACCGACAATCTGTCCTCGCACAACAGCGTGTCCACCCGAACCTGGCTCGAGGACCACCCCCGCATCAGGCACGTGTTCATCCCGGTCGGCGCCTGCTGGCTGAACCTCCAAGAGGGCTGGTGGCGCATCTTCCGCAAGACCGCCCTGGCCGGACGCTCCTTCGGCGACCGCGACCACATCACCCACGCCACCGAAGTGGCCACAGCCCAGCTCAACGCCCGCGCCCGACCTTGGATCTGGGGCAGACCCGCACCGCCCACACGGCGCTTACGCCGCCGATATGTGTACGTCCTTTGAGGAACGAAGCACTAGTAGGACTCCGTTAGGTCTTTCCGTTGGGCCTGATCAAGAGCATGTTGGGTGGGTTGACGTACATGAAGTGAACCGTATGCGGGCGACGTTGGCGTTATTCGTGGCCGATGTGTTCGCCTCGGTTCCGCGCAAGGACCAGCGGGCCAAGGGTGACTGCTACCTGCGAGGGCTGATGCTGGACGGTCGCCGCAAGTCCATTCAGGCGATGGCGGAGCGGCTGCCGGACGGCAATGAGCAGAACCTGCAGCAGTTCGTGAACCAGTCGACGTGGGATCCGGTGCCGGTGCAGCGGCGGATCGCCAAGCGGATGGTGCCGCTGGTGGGCCCGGATGCCTGGGCGGTCGACGATGTGTCGTTCCCCAAGGACGGCCGGATGTCGGCCGCCGTCGCGCACCAGTACTGCGGCGCTTTGGGCAAGCAGGCCAACTGTCAGGTCGCGGTCAGCGTGCACGCGGTCGCCGACGCCGCGTCGGTCCCGCTGCACTGGCGGCTGTTCCTGCCTCAGGAGTGGGCGGACGATGCCGAACGCCGGCGCCGGACCGGGGTGCCGGACGAGATCGGGCACCGGGAGAAGTGGCGCCTTGCGTTGGACGCCTTGGACGAGTTGGCCGGGTGTGGTCTGGTGCCGCCGGTGGTGGTGGCCGATGCCGGCTACGGGCAGAACGCCGACTTCCGCCACGCGCTGACCGGCCGGGACATCCCCTACGTGGTCGGCGTCCGGGCCGATCTGAGCGTGCAGCCGCACGACGCGGTCCCCGCCGCCCCGCCCTGGTCCGGCAACGGCCGCCCGCCGGTGCCCCGCTACCGGCAGCCGCCCGTGCCGGTAGCACAACTGGCCCTGGCAGCCGGACGTCAGGCGTTCCGCGAGGTGACCTGGCGGGAAGGCTCCCGCGGCCCGATGCGCTCGCACTTTTTGGCGGTGCCGGTCCGGCCGGCCGGGGTGCGCTCCCGCCGCCTGACCCAGGCCGCCGCGGTGGCCGCGCACGGCCGGTGGGACGGCGTCCTGCCCGATGTGTGGCTGCTGGCCGAATGGTCCGACGGTGACAGCAAGCCGACCCGGTTCTGGCTGTCCGACCTGCCCGAAGACATCCCCCCTCGCCGAGTTGGTCCGCCTGGCCAAGATCCGCTGGCGCATCGAGCACGACTATGATGGTGCTCTTTGGAAATCCCCACCCCCCTGCTCAGAGCCTCGCCACACCTGCTCGCCCCGGTTCCCCACCGCAGCATGCCGGCGGTGGCTCTCGTGGCGGGGTGCGGTCGGGCCCTCGTGCCCCAACTCCGGGTGGCCCTCGGGCGCGAGTGAGAGGCCGCTTGAGGCGCCTTGGTGCCGAGTATGCCGCCCTGACGTGCTTATCGGGCCTGCGGGTTGACGGTCAGTGTGAGGCTGCCGGGAAGCGCGGTGAACGCGTTGCGCATGTCGGTGGCCAGGTCACTGCGGGTGGGGGTGTCCGGCCGGTGCGTCCATCTGTCGAGCGCGCAGTGGAAGGCAGCAACAAGCAAGTCCAGGGCGAGTTGCGGTCGCAGGTCGTCGGGGGCGGGGAAGTGGAGCCGACGGTGCAGGGTGCCAAGCGCCGTGCGGCTGGTCTCGTGGCAGAAGCGCAGGCCGTGCGCGTCCATGGACGGAGTCTTCTCGGCCAGCCGTCGGCTGAGCAGGACGCGGCGGTTCCAGCCTTCTTCGGTCATCCGCTCAAGCGCGGCGAACAGGGCCTGCTGAAGCATCTCCGCTAGCGGGCGGCCGTCGGGCTCGCGGGTTTCCAGTTCGTCGAGGAAGGCCCGCCACAAGTCCTGCGTCGGCGCCATGGCCACGTCTTCCTTGCTGGCGAAGTTGCGGAAGAACGTGCGCTTGGAGACGTCCACCGCGTCGCAGAGCTCGTCGAGGGTCACCCCGCTGAAACCCCGCGTGGTGAACACTTCCAGGGCAGTGTCGATCAGCGCCTGTCGCATGCGCAGCTTCTTGCGCTCGCGCAGCGGGAGCCGGCCGTTGTCGGTTGGCGGAAGCCCAGCAGTCATGGCCTGATCGTACCCGAGGGGCAAGCGCCACTTGCGCGCTAATGCCACTGAGTGGCATAACTGTGGTTCTTGATCCTCTCCGAAGGGTGCACCCATGCGTGCTCTGCTCGTTGACCGCTCCGCTCCCACCGGACTGCGCCTCGGTCAGGTGCCAGATCCCGAACCGGCCCCCCACCAGGCCCTGATTCGGGTAACGGCGACCTCCCTCAACTACGGCGAAGTGCGGTTCAGCCTGCAAGAAGCGCCCAACGGCGCCGTCCTGGGCTGGGATGCGGCCGGTGTGGTGGAACAACCCGCCGCCGACGGATCCGGCCCGGCAGTCGGCGAGGCCGTCGTCACGCTCGGGATCGACGGCGCATGGGCTGAACTCCGCGCCGTGGACACCGACTGGATCGGCACGGTCCCGCCCGGAGCCGATCCGGGAGCCGCCAGCACGGTCCCCGTCGCAGGAACCAGCGCCCTGCGCGCTCTGCATCGCACTGGCCCGATCCTGGGCAGGCGCATCCTGGTCACCGGCGCCACGGGCGGAACCGGCCGGTATGCCGTGCAGCTCGCCCGCCTCGGTGGAGCGCACGTCATCGCGTCCACGGGCGACCCGGACAGGTATGGCGAGAGCCTGCGAGCAAACGGGGCGCACGAGGTTGTGGCCGGGCCACTTGAGGTCAGGGAGCCAGTAGACGGCGTCGTAGACCTGGTGGGCGGCCAGCAACTCGTCGACGCTTACAGCATGCTCGCTCAGGGAGGCACCCTGGTCGCGGTCGGGCACTCCGCGCACCAGGGCGAAACCTTCCCCTTCGGCGCCCTCTTCGGCGACCAGGGTCGGCACAACCGCTCGATCGCCGCGTTCTCCCTGCCGGCTTGCACGGGCCTCGCCCCTGACCTGACCTGGCTCGCCCACCGCGTCGACGCCGGCGAACTCCACCCGCAGATCTCATGGCGCAGCAGCTGGGACGGGGCCGCCGACGCCATTGACGCCCTTCTTCAGCGCCGACTCCACGGCAAGGCGGTTCTGGAGATCTCCTGATACCGCATCGCAGACAGGCCCTACGGCGGTGCAATCCGGCTGATCGATGACTGGGCAACCAAGTGGGGAAGAGAAGCATTTCTGGGGATTTCCACGAATCCCCATCAACTACCGGGAACTCAAGCACGGCCTGGGCCTGGACCACTTCGAAGGCCGCTCCTGGAACGGCTGGCACCACCACGCCACCCTGGTCACCGCCGCCCACGCGTTCCTTACTGAGCAACGACTGCACCCAAAAGCCGACACACCAAATGTCAGATCACTGATGCCGAGGAGTTGGGCGACCTCGGCGACCTTCCTTCCGGACGCGATGAGACCGAGAACCTTGCGGCGGAACTCGGGCGGATAGCTACGGGGCATCACGGCCTCCGAAGGGCTGCTGGATCGTCAATTGTCCAGCAACCCGAATCCATCAGAACCGGGGCATACCAGGTGTGGGTGGCAGGCGGCGTGGTCCGCATCGCAACCTGCACCCGCAAGTTGACGGTGGCGTGTCCGGACTGTGGTCGCGGTTCTGCGCGGGTGCACAGTCGTTACTGACTTCGGCTCGTCAGGGTGAGGTCGGGTTGCCGAGGGCGAGGCCGGTGCCGGCTATGAAGCCGTCGAGGGTTTCGGGCCGGTACTGGAGCCGTTTGAGCCGGTTGCGGACGAGGGCCTGTTCGTGCCGGAGGGACGGTGTGATGGATCATCACGCCGGTCGCGTTGCTGAACGGGCCCCTTGTGGTTGCGGTTGTGGTGACGCCAGTCACGGGTCTCCTCGACGACGAGTCTTCATGCGGAGCGCCCGGACCATCAGCCATGGTGTCCTCCCTTGCAAGGACTCAGTCGATGGGGTTGCTGTTATGTGCCACAGGGCCGCCGGCCTGGGTCCAGGTCACATGCCCGCCCTGGAACCTGTTGTTGCGGTTGTCCGGTGGCCCCATTTCGTCCGAGACGGGATAGCGGAGGAAGGAGCGTTCCCATCCCATTTGCGACCACAGGTCGCGGATGGCGCCGTGGACTTCATGGGCGCCGGTGTTCGGCGTCCAGTAGATCGAGCCGCCCTCGAAATGATTGAAGCGGCCCACGCCATCCGGGCAGCCCAACTCATCCGTCACCGGATAGCCCAGGAAGCTGCCGCTCCCGCCGATCCGCCCGTAATGCATGCGGATATCGCCGTGCACCTCATGGGCACCGGCGCCCGGGTTCCAGTAGATCGAGCCGCCCTCGAAGTCACGTGAACTGCCGCGCCCGTCGGGGTTCGGACCTTCCTGACTGCCGGCGCCGGCGTCGACCGGTGCGCCGATCCAGGGGATCTGACCCCACTTCTCATCGATGGCCGTCATGGAGTTCTCCCAGCTCAGTTACGGTGGGTTTTCATTCTCGCGCGGTGCCTCGACCTCGGCATCTGGATCACCCCACCCGACGGGAACGACACGCAGGCACCGGAATTGCCGTCCCCGTGCGCGCCCTGAGGCAGGCTCCCGCCACCGGGCGATCCGTGCGAACTCCTCTACCTGCCGCAGGAGTTGCTGTGCACGGAGACCGCGGCCTGACCGACCGTTCCGGAAGCCCCGGTGATGCCACGCGGAACGGTGCTGCCGTGCGCCCCTGTCGGAGAACCGCACCGCTCAGTGACGGCGGTCCCAGAACGGGGTGTCCCAGCGTTGTTCCCGGCGGTACTGTGCGGCCCGTGCCTCCAAGTACTCGGCGTGAACGGCTGTCATGCGGCGGGCGTACGCCGCCATGGCATCACTGTCACCGCCCTCAGCGGCCAGGATCGCTCGCGCCCCCACCAGGCCGGTGGCCAATGCGGTGACGATCCCCCGGGCAGCCAGCGGGTCCGTCGCTGTGGCGGCGTCTCCCACCGCCACCCAGCCCGGGCCGGCCGCAGGAGTGGCGCAGGCGGAACCGGCGGCGAATACCCGCAGCCGGCGCGACGGTTGCTCCCGGCCGGCGATCCGTTCCCGGATATGACCGGCACACTGTGCCTGGGTCCACCACACGTCCGGATCGAGCAGGCGTACCCCCGCGAGGAGATCGGCGTCGGTCATGGCCATGAGAACCCGCTCACCCCCGGGTAGCGGGGCGGTGTACCACCAGCCCCAGCGAGTGGCCTGCACCAGCGAAGTTCGGTCCGGACGGGCGGCCTGCTTCGGCGGGCCCAACAGCGCGGCGACCGCGATCAGACGGTCGGAACGGGTGTGCCCCGCCCCGACGCGACGAGCCAGCCGAGCAGCCCGCCCCGTAGCGTCCACCAGATAACTGGCCTCCAGTGCAACGCCCTCGCCAGTGGTGATCTGCCAGTGGCTCCGATGCCGACGGGCGTCGCGCACGTGTCCAGCGTGCCAGAGAGCACCACCGGCACGGGTCGCTTCCAGCAGGGCAGCGTCGAACCGGGTGCGGTCCAGATGCCAGCCCTCGCTGTACGGACCGAGCCCGTGGTCCACCGCGGTGACCGCATCCTGGCCCCAGGCGGCCTGGTTGCCGTAACAAGGAGAGTGCCCGTCGCCTGTGAGCCCGTCGAGCACCCCCAGCCGTTCGAGAAGCGGGCGGGCGGTGGGAGCGAGACTCTCCCCCACCCGCCAGTCGGGGGAACTCGCCGGGGAAACGAGGACGACGCTCGCCCCTGCCCGGACGAGGGGCAGCGCGGCGGCACACCCGGCCGGGCCTGCGCCAGCGACGAGAACGTCGAAGCGCCGGCTCCTCCCGCAGCCGCTCGACCCGCCGCTGTCCAACGCGCCGCTCCCGCCTCTGCCCGGCCTACCCGGTCTCGTGGTCGGTCCGTTCCGTCTCGACCAGGATCACGTCGCCGTTCGGCACGGTCCGGGCCACGATGAACCCGAGAGTGCTCCACTTCTCGACCATCTCGTTCATACCTTTTTCGGCGTTTTCACCGTCGCCGACACCGCGGTCCCACTCCTGGAACGCCCCGGCCGCCGCGTCCTGTACCAGCCCGTCGTGCGCCGGCTCGGGAAGGACTTCATCGGGGCGGGAGGCCGGCCACCAGTGGTCCCTGCACATGTAGAAGTCGGCCTGCCAGGGCAGGGCCATGTACTTGGTGACATCTCCAGCCACCAGATCTTCGCGCAGCCGGAAGGGCGCCGCCCAAGTGGACTGCCGGTCAGCGATAAACGTCATCTCGATGCCCGGGAAGAATCCGCCGCCGCTCGCCGTCTCCAGCGCAGCCCGCACCAGGGCGTGGGGCTGGTCGGCCGGTGCGAGAACCTCGAACGGGAGCGGGGCGGGCACCCCCGTCCAGTCGGCCAGGAAGTCGCCGGCGGCCCAGCGCTGCATCCGCGCGTACTGGCCGGGCAACAGCGCCAGCCATGTCCGTGGCCGGTTTTGCTGAGCGTCCCCGTCATCACCGGACAGCACGGGCATGAACCCCGCGTTGGCCTGGCTTACGTCGTCCACCAGTCCGGGCTTGCGCAACCTCTTGAAGACGTTCTGACGCGCAGTGGCGTTGTCCGGCTCGTTCGAGGACAGCTGGGCGAGACGGCTCGGCGTGAGGAAGTTGCGTCGAGGGTCGCCGTGCCTCTCTCGCGCTCTCTTGTTGACCCATGCGAACAAGACCGGGCGGGCGAGCAGCGGGTAGATGTCGCGGGTGAAGGAGACCTCCGGCGGGGTAGGCAGTGCGCCCGATGCTCGGGCGACCTCCAGGGCGACGTCGTACAGGGTGACCAGGCTCGGTACAGCGGGGGCGTGATCGGGCGGGCCCACCACGCACCAGGCCGAGGTCACCGGGACCTGGCGCCCATCTGGGCCCAGGCCGACGGTTGCACTGACCGGGCCGTCGGAGACGTCGTCGTACCAGCCGTCATTGTTGGCGTAGTGGCGGAGCGGATTAGCGGGTTGGACTGAAGCGGACGTGCCGAAGCCGCCGAGGACGAGCAGTCGGCCGGCCTCGTCGGTGCGCAGTTCGCCCAGCGGTACCGGGGTGCCCAGGAAGGTCCCGGTGTCGAACCTGGCATCCGTGCCGTCCTGGGACGGACCGGTCACACTGCGCGGCCCCGGCCGAATGACCAACCGCGCCCGAGCGGCGGGATCAGCGGGATCGATGTGCTGATTACGGCGGTTGGAGTCGGCGGTGGACTCATGGAAGCGCCCGGCGAACTTGAACCACTCACCCTTGGCATTGGCCAGTTCGGCGGTCCAGACGATCTGTGCCTCGGCCGACGTGAGCTCGCCCAGGACGGTGCCGGCCCGGTCATAGGCGTACACACGGAACCGGGCGGCCTGACGCTTGATCCGCCTGTCGGCGTCCTTGAAACCGCCGGGCGGACTCGACGGGGTCCCGGGGGTCTCCGAGCCGATGAAGAAGCCGTCGGGGCTGTTGCCCACCCGGGCGATGCCGATCGTGGGATGGATCTCGCAGCGTGCGACGTCATCGAGATTCATGTCAGCTCCCGGTGAGGGTAAGAGGTTCGGGATCGAAAGGCCCGTGATGCTGCTCGGCTCAGCCGGGCGCGGAGCACATGACGACGTCCCGGAACGGCGCTCCTTCAGCCGGCCAGTGCTGTGCACCGTACTGGTCCTCACGAGGTGCGGCAGCGCTGAGAGTTCGCTCGCCATCAGCTCGAGTCCGGCGATACGACCCAGCCGTGGAGGAGGCGTCCATCGTCCCCCCGATCGTGGGTGGTCGCAATCCGGTGGTGAGCCGCTGCAACCCGCTGCCGGCCTGTGTTCCGAGGTGATGTCCGGGGGACGAGCGGCAACTGGCCGCTCCAGGTGAACCGCGTTGCGCGCCTGGCACGCCGCGGCGGGCCGACCTGTTCTTCTGGGCGGGTGTGCCGCGCCGAACGGCGACTAAGGGCAGGCGGGATCAGCGATGGTGCTTCGGCAGGCACGGTCTTCCAGGCAGGTAACGGGGCGTCGAGAACTCCATGATCTTGGAAGCCTTGCCTGTCTCGCTCTCCCTGGCCGACCAACCTGGCAGACCGTCATGAACCGGATGCCCGGCGACTTCGCCGAAGTCCTGGGTCAAGCCGAAGGCAGGTGCGGACTCCATCGGCCTGGCATTCGTGCCCCGCAAGCAGTTGGGCGGCCTCACCTACGGGGACATCCTGGTCCAGCCCCGTGTCGATTTACGAGGTGTCCTTCTACTACGTCGACGACGCCTTCCAGTACGCCCTTCATGCCCCCGATCCGGAGCGGCGCTGGGCCCTTAAGCCCTACGAGCCAACGGCCGCCGACCTCGCCTTCGCCCGGCGCTTCATCGGCTGGAACACCCTCAACCACGGCATCCAGAGTGTCGACGCCGGCTGCATCCGCGAAGGCGAGCTGCTCCTCGTAGAGCTGGAGGACCTCAACCCCTACCTGTCCCTGGACCTGGTCTCCGACCGGAACCGTGACTCCTTCGTGGCGAGCACGACGGCCTCCCTCCACCGTTTCCTGGACGAGTTCTGAAGACCGGGATGCGTTGTGCTCAAGGAATTGAGGTCAACGGAAGCGTCGTCAAAGTACCCGACGTCATACGAGCGTTCGGACTGGACGGCGATCACTACTTCGACTGTGAGCCTTTCCAACCTCCTGCGTGACCTGGACAGTTGGCCTGACCAACGAGTGAAGCCTCTGGTGGATGGGTTTTCGACCAAGAGAACCGTATCCACCAGAGGCTTCGTATGCTTGTCTACGCCGTCCGGCGTCGACTGTCCAGCTCTACCCTCCGCTTCCTCGCCGCCCGCCTGAGGAAACACCGCCACGCTCTCGGCACTCGATCGCGGCAGCTGAGTGCGGACCAGAGGCCCTGCTAATCACCTGTGCATATACACGGTGAAGTGCTCTGTCGCGCCGGAACTCCAATCGATGCGCTCCTGAACCGACAAGCCGGTCGACTCCGGCCGCAGGAGCAGCTGCTCGCTCGCGTTGTTCCATTTGTAAATGGCGTACCGGGCGCCCGCGACGTACTTGCTGGGGAACAGCTCCTTCGACCGGCCTTTGTCCCAGACACAGTCCTTCGTCGCGTCGTGGTCGCACGTGGAATAGGCCTTGATGTAAAGGCTGCAGCTGTCTGAAACCCATACGAGGATGCGGCTCAGCCTGTCATCGCTTGAATACCACTTTCCTGGAAGCTTACTTGCGATTTGGCAGGCTACCGCCTGTTTCGCTGAGGTGAGCGTGAACGTTACCGCGAGGGAAAACGTCAAGGCGGCCGTGATGAGCAGGGCCGTGGTCCGGGACAGTGGGCTGCAGGCAGAACGGACGTGTGTCATTGCGGGCCTCCGATGGCGGGTGCCAGCATGAGCGTTCCGTGGTCGTACGACACGTCCAGCTGGTTGCCGCTTGGTGGCAGGCACGACTAGCGCAGCGCGGGAGTTGACGACGAAGCGCTGAAGAGTGGGCGGCGAAAATCACATCCGACCCTCGCTAGTCATCGAGGTAATTCCAGTCAACGCCGGTCACTCATATGCCGCAACTGGAAGGCTATGAGGAGGCAGGGGGCCCGCTACAGGCGGCGAAGTCGCCGGGCATCCGGTTCATGACGGTCTGCCAGGTTGGTCGGCCAGGGACGTTCATGCGTGCTTGCGATGCTTGTGTGAGTAGAACGGCCCATCCGCCTGGGTGCGGTCGGTCGGGATGTGCGTCCCGTCGACGATGACGAAGTCCCCCTCGCCCAGCCCGACCAGGACCTCGTGCAGGCCTGGCGCACAGGCCGCCAGGACCTCAAGCGTCTCGTGACGTGGCGCCAGGCCGTCGCCTCCGACACCCCGAACCCGACGCCGACCTGTGCGAACGTCTCGTTCTTCTCGACGGCAACCCGGCGACCGAAGACCTGCGCACGTACCCGCGCTCGGCGTGGCCGGTACTACCGGCAGATCGGTGAGATCACGCGGCGCGTCCACAAAACCGCAGCCCGTCCTTCGGGCCCATCGCCGGTCCGCCATACGGCAGGTGGAGCGAGGCGGTCGCCGCTTCCTTTGCGGGCCTTTCACCTGTCCCGACGACGTGGTTCCCACCTGTGTCAACGACGCGCAGTCGGTGAGTGGGCGACGTTTGAGGAACACCTGCGGCCCATCCCGGCAACGTGGGCCACACAGGGGCGGGGCATGCTCGCGGACATGACGATAGGCGTGGAAGCCGGCTCACCGATGACCTTGCACCGGATGTATGGGCTGTCTCCCGGCCTCTTCCCGAAGGGAGACCTACATGCATGCGCATTGGGGCACATTTACCAAGGCAACGTCACTCGGCAATGGGCTGACTTTCGCGGAGAACGCGATGCGGAGACACGGCTTTGCGGTCTGGGACCTAGGCAACGACGGCGACTACCAAGTGATCGGCGGGACCAGTGACGTGATCGCCACGGTGGTCTGCGTCCCGCAGTCGGGAAACGTGTGGATGACGGTGAGTGCGTACTCAACCGACTCCGGACTTGCCGAGCGGACCAGAAATGACATTCGTGCGGACATCGTCAACAGGTCCCTATTGGACGACGGCTGACACTTACCTGTCCAGCCCGTGGCGGCAAGCGCAGCCCATCGCTGAGCTGTCCCCCGTTTCGAGGAGCTGGCGGGCTCTCGCTTGCGCTTCGCAGCCCGGGGGTGCCGCGCGGGCGATCCACCAGCCGAGCCGCCCGCCCGAGACAGACCCGTTGAGGTCGTTCTCGCGCGCTGAACACGATCTGGCCCGCCGCTCGGGGTGCTGGATCGCAGTCGGCTGAGACAGGGCGGTGATCAGCGTACAGAGCCTCGCCAGGACATCTGCATCATTGCTGACAAGGGCGAAATTCTGAGCCAGCAGACCGCGGTCCGTTGCTCCTGAGTCATGCCGGAGTCTGCAGCAGACGTTCTGGAAGGGAGTCCGCACCCCGCCAGTACAGAACGGTGACCGACATGCCAGCGACGGATGAAACCCGAGAACTGCAGGAACAGCAGGCCACGGCGGCGGCGCAGAGGTATCGCGACGCGACCGCGGAGCGGGAGGTGATCGAGGACAAGTTGTCGGCGGGTGTGAAGTACCCCGATACTCCGCAGGCGATCGCCAACAGGGCCAAACGGCTTCTCGATCAGGGTGGGGTCCCGCCCGCAGCGGCGGTGGAGAGCATCTACGCGGAGGCGCTGGACGGGCCCGAGACCCTGGAGCGGATCGTCGGGCTCACGATGGACCTCCAGCCGTGGAGTTTCTTGCCGAGAGGCGTCCGCGCGGGCGCCACCGTCGCCCGGATCTCGATCCTTCGTGACGGCCTGGAACAGCCGCACGCCACCGGCTTCCTGGTC
Source organism: Streptomyces sp. V4I2 (assembly GCF_030817655.1). Taxonomy (GTDB): domain Bacteria; phylum Actinomycetota; class Actinomycetes; order Streptomycetales; family Streptomycetaceae; genus Streptomyces; species Streptomyces plumbiresistens. The sequence continues at coordinate 75,244 of NZ_JAUSZM010000004.1, forward strand.
TCACCGCGGCTTCTGCTCACCAACCACCACGTGTTGCCGAAAGCGGAGACAGCGCGCCTTTGCTTCCTGGAGTTCAACGCCCAGGTCACCATCGACAATGCGCGCGACACCGCGATCCGGTACGAACTCGACCCCGAAACATTCTTCACGGCGGACAAGCACCTCGACTACGCGCTGGTGGCGGTCAAACCCGCTGCCGACGGTCGCCTCCCGGGCGAGGTCTTCGGATGGAACCGGCTCATCATCGAGCAGGGCAAGATCGTCGTGAACGACCCGGTGAACGTTATCGGCCACCCGATGGGCCGCCTCAAGGAGATCGCTGTCCGGGACAACGCCGTGGTGCAGAGGCTGGAGGACTTCCTCCACTACCGGACCGACACCCAGCCCGGCAACTCCGGCTCTCCGGTCTACAACGACCAGTGGGAGGTCGTGGCACTGCACCACCAAGGCGTGCCGAACACGGACAGCCGAGGCCGCGTCCTGCGCAAGGACGGTCAGCCGTGGCGGAGGGGCATCGACAGTGACGACACCGTCGCCTACGTCTCGAACGAGGGCGCCCGCACCAGTTCGATCCTCAAGCACCTCGCCGCTCTGCCGTTGGTCCCCGAGCAGCGTGCGCTGCTGGCCGAGATGGGTCCCGAATCCGGCCTCCAGCAAGAATTCGCGGCTGGCCCGGTGGAGACACCGGTTGCGCCGGCCAACCCCCCGCAGGAGGCCGCCGCAGTCGTTAGCCCATCGCGCTCCGCAGCCGCCCGTGCTTCCACCGCGCCCCGCATCGGTCTGAAAGCCCCGGAGAATGCCTTCGGCGGTCGGCGGCACCTAATCTTCCTGCACGGCCGAAGCCAACACGGGAAGGACCCTGCGGACCTTCGTCGCCGTTGGACCGGGGGACTGAACCATGGCCTCACCCGCGCGGGCCTTCACACCGTCGCTCCGGAGAACGTCTGGTTCCCGTTCTACGGCGACCGCATCGCCGAAGCCATCGGGCAGCACGAGGCCATTCCCACCGCCTACGCCGACGCGCCGGCCGCGGCAGCCGCGGAGGCGTACGCCATCGAGTCCGTGAACGGTACGTATGAAAAGCTCGTCCTGGAAGCGGCGGCCCTGAACGGCATGCCACAGAACGGCCAGCCAGTCAGTGAAAACCTCGGCAGCACGTTGGTCGGATCCCTCCAGGGTCCCCTGAGCTGGCTGGCGGCCAACACCGGCGTAGACGCCTTGACCATCGCGACCATCTTCCGCGACGTGGACACGTACCTCCGCGACGACGACATCCGCACGGCCGTCCTGGACTGCGTGGCCGAGACGCTCCCTCCCGACGGCGAGTTCGTCCTGGTCACCCACAGCCTAGGCACCGTGGTCGGCATGGACCTCGTCGCCAACCGGCTTCCCAAGGGAACGAAGGCCACTCTGCTCGTCACCGCCGGCAGCCCGCTGGGGATGGACGCGGTCTACAGCCGGTTGATCCCACCAGGCACCCGCCGCCCCGACACCGTCAAGAACTGGGTCAACACATGGTGCCCGACCGATGCGGTAGCCATCGGCTGCCCGCTGGAGCGCCGCTGGGGCAAGCTGACGGAGGAACACGCCGTGGTGAACGCGAGCGACCGAGCCCATAGCATCGAGGAATACCTCGCCCACCCACAAGTCGCCAAGGTCATCGACGAGTTCCTCCGGCAATCAACTCAGTGATCACCTGCTCGTGCGCGGTTCGTGCGCGGCATGGTGTTTGCCAAACACGAACAGGGCGCCAGCCAGGCGGGGTCCCCACCGCCCTGAGGTGTGTTCTGCCAGACCGGGACCGCCATCTTGAACACCCAGGCGGCAGGTCCACAGCGACGGAGACGTACTGGCCGGATGCGAAATCCTTCCGGTGCCGGCCCGCCGTTGTCGGGCACGAGGGCGACGACCCTGCGTCTACGGCCTCGGTCCTGCCACTTGGTCACCCGCCAGGCCGCCACAGCGCGGCCGCGTACACGCGATCCCGCTCGTACCGCGGCGGTCTACCTATCTCAGTCGGCATCCCCGGGCACCCATGACAGCAACGTGGCTTGAGCCGCTGGTCTGGGGCAACCCACCGGTTCGCTCTGATCGCGGACCGCACCGATGCCACCCGGCGAAGCTCCATGGGGACAAGGGCTATGACTACCCCACCTGCGGCGATTGGCTACGACAACTGTGGCTCCTGGCCCTCGCTGTCAGAAGGAGTAGTGGGTGCCGATCGCGGTAGCGAGGTCGCGCTCCCGTAGCGGGGCGGACGTCCTCCTCCTGCTGCCTCGACCAGCGCGGCGAGTCGGCGGACGAGCGTGCTGTGCCCTGCCCATAGCCCTCGGGGAGCTCTCCCCCACGTCCATCGCTTGCTCGTTCGGCGCGCTGCCATGGAGGGGACGCCGATGAGCTCGGTGGTGGGCGCCGTTCCTCCTTGGCGGATCAGTTCGCGCACAGGAATCAGGTGAGGTGGGTGGCTGCCCGTTGTGCTTGCCGGTCATGCTTGAGCAAGCTTTTTCCAGGTATTGTTTCCTACAATGCCATCTGCAGAGAGGCCATTTTTCGACTGGAACCACTTCGCAGCCGCTGCGGTTTTGGGGCCGAATATTCCGTCGACAACAAGGGCGGGCGCCCATCCGAGATCATTCAAGCGTTGTTGAATGTTCTTGATGCCATCTGCCTTCGGGGAGCCTTGCTTGGCAAATGGTTGGTCGGCCGCTTTGCGCTCGGCTCGCGTGGGAAACACGGTCAGCCAATCGTTCACATCATTCGGCAGGTCATCCGGATGGTGGACCTGCCCTTCACGCCACCCCTCTATCCGCTTGACCTCCCTGGCGAAATCGGTTACCTGCTTCTCGCTCAGCTGGCTGACCAGTGTATTCGTGCTCACGCCGAGGGCTGCTCCAACTTTCTGGGCGTAGACCTCTGGATTGTTTGAGCCGTGCCCGCTGGGGGCGTAGACCTGCATCATTTGAAGAATCGTCTTCTCTTTGCGCCTCAACAGGAATCGCCGAACGGCGGAAAACCCCTGCTCTTCGCTGGGAAAAATAGCGAAGATGTCGTTGCGCTTCCCCGGGTACGCGCCATAATTCTCCGCCTCTCCAGAGGTGACGATGTTTCCGGGGTTGTTGTTGTTCCAGGAGGGGGTTCCTCTCGTTCGCATCACGTCCTCATAGAACACGTGATCAATTCCCAGGATGCTCACCACATCACCGGGTTCCATTTCTTGAGCCATTCCCCAGGGCATGGATACCTCCGAGTGCAATTGCGGCAAAGCGAGGGCTCTCGCTGCATCGTCTGACGCGCTCGCCTTGTTGATCTGACTCGCCCGGCAGGGGACTGCCTAGAACGCTACTAATGTCGATCGGTCAAACCCTGTTACACGGGGCAGATCTGACCCACCGTTTGCAGGACCTGTCCGACTCGGCACCGGCCTGCCTGGCGACGGTTTCACCCGACAGGCCCTAGCGCCAGTTTCTCGGTCTACTCGGGTCCCTCGGGCTCATCTCTCTTCCAGATGGCGCTTCCACCCTAGGCCCCGACCGTCATATCGACGTTCGTCGTGGCGTTCAAAAAGCGTTGCGGTCGCGTCTCGGGGCACGTGAGTCGATGGCCTGCCCACGCAGCCGGTCAGATGCCCGCGCTGCTGCCTGCGCCGGTGCACTGAGTTGCTTCCTGTGCCGGTCTCCTTGGAGACATGGCTGCCCCTGGAGCAGATCGGTCATCAGGGTCGATGGGCTGACCCCGAGCTCCCGCTGAAGATAGGCCCGGTATTGCTGGTAACACCTCACCGCGCTGGCGACGTTGCCTTCGGCAAGATGAATCTCGATGACAGTGCGGTGGGCGGTCTCCCGGATCGGATCGATCGCGGTGGCCGCCAGCGCAGCTTGGAGAGCGGGCAGGTACTGCTGGGCGGTCAGCAACCGCTGCGCCAGACCCTCCAGGGCGTAGAGGCGTATTTGGTCCCAGCGTTCGCGGTCCGGGTGCAGCCACTCGTCAGGCCAGCCCGGCAGCAGCTCCCGGGTGAACTGCTCTATGAGGGTCTCACTGTCGGCGGGTGGCGGTGCCGGCCCGTCGACGATCTGCCGTGCCGAGTCGCGCTTTCGGAGCACATCAACTCGGACCACTGGCGATACCCGCAGGCGCTGCCCGATGCAGTCGATCAGAGTGACACAGCAGGCACGCCGCCCCTGGCACAGTGCCGAGCGCAGGTTGGCCGCGGCCCGGTGGCACGGGTAATCGGGCCACAACTGCTCCGCTGCCGCGCTGCGGTGGACGCCGTCGGGCCTGAGACCCAGGAACGCCAGAAGTCGCTGAGCTCCAAGAGGTGCGGGCACCCTGCTGCCGCAGCAGGTGAGCTCGAAGGCACCGAGCAGTTCGAGGGAGACCTCGGCCGAAGCTTCGTTTCCATGCACGTGCACCACTGTGCCGTCGGCATGTGCCAAGCGCATCCGGTTGGTCCGCTCATTGCCGCAGGTGGCCCGGGCAAGTCAGCTGCTCACATTTTTCTTTGGCGTCAGCACCCGGGGCTGCTTCCTGCGGCGACGACGTGCCGTAGATGTCCAGGAAACGCTTGGGCAACGCAAATACACATGTGCCCTCCATATCGCCCGAACAGGGGTGGGGGATGCTCGGGATCAGAAGCCTCCGGTGCTCCCTCTCACGTAGCCGTTACGCAGATCCACGGCTTGATATAGCCAAGTCTGCATCGCGTGACATCGCCGGAAAAAGCGGCGAAGGCTGGGAGCCGACCAGAAAGGAAACGTTATGGCGGCCACACAGACAGCACCCGTTCGAGCAGATGAAACGGACGCCGACTACGAGGCGTACGAGAAGGTCGTCCAGATCATGAGCAAGGCCATGTCGGAATCGATCAAGGAATCCCTCAAGGCGCTCAAGGACGAGGAAACCTTCGTCGCCCACGTCAGGGGTGTGGCGGAGGAACAAGGCCTGGGGCGGGACGACGTGCGCGCAGAAGACCTCTTCGAACCATTCTGGAGGCTGGCGAACGGCGTCGACCTGGATGTGCAGTGGCGGAGCAGTGCCGGAGTTCCTGTCCGCTCTGCCCTGATCGCGGGCTCCATCAAGCCGCCTGAGGGCCAGGAAAGGTTCTCTATCGGTGCCAGCGCCTTCGGTTTCGGTATCGGAGTCAGCTGGTAGGCAGCCAGCATTCCACGCCCGGTACTGCATGGGATATTCCCGGGACCGTTCACCGGCTCTGGATTCCGTCCGGCAGATGAACACACAACGGGACCGCAGTTAGTTTCCGGGATGCCGTCGAGCTTTCCGGTCATCGGAAACCTCGGTGCAGGTACACAACCTGACACCACACGCCCCGCATGAGCGGGGGAGAAGTCACGGCAGGGACCGGGAGCCAGGACAGGTGATCCGGTCCCTGCGCCTTGGTTCATGCACCGGCGCACGCAGAACGCTGGCCCCGCCAAGGGGGCAGGGCTCCCCACGCTGCGGGCCCGGGACCGTGCCGTCACCGGCCAGGGATTTCACCCGACACTAAAGAGGCGTCATGTCACGTCAGTACTACCAGCGCGGTCACCTCGTGGAGGCTGAACAACTCGACGAGATAATCGCCGTCAAGATCGGCTGGGACACCCTCGGCACAGAAGCCGCCGAGGTGGAAGCAGCACTGGGAAGCAGCGCCCGCGAGGAAGTACGAGAGGCAGGCGTCGACGACGAGACGAGCGAGGCCTTCGCTCGCGCGAACTGGGTATTCGTCAGACCGAACCCGCAGACCCGAGAAGCGTTCACCACAGGGGGAGGAGATCCCCGGCACGGAGGCGACCGGTAACGTCATCCGGCGCTCCAACGGCAGGATCGGTATCGCGACCGACGTGCTGACGGTCCAGGTGCAGCCGACGTTCTCGGAGGAAGAGGCCGAACGAGAGCTCGAATCGGTGGGTCTGACCGTCGTCAACAAACTCCGCTTCGCGGAGAACCTCTATGAGGTGCGCGCCACGGCGTCCGACGCCCTCGCGGCCTCCGTCGACCTCCATGACAACGACCATTTCGTCTTCGCTGAACCGTCGCTCATCGAGCACGTGCCCGGACGGTTCAGGCCCAGTGGTGCTCGATACGCCCAGCAGTGGCAATGGAGGAACACTGGCACAGGCGGCGGTACCCCGGACGCCGACGTCCATATCGAGTCGGCCTGGGACCGCACCTTCGGGACCGGGATGCGAGTTGCCGTCATAGACAACGGCTTCGACACAGAACACCCGGACCTCGCCCCCGGGCTGGATCCGTTGTCGGGATTCTTCGACGACGCGGGAGGTGCGGCTTTCGTCCGGGGCACCTCGGGGATGCCTGACAACGATCACGGCACCTTCTGCGCCGGCATGGTCGGAGCCCGGCACAACAACGGTGCCGGCGGTACCGGCGCGGCCCCTGAGTGCAGCCTGATGCTCCTGGCATGCCTCAAAGACCAGGTCGGTACGCAGACAACGCTCGCCCGCGCAGTGGCCTACGCGGCCGTCCCCTCCACGGAAGTCCCCGGTAGCGCCCCTGACGGAGGGGCAGACATCCTGGTCAGCAGTCTGGGCCCGAACGGCGCGGACTGGGATCTGACCAGCACACTGGACCTTGCTCTCGAATTCGCTGCCACCAACGGCCGCCAAGGCAAGGGGCTGGCGATCTTCTGGGCCGCGAGCAACGGCAAGAACGTCGACGTCACCAAGGACGAAGTGGTCTCCCATCCGGATGTGATCGCCGTTGTGCGGTCGAACAACCAGGATCGCGAGGACAACGCGGCACGAGGCTCAGAGGTCGAACTGATCGCACCCGGTGTCAAAGTCTTCAGCACCAAGTCCGGCGGCGGCTATGGAACCAGCACCGGCACCAGTTTCGCCGCTCCCTGCGCGGCCGGGTGCGCCGCCCTGGCACTGTCGGTGAACCCCCACCTCAAGAGAGACCAACTGCGCGAGGTGATGCACGAGTCGGCCGACAAGGTCGGAGGACCGGAAGTCCAGTACGACGCGGCCGGCCACAATGACGACTACGGCTTCGGCCGGGTGAACGCGTCCCGGGCCGTCGCGCTCGCCGACGGGATGACGCCATGAACGAGGAACTGGACGTCATCCGCTGCCACGTTGTCGCCGAGAATGCCGAAGCGCTCAGGGAGTTCATCCACGAGACGCAGCCCGATGTCGGCTGCCGCGCCGTCGCGCGCCACACCCAGGCGGGTGTCGGATTGGACCTCTATCTCCGCCAGGAGCAGCTCGACCAGGCCAGAGCAGCAAGATCGGCACCACAAGTGAGCATCATCGAGATCGAAAACGTCACGGAGAACTGGCGCAGCCTGACGGAAGAGATAGGGAGCGGCGACCGCTTCGCGCACCGGGACGCTATCCCGCATGGCCTCGGCCGGAAGGAGTGAACGTGTACCTCAACGTGGCCGAGATCGAATCGGCGATCACCAGTCTGCACGACGCCTACCCCGACACCTCAGAGATCATCACTCCACCCCATCTCACCCACGAGGGCCGAACAACGAGGCTGTTGCGGGTCGGGACACGCCAGATCGACGAAGTACCCGGAATCCTGCTCCTGGGCGGGATCCATGCACGGGAGTGGATGCCGCCCGACGCACTGGTTTCCTTGGCAGCAGACGTGCTCGAGGCGCACGACTTGGCCACGGGGCTCGGGTACGGGTCGTCGACGTTCACGGCGGCCCAGGTCACACAGGTCGTTGAGAACCTCAATCTGTTGTTCTTCCCCTGCGTCAACCCCGACGGCCGGGCCTTCAGCCAAACCACCTCCGCCACATGGCGCAAGAACCGCCGACCAGCGCCTGCCGGATCCACCGGCTCCTCCTGCATTGGTGTGGATCTGAACCGGAACTTCGACTTCCTGTGGGATCACACCTCGAAGTTCGCCCCGGACGCGGACGTCCACACGTCGAGCACACCATGCAATCCGCAGGTCTACCGAGGGCCAGCCCCCGCCTCGGAGCCCGAGACCCGCAACGTGGTCTGGGTCCTCGACACTTATCCGAAGATCCAGTGGATGGCCGACGTCCACAGCGCAGTCCCGGTGATCCTGCACAACTGGGGCTCCGACCAGAACCAGTCCACCACACCGGCCGACAACTTCCGCAACCCCAGCCTGGACACCGTCCGAGGGCGACCGGACGACGGCATCGGCGAATTCATCCCCGAACGCGATCTGAAGATCGCAGTCGAACTCGCGGAGCGGATGAACGACGCGATACGTGCGGTGCGCGGAGTCGACTACGGCGTCGAGGCAGCATACGGGCTGTACCCCACGTCGGGGACGAGCGACGACTATGCCTACAGTCGGCACCTCACCAACCCCGCCGCCACCAAAGTGATTGGCTACACGATCGAGTGCGGTGACAGCTTCCAACCAGTGTTCAGCGAGGCCGAACAGGTCATCCAGGAGGTTTCGGCGGCGTTGCTGGCACTCGCGCTGAACGCTCCCGAAGTCACTGACGGCGCGTAGCGGGCGGGCGCTGGTCGTGGACCGGCTCGCATCGCGACCCCGGAGTGCTCCTCCAGTAGCGCAGTCGGGCCGACCTTGGTGGTCCTGGCTCGTACCTAGAGGGATCGTACGGAGGTCATGCCGCCGTCACCGGTGCGGCCCATCGTCCGAGGGACGGCCACCGCAATGGGCTCTTGTCGTCCCGATCCAGGGACATGCACGCTCACTAGCCCCCGCTGTCGGATTGAGTAGGATCGCGTGCCGCCTGAAGTGGACATCCTGACCCCGCCGCGGACGGTCGCCACGCGCCTCGCGCAGTGGGAAGAACAAGCCGATGCCGTGGTCCCGACGAAGGCGGCCGGCGCGAACCTCCTGGTCGCGACATGGAACCTGCGCGCCTTCGGGGACTTGACCAAGGCGTGGAAGACGGGCGAGGGCATCTCCCCGAAACAGAACTTCGCCGACATTCACGCGATCGCCGCAGTCATCCAACGCTTCGACGTGGTCGCGGTGCAGGAGGTCCGCGGCAACCTGCGTGCCCTGCGCTACCTGCTGAAAGTCCTGGGCGAGCACTGGGCGTTCATCCTCACCGATGTGACCCTGGGCAAGGACAGCAACAACGAGCGCCTGGCGTTCCTGTTCGACACCTACCGGGTGAAACCGTCGGGCCTGGCGTGCGAGCTGGTAGTGCCGCTTGAGCAGGATGCGGGGTGAGCGCGGGCAGCCTGGAGCGCCAGTTCGCTCGCACCCCCTACGCCGTCAGCTTCCTCTCCTCAGGGCAGACGTTCACCCTGGTCACCCGGCACGTCGACTACGGCAACACGGCCGCTGACCGGGTCCCGGAACTCAAAGGGATCGCGAAGTGGCTCGCCGGCTGGGCGGAACGCGAGTTCGGCTGGGAGCACAACCTGATCGCGCTCGGCGACTTCAACATCGACCGTGTCGGCGACCCCCTGTTCGAGGCCTTCACCTCCACCGGCCTCACCCCGGCCCCGCAGTTGGAAGACCTTCCTCGCACAATCTTCGACAAGCCCGGCGCCGCGCACTTCTACGACCAGATCGCCTGGTTCGCCAAGGGCCAGCAGCACCGCCCCGTCCTGAACCTGGATGCCGTCGCCGGAGGCCAGGTCGACTTCGTCGACGCCCTTCAGGCCGACGGCACCCGCAACGACCTGTCCTGGCACATCTCCGACCACTTCCCGCTCTGGGTGGAGTTCACGATCCCAGCCAGCTGAACCACAACCTTGAGACGACGCTGGCCCATTGACGCTCGGTGGCTGCCAGTGCAGGCCACCACTACGGTCCGAATCGTGACGTGGGCCCCCAATCCCTCCATCCATCCGAACCCGCCTCGACTAGGAAATCGACCGATCGATCTCGCCGTTGAGCGGCCCATCGGCCGTCCCCCACCCACGACTTTCCCAGTTGCGGAAGCGGACCGTCATCCGACGGGCAAACCGTTCGACATCGCCGTAGGGTTCAGAACCTGCCCCAGCCGGTCCACGCAGCGTCGGGGTGCGTGTCCACTTTGATTTTGGCGAATTCGCCCTGATCCGTCGCCACAATGAGCTGCGGCCGGCCATCCGGCAATGTCACGGTGGTCACGCTCTGCACAACTCCCGATGGACCCGGGAATGGCGTCCACCCAGCCCACCCCGTCCAGGGGTCGCCAGCTGGATTCCTCTTCCAACTGCTGACCAGTTCCCCCGCGTCGTTCACCGCCCAAATCTGCGGCCGGCCGTCCGACAGCAGAACGGTGGCCATCATTCTCAGCGTCATGGCACCTTTCCCCTCATTTGCGGATTCAATGAATAGAGGTCAGCCTGCCTTCAGCACGTGCTCACCGCCGCCGCCCTCAACCTCATCCGACCGATGCCTGGCTGACCGGAACTACACTCGCCAGCACCCGCACCTCCCGCTTCAGCCGCCTGAGTCCCGCATAGACAGCGTCGAATTCGCCAACGGTGTCCTTCACGGGGCGCGATCAGGACGAGATTCATCGGGCGGTCTCGCGACTTCGACAACGTCAGGAGACGGATGATGTTGGAGGGTTACAACCAGGGGACAGCGGTGGCAGGCCTCTTCTCCCTGCTCTTGCCACCAGCGGCAACGAGGCCGCAGTCGACAAGCCGGTAGGCTACCTGCCTCTGGTGGCAAAAGACGTGTGATCCTCTGGACCAAGCTGCACTGGGCACCGTCGAAGTGGCGACACCTACTTCCAGCACATGGGGCGCCGATACGGAACACCTCGGTGGGCTCAACTGGCTGGGCCAGATCCGTAACTTCTGGCGTTACGGGAACCAGTTGGTCCAGATAGCGCACATGCGGCTCATTGGCCGTTCCGGCTACCACGCCAAACACCACGGCCCCGGACATATCTGGCTGCGCGCTGGGGCAGTAGAGATCATGGTCCCTTTTGGGGTCTTCCGCAGCATGTTCCTCAGAAGACATGTCTATCCTTCGGGAGCGGGGGGCGGGGGATTTTCTGCGCTTTGCGAGTCATCCCAATTCCAATTATCACCCCAATTGATAGCAATGCCGACTGTGGTGAGGGCAGGGCGCAAAGACCATCTACTGGGGTCCGAATTGCGTTCCTCCAAAGCCCTAATGGCGCCGGACAGTGCTGCTTGTGTCAACTCGTCCACGGTTACTCGAGGATCTTCGCTCATGGTTTATCTCCGAGAGGAAGCTGATTGAAAAGCCGTACACTTTGCGCGGCTAGGAACCGCCTGCGCTACCATCCGTCATGCATGGCGTATGAAGCGGCAGAGAGGTGCTGGTTCACACGGCCGCGTGGGCAGAGGCCTTAGCCGTCTTCCCTGAGCATTCGCCACCTCCGTTCCGGTGACATTGGCTTTGGGTGAAACAGGTGCTGTGTAAGCGTTGCCAATGCGTCCACGGCACGTCGTCGGCGCAGGATGAGGCCCCTGGCGGTGGAAAAGAAGGTGACCAGCGGGTTCTTGACGCTCGTGTCGTTGCGGGGTTCCTACTGAGCTTGAATTCGTGATGTCGCGCGTGAGCAGTCCAATGTGGTTGTCTCCATGAGCGGCCACGTCCGTTGTCGTAGATTTGTCCCGTGCCGCCGACAGCCGCGGATCGTCGTGTACCGGCCTGTCCGCGTGCGGCGGCTGGGGATCACGGCGAGCCGCCACGGCTGTGAGGAGGCACTCCGCGTGCGCCCTCGAAAATCGCGCCCGACAGCTTCGCGCCAGACATCTTTGCCCCGGTCAAGTCTGCGTTGCTCAGGTCCGCAGGGGTCAGGTCCGCGCCGCGCAGGTCGGCGCCGGTCAGGTCCCCGTGCATCAGGACCACGCCGCGCAGGTCTGCTGTGCTCAGGTTCGCGCCGATAGGAACGCGCGGGTCAAGTCGGCGCTCGAGTCGGCCTCGCTGGTTTCGTTGGTTTCCTCGGCCCTGCTCAGGTGGGCGTTGTGAAGGTTCGCTCTGCCGAGTTCCGCGCCGGTCATGTCGGCCGCACCCAAGCGCGCGTTGGTCAAATTGGCGCCTGTGAGAAATGCTCTCTGGAGGTCCGTGTCCTGCAGGTTCACGTCGGACATGTTCGCGAAGTCGAGGGACGCGCCGAAGAGGTCGAAATTCTCGAGGCCTGCGTGTCGGAGGTCCGCGCCGGTGAGGAACGCGAAGCGGAAGGTGCTGCGTCTGCGCATTCCGCCTTCTGTGAGACCCACTTCGCGTTCCAAGCCGCGCAGATCGACGCTGCTCAGATCAACTCGGTACAGCGGCTTCCCGTCCTGGGCCAGCTCCCGGCCGGCGGACCGGCTGCCCAGCACGGAAAACACAGCCGCCACGTCGGCAGGGGGTCTGTGCTCCTGTGCCGGCCTCAAGCCACTTACCGGAACGGGAGCGTGCCGGCGTCGGACCTGCGCGACGTTCAAGGTCCCCTCTTCCAGAGCGGCTTGTAGCCCCCCGGTCGCTCGTTGAACGGGTGGATTCCCAGCCCAGCACCGGGCCGGCCTCCCAAGATGCGTCACGCCCCGGCCGGTCACATCCTTGAGACAGGGGCACAGGCGCGCCAGGACGCTCCTCGCGCACCCGGGCCGGTCGTTCCCGCACACGGGATCCTTGACCGCGTTCTCACCCACACACCGCCGTCATCTACAGCAGCCCCCGGCGGGTCCGAGCGAACAGGTGGAGAGCCATGGACGAACACGGCGGCCACATGCACCACTCAGGCGGACACCCGGAACCCGACGCCCCTGCCTTCCACGGCATGGCGGTGGTGGGTGACGACACCCCCTTCCTCTCCCACCTGCCGATGCCCGGACCACCGCACAACGAGCAGATGATCGTGCAAGCTGCCTTCGGGGCTGCCCACCGCGCGTATCGCAACGACCGCAAGGCGCACCCGGAAGCCCGGTTCTACACCTTTGCCCCCGAGGTGTTCACGCTCTCCGACCTCTATCCCGGCGAGGCCGGCGAACCGCCCGCCCGCACGTCGTTCACCGGGAGTCTGTTCCGCAACCACTTTGAACAGCCCGAAGCCCACCCCGAGACGCCTGTCGAGATCGCAACCGATGTCGTGGTGGAGGTGGCCAACGTGGTCAACCACCACAAATTCACCGCGGACGACCAACAGCCGGAGGAATTGACGTACCTCCTGTTCGGCAAGGGGTCCGAGCGGTTCCTAGCGCATTGGATCACCGGCCCCTTCCAGCCCACGAGCCGTCAGGAGTTCGATCACCTGATGACGGCCGATGTCCAGGGCATGGAGGTGTCCGATGACCAGCTGCGCCATGGCATCCAGGTCACCGTCACCGGTCGTCCAGACGAGCCCGGCGGGAAGTTCAAGGAAGGTGAACGAGCGGCTGCCGTCGCCGCGGTCAACGGCGGGCATGTCACGGTCGAGATCGAGGCCGACACCGAGCTGTATTTCGAAGCCGGCGAACTGACACCTCACTGAACCTATTTCATCCTCGGTCTGAGGAGTGAAACAGGCTGGTCAGCGTGGTGGTGGCCTGGCGAAGTCCCTCGTCGTTGGTGTGATGATCTCACTCAACACGCCGACGGCCGGGGGGCTTCGTTGGTTCCGTATCCTTCCATGCTCGACGTCCCGTACGAGCTGGTCGAGCATGTCTCCTGGCTCGTCCACACCCGAAGGCGTGAACTTCGCTCACCATGGCGGAAGTTGAGCTGCTTCAAGCAGGCCCTATTGACACTGGCCCACCTGCGGAAAGTGACTGCACGGGCCTTCACCCAAGGCCGGGTAGTTAGCCTCGCGCTTTCATGGAGCGTGCTGTCCGGCAGGTGATCAGGCAAGCAGAAAGTGAACCGCCCCGGTTCGAATGGAGACTCGATTTCATGAAGGGATCGAGTCATGGCACGACCTTCCCGTTACCCGCTCGAGCTCCGCCGTCGCGCGGTGCGCATGGTCGCCGAAGTAGGCGACGACTACCCGAACGAGACGGCCACCCTGCAGGCGGTGGCCGAGAAGCTCGGCATCGGCTCCCGCGAGACGCTGCGGAACTGGGTGAAGCAGCACGAGATCGACGCGGGGACACGTCCGGGGACGACGACGGAGGAGTCCGCCCAGCTCAAGGCGTTGAAGAAGGAGAACGCCGAACTGAAGCGGGCCAACGAGATCCTGAAGGCCGCGGCGAGTTTCTTCGCGGCCGAGCTCGACCGGCCACACACACGCTCGTAGCGTTCATCGACGAGCACCGGGACCGTTTCGGCGGCGTCGAGCCGATCTGCAGGACGCTCACCGAGCACGACTGCAAGATCGCCCCTTCCACCTACTACGCCCACCACAGACGGCGGAGCACGCCGTCGGCCAGGACCGTGCGGGACGCCGAACTGAAGGAACAGATCAGCAAGGTCTTCGAGGCCAACTACCACGTCTACGGGGCGAGGAAGATCTGGCGTGAGCTGAACCGGCAGGGACGCCGCGTGGCCCGCTGCACCGTCGAACGCCTGATGCGTGAACTCGGCATCACTGGGGCGGTCCGTGGTAAACGCGTGATCACTACGCTGCCCGGCGGGCAGGCCGAACGGGCGCCGGACCTGCTGGACCGCGACTTCGTCGCTGCCGCCCCGAACCACTGCTGGGTCGCGGACTTCACCCACGTGAAGACCTGGGCCGGTGTTGTCTGTGTCGCCTTCGTCGTGGACACGTTCTCCCGCCGGATCGTCGGCTGGTCCGCGGCCACCGTAAAGGAAACGGTCTTCGTCCTGGACGCTGTGGAGATGGCGATCTGGCAGCGCGACCGCGACCAACACCCAGTTCAGCCAGGCGAGTTGATCCACCACTCGGACGCAGGGTCGCAATACACGAGTTTCCGGCTCGCCGAGCACCTGGACGCCGCCGGCATCGCCGCCTCGATCGGATCAGTCGGAGACGCCTACGACAAACGCTTGTCATCACACTGCACCTCTTCTCCTATCGAGTTCACTTTGAGGGTGTTGCCGCCGGTCGGCGGCGGTCGAGGCGGATGCCTTGCTGGACGCGGGGCGGGTTGGGGCCCGGATGCGGGTAGAGACAGGCGTTCTTGTCGTTGTACTTCTCGCCCTCGATCAGTCCGGCGCGGTGCCACTTCCAGATGGTCGGGACGCTGACGTCGAGGAGTACGGCCAGTTCGGGGGCGGTCAGCAGGCCGCGGTCGCGCAGGCGGTCGTGGCGGTTGCGGAGTTCGTAGTTCTCGCGGATGTCACGGACCAGGAGTCGGTGGAAGGAGCATCCTTTGCCGCTGGTCAGGCCGCGCTGGTTGAGGATGTCGGCGATCTCGGCGTCGGTGTGGTCCTCGAGGAGTTCGTCGATCGCGGCCACCACCGAACGCGGGGTCTGCCACAGTTTGCCGCCGCCCAGGGGTGTGTCAGTTGTACACACCCCCGAACGTCGCAATCCTGACGTTGCCGACCTCGATTTGACGGAGGCCGTCGAAACAGTAGAGCGTAAAGAGCGTTTTATACGAGTAATCATCCCAGTTGTCGCGAACCAGGAACGCGTCCTTCGACGACTCGGGGGGACGGCTAAACCGTTCCAGAACTCTGAACTGCACCGGAATCCTTCTCGCTACAGTGGGAGCGTTATGCCGAGTTCCTGCATGGCGGTCGAGGGCGGGCCGCCTTCGGAGCGTTCGGTCTTGTAGCCCTTGATCCGGGGTTCGAGGGTGCGGGGGTCGACGGCTTCGGCGGGCGCGCTCTTGGCGTACAGACCCTCGGGCTCGCTGTCGCGGTCGTGGGGCAAGAGCCAGAAGACGCGGCGGCGGAAGGTGCCAGACGCGCGGGAAGCTTTGGCCTTGGTGTCGAGGAGGGCGTAGCCGACCATGCGGCCGGGCCGGTGGTAGGCGGGCTTGCCCTTGCGGGTGGGGAGCCGGTCGATGCTCTGGCGGACGTAGTCAAGGCCGTCGATGTCTTCCAGCCACACCAGTTCGGCTTCGTGGCTGATCTCGCCTTCTTCGATCAGGGAGCTCATGCGTCGGGTTCCCTCTCGTGGTCGGTGAGCAGTCCGATGCCGGGGTAGTGCTTGCGCTGGTTGGACAGGATCATCTGCTTCGGTGAGGCCAGACCGACAAGTTCCCGGGTGCGGGCTGCGAACGCACGCGAGGACATGGCCGGTGCCCCCTCATTCTGGCACCAGGTCCGGTAGACGGCGTAGAGCGCGGTCTGCTCTGCGCGCAGTTCGGGGCCGAGGGTGCAGCATTCCTCGTAGAAGCGTCCGGTGTGGTCTTCGGTTTCCGCGTAGGCCGTGGTGGCGATGCGGACGCGTTCGGGGCCGGTGAGGTCGCGGTCGCCGGCGAGGTAGCGGCGGGCGCCGTCGATGAGCCAGCCCAGGATGCCGGGGCCTTCTTCGGTGACGAGGATGTCCGCCAGATTGTCGATCTTGCGGTGGTCGGGAACGATCCGCTCGAACGGGATCAGCCGCATGCGGCGCCAGAACGCGAAGCCGCCGGTGCCGACTTCGGGGCGGTGGTTGCCCAGCAGCCAGAGTTTGTGGGTGGGTTCGAAGCTGAAGAAGTCCTGGCGCATGCGGCGGGCTTTGATGCGGTCGCCGCCGGTGAGCAGTTTGACGCGGGCCTCGTCGAATTTGTCGCCGTGCTTGACCTCGGAGCAGACGATTACGCGCCGGCCGTGGAGTTCGGCAAGGTCGGTGGGGTGTCCTTCGTAGGGGCGGGCCATCAGGAAGCCGGGCGGGGCCGCGTCCGCGTAGTCGCCCAGGAGCTTCATGAGGACGTCGAGGAGGACGGACTTGCCGTTCTTGCCGGAGCCGAAGAGGAAGGGCAGGACCTGTCCGCCAACGTCGCCGGTGACGGAGTAGCCCAGCAGCAGCTGCAGGTAGGAGATCATCTGCTGGTCTTCGGTATCGGCGCCGAAGGTGTCGGTCAGGAAGCGTTCCCAGCGCGGAGTGGGCAGCGCCTGGGGGCCGACGGTGGTGGAGCGGGAGTGGAAGTCCTTGTTGGGGTCCGGGGTTTTGACTAGCCCGGTGCGCAGGTCGACGATGCCGTCAGGGGTGCACAGGGCGTAGGGGTCGGCGTCCAGGAGGGCGGCGTTGAGGACCATGCCGGGGGCGGATTTGGCCTGGGTGAGCATGGCGTTGATGCCGGTGGTGGACAGGGCGCGGCGGCGGTGGGATTGCAGGGCTTGTGTGGTGAACAGGCCGCGTGGGTCGTGGGCCGCGATGGCTTCGGCGAGGTCGCCAGCGGCCCACAGGACGGTGTCGTCTTCGTCGATCTGCCAGCGGGTGGTGTCCCACCGGTACCAGCCGATCCCGGGGACGTGCCGGTAGTCGTTGGCGTACAGCTTGACGAAGAGCTTGGCGTTGCCTCGGTCGGTGAGGGTATCGGGCAGCAGTCCGGCAGAGGTCGCTTCTCCGGCGGCAGCCCTGGAAGCGCCCGTCTGGGCGGGCAGGGCAACGGTGGTGGCTTGGGCGGCGTGGGGCTGGTTGCGGATCTGGGCGGCGACGGCTTCGGGGTCGAACTCGAAGAGGGCCTCTGTCTCGTTGCTATGCGACGTCATCGCGGGCCCCTCTGCGTGTGGAGGGGGTGTTGGCCGCCGGCAGCGAGTCCGCTACGGATGATCTGGGCGGCGCGGCGCTCTTGGCCCGGGCGGGCGGCGGCCGCGGCCTGGGTGAGGGCCTGCTCGGCTTCTTCCTCGGTGAGGCGGCCAGCGGCGACGAGACCGCCGAGGGTGTAGGCGGCGCGGTTGAGGGTGTCGGAGAACCCGGCGCCTTCAAGGACTTGGCCGCAGGCCTCGACAGGGGCGAGGACCGTGGCGAGCATGCGCTGGGTGCGGCCGCGGCCGCCGCCCGCGGCGAGTACGGCCTGCTGGGCGCGTGGCGGGACCGGCCGAGGAGCGGGGATACTGGGGGGCGGGCAGATGGCCGGTGCGTTCGAGTTCCTGGGCGAGCCAAGTGGGCAGGGCAGCCGGCTCGCGGACGCTGTCGAGCGGCGTGTAGGTGCCGTCGCGGGTAGTGGTGCCCGGGGCGATGATGTAACCGCCGTGGGCGCGAACATCGACCTGCCAGGCCAGCGCGGTGCCCTGGCTGGAGCCGGAAGAGCAGCGCCAGCGGCGGTTGTCGGCCGCCCGGTACCAGACGTGAAGGCCGCCTGAGGGCGTGCGAACGCGCAGCGTGGCGTCGTCCTCCGCGGGGCTGCGCTGGCCGCGCAGGGCGGCCAGTACGGCGAGGGTGTGGTAGCCGTTGGCCAAGCCGGTGAGATCGACGTGGTCACCGATCGGGATTCCGGGCAGGATTCGGTCCCGGGTGGGCGGCTGGGTGGGGTGAGCGTCGATGTCGATGACGACCAGGCCGGCCGGGCCGCAGGCGACGCCGACGCCGAACTCGGGGTGGGCGCCCCACCACTGGGTGATACGGCGCTGGTCGAGGGTGGCGGCGTGGAAGCCGTGGCACCAACGGCCTGCGGGCAGGCAGGGGCACTCGGCGGGCGGGTGCGGATTGGTGCGGCACTGAGGGCAGTTCGAGGCCGGGGTTTTGCGGCCGGCGGCGAGGGGATGCACGGGCCAGCCGCGGCGCGCGCACCAGCTGGCGGTGGCCAGGGTGGCAGCGACTGAAGACTCAGGGGCGGGCTGCCGTGAGTCGCTGCCGGAAAGGCGCAGCTCAGCAGGCATTCGCACCCCCTATCAGCGACCGAAGCGACTCAACGACGGACACAGCGTAGCGAACGTGGCGCGTGAGGTCGCGGAGCCCATGCGAAAGAACCCTGATGCCGTGTCGATGATGCGACCGGAAGCACGACTGCAGCGACCCAGCAGACACCGCAGCGACCGAACGAACTCAGTCGCTCCTACTCCACGCGACAGAAAACCCCAGGTAAGGCACCACTCAGGACCTGAAACAGCGACTGAAGCGACTGAAGCTTCCTATATATAACGCACACGCACACACATGAATGTCCTCATATACCCCGGACTTGAGTCGCTTCAGTCGCTGCGAAGTCGTTGTCACTACGCTGACCTGCGTGTTTCACGCCAGCGGGGAGCAGCGACCGAACAGTCGCTGAGTAGCTGCGCCCCGGGTTACTCCCTCCCATCACCCCCAGGGACCCAAGCGACTGAAGCGACTGAGCCTCGAACAATCAGCTCGCGACCGCGGCCGTGCGATGGCACCTCCATCTGCGAGTCGCTTCAGTCGCTCTGGTAGGCAGAGCCGCCTCCTTGCTCAACAGGCCGGCCGATGGCTGCCAACCAGCAGGGGCCGGTGTCAGAGCCGTTCGGTTTACTGCCCGGAACGGAAGGAAGAGAGGCGCGTACATGCTTGAGCTGGTGCACAACGATCCACGAGGGTGGTTACGGAACTACTGCAAGAAGAACCGGACGCCCAGCAGAGCCCCTGCAGGCACGGGTTACATCTACGTGATCGCACTGACCGGCCCCATGTCGTACATCAAGATCGGTTCCACAGCCCAGCCCCGCACCCGCCTTGAAACGCTGTGCTCCGAGGCGACGAGATTCGAGGCGGCGCTGACCTGGGTTTGGCTCTCCCCTGCACATCCGACATACCGGATCAGCGAGGCGTGCGCGCTGAAAGCGTGCCGCGCGCTGTCTCCCGCTGCGACTCCCCGCAGCGAGTACTTTCCCAGCCTGAGCTTCGTGGTGGCCCGGCGCGAAGCCGTCAAAGCGGTACTTGGCATCCACAGCACACCGCATGTTTCCACCACCACACGTGCCGTTGGCCTTCACGAGCGCCTCCCCGCCCATGTCCAGGCGCAGGCCTCAACTGCCCAGCTGCGGCGGATGGAGTACTTCGCTCGGGGCAGTTACCGCACACGCTTCCTCAGACGCGGGAACCCGACTCCTCAACCCCGCCCTGAAGAGTCAGATTTGCTGCATACGTACCTGCTCCGACAGCTCCGCCTTCCATCTGCAGGGGTAATCGATCTCAGCGCTCGGCGGGCAGCGGCAGCCTCGGCAGGGTAGAAGCATCACAGCACCGAGCACACCCCCATAGCGGTCCATCGAGGTTCTCGGTCGAGGAGGGCCGAGCGAGTTCGAGAACCGACGCGTAGCCAGCACTCCATGCCGGCACTGGTCTACAGGGTCCGCCGCCAGCACTTTCAGACATGGCCATCGTCTATGCCGACGCACCCTCGACGCTGGCGACGACAAGCCGCTCGCGATCGAAGGCGTCGCCGACCGAGCCCGCGCCCGCTACGGGCACGATGTGCTCTGCCCCGCCGCGCCCTCGCCATAAGCGCCCACCCACCGCAGGCCCCGTATCGTTCCGTGAAAACTGGGCGAGGACGCTGACCGCCATTCCTCGCACGAGGCGCACGTCACGTCACCTCAATCTCGCGCAGGTCGTGCTCGGGCGGCCGCCCGATGTCCAGGGCATGCCGCCGCCGCTCGGCCCGCCAGGCCACCAGGACCGGCTCGATCAACTCCCAGCGGGCATCGGACCGATCACTCAGATCGGACGCCGCCCTGGCCCGGTGCAGTCTCCTCCTGCCTGCCCTGTCCGACGGCGGCCGCAGCGCGCGACGCGCGTACACCGCCTCATCAGTCGGCGGAAGTCCGCCCAGACCTCGTACGCTGCGCAGCCGAACATCAGGTGGCGGCCTCAGAATGAGCGGGAGCCAGCAGGCTGTCGCCCGGCCACAGGGCGCACCCGGCTTGCGCCCAGGCCAGTTGCCTGCCGACTTCGACCAGGACCTCGATCCGTTCGGCGGGCCCGTATGCCCGATGCAGCCCGGCTGCTGGGTCGTAGACCCGTACCTCGCTGTGCGGGCCGGAGCACACCAGGGCACGGGCGATGTGCGGCAGTCCCAGGCTGAGGGCATCGCATTCCTCGTCCTGGATGAGCTGGAGCAGATCCGCGGTGACCGCTGCCCAGTCGCCGACCTCTGGCCAAAGCCGACCGCCGTCCAGCTCGTGGGTGAGCGTGGCAAGCGGCACGATCTCGCCTGGCCGGCGCCCGCGGGTGAGGCACTCGTAGATGCGGGTCCCGTCAGGCTGCCGGACACGGGGGTGCAGCAGGGAGGCTGCGGCGACGAGCGAGGTGTTGATCTCCTGCGCAGCGGCTGGGTAGTAGGCCTCGTGCGCGAAGAGCAGGTACACCTCGTCGGCGGGCTGACCGTCCTGGGGCATGTTCGTTTCCTCTTTCGTCGGCGGGATGGGGGTCGTGTGTCCGGGTGAGGGCCGGGGCGGCCGGTGGGGTGCGGGCGGATAAGGACCCAGCGGCGGCTGCTCGCCAGACCGGTCGTGCCGGGCAGCCGCCGCGCCACCCTGCATGGGCGTGACGATCTGGCGGGTCTGGACGGCGAGTTGCAGCATCAGCCGCTCCCGGGCGATGAGCTCGCTGGAGGCCGAGCGGGTGTCGTGGCGCTGGAGCAGGTCGGCGGTGTCGAACAGCTGGTGGTGGCCGATCTCGACGGCGCGCCGCACCTCATAGCGGTCACTGCCGACGGCGGCCTGGACGAGGCCGGTCTGCAGAGCGGCGAGACGCTGCAGGTAACGGCAGGCGGCTTCGTCCTCGACGATCCGGGCGTTCTCGCCAGCGCGGGTATCGAACCGGTCGGGGAGGTGCTCCACGAGCAGCGGGGCTAAGGCCGCCGCCGGCAGCACGATGCTGAGAGGGACGCCGTGCATGAGCGCAAGGGCGGCCGCCACCAGGGTGAGTACCGTGACGACGGTCGTGGCCAGCCGTATGGTCACTATGCCGAGGCTGATCCGGTGTGTCGGTCGTCTGGCCAGCCAGCGCAGGGCCAGGCGCTGGCACTGGGTCGCGATCGGCGTGAACACGGCGAGACGGTGCGGGTGTTTGGGCAGGCTGCCGTCGGCCGGGACCGTCCAGTCGATCCATCCCCATGCCGTCCGTTCGCGGATCAGGACGGGCTCGCAGCCTGCCGCGCAATTGGAGCCGCAGCAGACGTGCCCTCCGCGCACGGCGCGGGACCGTTTCCTCTCCCAGCTCTGCGGCTGCTGCCTGAACGGGCTCAGCCGCTGAGCGATTCCGGTTGTCGGCGGTGCGTAGGTGGTCATGGGGTGCTTCCTTCCAGCAAGGTCGATGCGGTGGCGCAGGTGGTGCAGCGGCCGTCGCCGTCAGGGCGGGCGCGCCGGGGAGTGGGTCCAGGGCAGGTTCGGCACAGCGGCCAGCCCAGGCAGGCCGGGCAGAGGTCTTCGCCGGGGGCAGTTGCGGGAACGCCGCAGCCGGCGCATTCGACGAGCGCCCGGTAGGTCAGGGCCTCGGTCACCGAGCGGGCGGCAGACGCCGTGGACGACCGCTCGGCCGACGGCCAGGCGGGCGACTCGTCCTCCACGGCGTCACCGCGGTGGTGAGTGCGATCCAGCGTGGCGGGCGGCGGGTAGGCCTGAGCGGCCCGCAGGCGGGCGGCGATGATCGCACCGACCGAGGTGCGCACCGGCTGCGGCAACGGCCGGTCGGTGATGACATGGCGCAGCTGCTCGCTGCTCCAGCCGGCCTCCAGCATCACCGTGGCCACGCGGCCCTGATCGGTCAGAACCTTCCCGGTCAGCAGGAGTTCCGGACGGCTCGCTCCGATTTCGAGCAGCAGCTGGATCCCCGGGTGCATCTCATCCGCCGGGAGGGCAGGCGGCGTGGACGCTGGTGCGTCCGGCCGGTCCGTTCCTTCGGGCGTGCGCGCGACGTCGCTCCGGTCGCACGGAGGGACGGTGCTGGTGTTCTGCTTGTTGGTCTTCTTTCTGTTGGTGTTCTTAGTGGGGCGATTAACCGACGTCGGGTTATCCACCGGTGGAAATCCCGACATCGGTTGCGACCTGCTGTTTTGCAGGCTGGGCAGATCGGTGATGAAGTACGCGGCCGCGCCAAGGGTGCCGTCCGGGTTGCGCTCGCGTTCCCGGAGCAGGAAGCCGTGCTTCTCGAGCTCCTTGAGGCCGCTCTTGACGGCTGCCTCGCCGTCGCGGCTGCGGCGGGCCAGGTCCGGGATGCTCATCCGCCAGCCGTCCCGATGCGTGCTGATGAGTCCGAAGATTCCCTGGGCTTTGAAGGAGAGCCTTGGGTCGCGGAACAGGCCGTTGGCGATCTGGGTGAACTGGTCCGCCGCCATCACCCCACGGCGGATTCCCGCCCCGAAGCCGGGTGGTGCCTCATCCGCCGGCGCGGAGGCGAACACCGAACCGGTCGCCGCGGCAGGGTCGGTGTCGACGGGTGCGGGGCGGTCCGTGATCGAGTACACGATCTCGCCGAGCGTCCCGTCGTCGTGCCTGAGCTGTTCGCGGTTGAGGTAGTCGTGCCGCTGCAGTTCGCTCAGGCCGCCGCGTACGGCGTCGCGTCCGTCGGGTCCGGCGCGCACGAGGTCGGCGACCGTCACGTGCCAGCCGGCGCGGTGCGTGCTGATGTAGCCGAAGATGCCTTTCGCCTTGAAGGAGATCTCGGGGTCGCGGAAGAGGCTGTTGGCGATCTGGGTGAACTGGTCCGCCGCCATCACTCCCCGGCGGATCCCCGGCCCGAAGCGGCTCATCGTGCTTCCTCGCGCGCCATGTTCGTGCGGCCGCCGATGGCCTGGAGCAGGGGTGCGGGAGCGACGTGGCCGGGGCCGCTGCGTGAGGTGACGTGAGCGAGATCCATGCCGTCAGCTCACCCGGCGCCCCCGACCAGGCTGACGGCCACAACCCCCGACCACCGGTCACGATCCGGCAACATGCGCACTGGGCTGCCGTGGTCGGGCTCATGGTCGGGCCGACCACGGCCCTTCCCCGGTGCGAGCCGAAGGTTGCGCAGTCGCGGTTGCGCAACGGCACCGTCACTCATTGCGCAGTCGGCTGCGCAACGCTTCCAGGGTCCTGCGCATTCGGATGTGCAGCCGATTGCGCACAGTGGACAGGCGTCGTCGACGGGGGTCTGCGCACTCGGCCGGGTCGTGCGCAACACGGCCTCCCACAGCTTTCTTCCGGGAGCTGGCGCGTGCCCGATCCGTCGGCGCTTCCCCCTCTGCACCTGGGCTCGTCGGGCCAGTTCCCCGTCCCCACCACCTTCCATGCGATGGAGGGCTCAGGCGTGTCTGGTCGCCGTCTGAGGCCATGGTCGGGGCTGTGGTCGGGCCGACCACAGCCCCGACCACGGGCTTTGTGTCCTCATCGTGATCGTGGTCGGGGGCTCGTGGTCGGTGGTCGGGTCGGGGTCGGCGGGTTTTCTCAAGGTCAGCAAGTACACGTTCTGACCTGGGAGTTTGACCATGTCCCCTGGCAAGCAGGCAGCGGAGAGCGACGCGGCCCCGATGGCCGCAGGTGTCGAGCTGGAGAAGATGAGGCGGCGCGTCCGCCTCACGCGCCTGGCCCTGTTCACTGCGATCGCGGCCGGCCCTGTCGCCCTGGGCGTCGCGGTTATGTCCGGCCCGACCACCGTCGCGGCCGCCCCCTCGGACACGCCGACCGCCGTGCGCACCGCGGCGGCCACCGCTGACCCGGCGGGCTATGCGCAGGTGTTCGTCGACGCGTGGTTGCGCAGCAGCGCCGACGACGCGAACAGTGCGCAGGCGCGGCTTGCGCAGTCTCTTGCGCCGGACGTCGATCTGCCGGACCCGGCCACCAGTGCGCAGCCGAAACGGGCAACGGTGACCGCTGTGCGCAGTGCGCAGCAAGGTGACGGCGAGTGGGCCGTGACCGTGGCTGCGCAATACGCCGACGGACGCCTGCGCTACTTCGTCGTTCCCATGGCCGCCGACGCGAGCGGCGCCTCGGTCACCGTGACCGGCGCCCCCGGTGTAGTGGCCGGCCCGGCGCGCGCCGCGGTGGCCAAGTCGCCGTACGGGGTGAGCGTTCCGTCCGAGGGCGATCTGTCCTTGGCCGTCGGCGAGTTCTTCGGCGCGTACCTGACGGGGGCCGGGGAGGTGGACCGCTACCTCGCACCCGGCGTGAAGCTGTCGCCGGTCTCCCCCCACCCCGTACACCGCAGTCACCGTCCAGGAGGTGTGGGGGGCTGAGGAGGCCGCGGCCGCTGAGCGGGTGCCGGCCGACGGCACGAAGGTCCGCGTCCGCGTCCAGGTCGAGGCACGGGATGACTCCGGGCGCTGGCCGCTGGCGTACGACGTCGCTCTCGAGTCCCGCTCCGGTCGCTGGGAAGTCGCGGCTCTGGAGTCCGGAACCGCCCGGGACGGGGGTGCCCGGTGACCACGGTGCACAGCCTGATGCTCGCCGGGCAGCTGGACGACCTCGGCGACAGCTGGATCACCATGTTCGAGGACTGGGCGACCAAGGGTCTGCAGGCCGGTCTGATCGTGCTGGTAGTCGTCATCATGATCCAGAAGTTCAGCCTGAAAGCCGGGATCGGCGCCCTGCTGTTGATGATCATCGCGTTGGGGTTGTATGACTCCCGCGAGGACCTGGCGGAGATGTTCACCGACGAGGTGAAGAACCCGGCCAAGGGCGCGCCCGCTGTGCCCGGTGTCGGGCGCGGTACCGATGCCCTTGCCCGCGTGCGCTCCGCTGGCGCGGGAGGCTGGCTGTGAGCGCGGCGACCGCGGGGCGGGTGGGCCGCTTCTACACCTCCGCCCGCCGTCACCCGTGGGTGCTGGGCAAAGTCGCCGACTGGAAGATCCCCCTCGGCCCCTACACCCCGGCACAGATCGCGGTAGCGGTCGGCGGCGGCTTCCTGCTCGTCAAGACGATCAGCTGGTGGTCGTGGATGGGCCCGGTGCCGATCGTGGCCTGGGTTCTGACGGTCTGGGCGGTACGCCGACCGAAGATCAAGGGGCGCGCTCCGCTGCAGGCTGCGCTGGGCTGGGTGCTGCTCGCCTGGCAGCCGCAGGGCGGCCGGGTGGGCGGCAGGGCCGCCCGGGACCGCATGTCCCGTCCCCTGTTCGGCGGTTTCACCCTTGAGGAGGCTGCTCCCGCTGTCCCGGTCATGGCCACGTCCCGCGTCGACCAGCCTGCTGCCGGCCGCACGGCGCACCGGGGCCCGTCGGCTCGTCCGTCCATGCGGCCGCGCCCGGCGCCGCAGGCGCACCCGGTGTCGGGTGTCCAGCAGTTGCTCGCCCTCGCCGAACAGGCGGGGGGTGCGAGGTGAGGGTGCCGATCCGTCACATCGCCGGGCACCTCGTGTGGTCGACACACGGCAGCGTGTGGGCGCTTTACCGGCTGCACCCCGGACCGGACGCGCTCGGCCACCGCGAGGAGACCGTCCAGGGCACCTACGTCCCGGCCGCGGTCCGCGACGAACAGCTCGCGAAGATCACACACTTGATCCGCTCGTTGACAGGGGCGCCGCGCCTGTTCGGGCTGTGCGCACAGGTCGACCCGGGCGAGATCGCCCTGCGCATGATCGAGGGCATCGAGCCCGGCGACCAGCCCCCCGGCAGTACGCATCCGTGGGTGGAGAACGTCGAGGCCACCCTGGACCTGCTGGGCGAGCAGGAGATGCACCGCCGCACACTCTGGCTGGCGGTGCCGCTGCGCAACGACGCCGCCGGCGGACAGGTGACCGCGTCGCTGGGGGCGATGTGGGCGGACGTCGCGCCGATGCTGGGCATGCGGGCCGCGCCCGTGGCACGCCGTGAGGTGACCTCCTACCGCGAGCAGGCCTCTCGGATAGAAGCTGCGCTCGCTGGCAGCGTCGCCTTCCGCCCGGCCCGCCCGGCGGAGATCGTGTGGATGATCCAGCACGCCCTGCACCGCGGCCTTGCCGAGCCGCTGCTCACCGAAGCCGAGACCAGCGACCTGTACGGCGGGCAGGTCCGCGAGGGGGTGCTGCGCTCCCCCAGCTACGCCGACCTCGGTCAGGTCCGTCTGCAGGAGGGCGGCGTCGATCCCGACCTCGACTACGAGGACCTGGCGGGCGCTGACCGGGTCAGCCGCTCGGGACGCACGGCGTGGTGGCGGCTGGGGACGTCCTCGCCGCTGCGGCGGCGGTGGCTGCAGGTGGAGTGCGACGCCGGGGTGGGCTATCAGGCGCAGTTGGCGCTCGCCGAGTGCCCGCCCGCCGTGAGCCAGGACGCCGCTGACCTGTTCGCGCAGCTGGAGACCCTGGACTTCCCCGTCGACTACACCGTCGACCTCACCCTGGTGCCGGCCGACAAGGCTCGGGATCAGGTGCGGCGCAAGAAGAACGAACTGGTCGATCAGGCCGACCAGTACGACGCCCGCCCCACCGGCATGCCCGCCTCGCTGACCGACGCCGCCCGCGACCTGGGCGAGCTGGACGCGCGCCTGTCGCGCACCAGCGTGGAGGTCGAGGTCCAGTCGGTGACGGTCCTGACCGTGTGGGGGCCGACCGCCGCCGTCTGCGACGCCCGCGCCCGGGCCCTGGCCGCACTGCTCGGCGGCGCCGACTACCGCGCCGTGCGCCCCGCCGGGCTGCAAGAGGCCTTGTTCACCCTCGGGCTGCCCGGCACCGCACGGCCCGGTGTGGTACGGGAGTTCACCCAGCATCAGGTCAGCGAAGACTGGGCGCTGGGCGGGGCCTTCACCACCGCGGAGGTCGGCGACCCGAACGGGATGTTCCTCGGCCTCGACCTGGACTGCGGCACCACCCGCCCCGTGATGATCAACGTGGCGGACGCGCCGAAGCAGGACGCCTCCGCCTCCATGGGGATCATCGGCGATCTCGGCGCCGGCAAGAGCGTCCTGGAAAAGCTGATCGCCGAGTCCGTGTGGGCGCGCGGCGGGGTCGCAATCTGCATCGACCGCACCCCGGTGCGGGAATGGGCGACCTTCGCCCGCACTGCTGCCGCGGGCCGCTGCCAGATCATCGACGCCGCCCAAGCGGAGGTGTCCATCGACCCGCTGCGCATGTTCGACGGACCCGAAGGCCGACACTACGCCCTGTCCTACCTCACGCTCCAGCTCGGCATCGGCCCGATGAGCACCAACGGGGAGGTCCTGCACCACGCCGTCGAGCAGGCCGCCGCCGGCGACCAGCCGTCCATGCACCGCGTGCTTCAGGTCCTTCAGGAGATGGCCACGCGCGAAGTGGGCAAGCGGCAGGACGCGGCCGCCACCCTCACCGGCCTCATCCGCGTCGTGGCCAGTAACCCTCTTGCCGCGATGGTGTTCGACCCGAGCCTGCCGCCCGTGCGACTGGACGCCTCGAACGCCTCCGACATGATCGTGATTACGACCACGGGTCTGAAGCTGCCGCCCAAGGCCGCGTTCGACAAGCCCGAAGTTCTGCACCAGCAGCCGCTAGAAGCCCTGATCGGCCGCGCGGTCCTCTACCTGATCGCGGCGATCGCCCGGCAGACGGCTTTCGAGGACCCGGAGCGGTTCACCTCCGTGGTGCTGGACGAGCTGTACTGGCTCACCTCGTCGGCCGAAGGCACCGCCCTGGTCCACGAGATCCTCCACGACGGCCGCAAGCACGGCGCCGGCCTGATCGCCGGGTCGCACGACGCCGAGGAACTCGGCCCCGACCGCGGCCTGATGGCCTACCGCGCGCTCGCCCGCACCACCGACCGCGAACGCGCCCGCCGCGGGCTGGAGTTCCTCGGCCTCGACTCGGGAGACCCCGAGTTGCTGCGGCTGGTGACCACGGGCCTGTCCCCCGTCGGACAACGCGGCCGCGAAGGTGAGTTCCTCATCGCGTGCCCGCGGCAGAACACCGGCCGCGTCAAGGTCGTCATCCCCCGCATCGAGCGCATCACCACCTCCATCACCACCACACCCGGACGCCGCACCACCACACCCGGACGCCGCACCACCACACCCGGACTCCGCACCACCGCGCCCGGGTCCGCACCGCTCGCCAGAGCAGCCACAGGCGAGAGTCCGGAGGAACTTCGATGACCCCTTTCGCACCCAGCCGCGCCCAGCGCCTCGCCATAGCCGCGAGCGCTCTCACGATGATCGCCGTCGCTGTCGCCGTCGGCGTGCTCGTTCTGGCGATCGCGCCGAGCCTGCCGGAGACCTGGTGGCCACGCACCGGAGATGCCTTCGCCGCCCATTCGCCGTCCGATTCAGAGGATCCGTGCGTCCTGGTCGTGGGCCCGGCCAAGGTCTATTGCGAGCGCGACCACCACGCTCCGGCCGCATCCTCCACTCCTGACAGGGGCAACGCGGCCGCTTGGATGCTGATGCCGGCCGCAACTGCGGTGGGCGCGCTGGTGATCTGGCGACGCCGCACTCCTGCAGGACAGGGGCGGTACTGAGATGTTCCGTCCAGACCGCGCGACCCTGCGCTCGGCAGGCTTCGTGGCACTGCTCACCGGTGTGTTCGTCATGGTGAACACGCAGGTCGTGTACGCGGCCAGCAGTAATAGCGAGACCGGAGATCTCCTTGCCCCGCTGAACATCACCTCCTCCGAAGGGGTGCCGATCGACGGGTATGAGCTGAACGCGTCCGGCGGCTCCATCGTCGCCTTCAAGACCCAGGCCCTGGCCTTCGCCCTGTCCGGGCTGTTCACCCTGATCCGGCTGCTGGTCGGCCTGGCCGGGTGGGCGATCGAGATGGCTTTCCGGTTCCCGCTGCTGAAGATCCTGATTGGCCCGGCGCAGAAGGTCGCCGACGCCTACGACAACGTGGTCGTCGACACGCTCGGGCTGAAGGGTCTGTTGCTGGCCTGGGCGTTTGTTTTCACCGGTTTCATGATCGTGCGCGGTCGGGTCGGCCGTGGTCTGGGCGAAATGTTCCTGACTCTGCTCATTGGGGCGTTGGCCGCGTCCGCGTTCGTCCGGCCCGACTACCTGCTCACCCAGGACGGGCCGTTGGGGCAGTCCCAGCAGGTGGCTGCCGAGGTGGCCCAGCAGAGCGTCAACTCCTACGACTGGGGCGGCAAACTCGCCAGCCGCGGCCCCTGCGACGGCATGGCCGGTATGCAGGAGGTGAAGTGCCTGGAGCGTGAAGGCGAAGGACCGGTCTCGGCGGCGGAGGTGGCCCGCCCCCTCCAGGATTCGATCACCAACGCCTTGATCGTCAAGCCTTACATGCTGCTGCAGTACGGGCGCGTCCTCGACCCCGCCACGACTGCCGACCGCAAGGCCTACGCCGTCCACCTGAAGTGGATCACGGGTGGGTACAGGGCCGGCGAGACCTCGCAGGACAGGAAGGACGCCTGCAGCCTGCTCTACGGTCCGGCCAAGCAGTACTGCGAGCGCGACACACCCGACGGAGGCGGCACCCTGCCGGAGCTCACGCCGGGCGGGGAACTGCTGGACGCCTCGAATGCGGTCGTCACCGACGAGGACCGCGAGTTCTCCGCCTTCCTGCAGGACATGAAGAAGGCCGGCGAGGTGGGCAAGGCCTGCGCCGACTACGCCGAGGAGCCCACCTGGTGGCGGGTCGGCGGCGCCGCCCTGCTGCTGATCGCCGCCCTGTTCATCTGCGGCACGCTGCTGTCCAGCGCGATCGTCCTGCTGGGCACCCAGGGCGTGTGCGCGGCGGCCGCGGCCATCGGCGGCGTCACGTTCATCGCGGGCATGCTGCCCGGGCCCGCCCGCCAGTCGGTGTGGAAGTGGTTGTCCCTGTGGGGCATCTCGGTCCTCGCGGTGGTGGGGATCTGCGCGTTCGTGCCGTTCTTCGGGATCGCCGTCGACGCGATCCTCACCGACGGGCCCGACCTGATGGTGGAACGGATCCTGCTGATCGACGTGCTGGCCATCGCGGGCGCTGCCGGGCACCGCCGCCTGCTGACCG
This sequence comes from Streptomyces sp. V4I2, assembly GCF_030817655.1. Taxonomy (GTDB): domain Bacteria; phylum Actinomycetota; class Actinomycetes; order Streptomycetales; family Streptomycetaceae; genus Streptomyces; species Streptomyces plumbiresistens. Next base: position 105,695 of record NZ_JAUSZM010000004.1, read on the forward strand.
GGATCACGTCCTTCGGGCGTCGCATGGCGATGCGGATGCGCTACGCCAAGGTCGGCGGCACCCACCTGCCCGGCGACACCAGCGAGCTCGGCGCCGCGCTCGCCATGAACTCCCCAGCTGCGATGGGCGGTTACAGCGGCGGGCTGCGGGCCTTCACCGCAGGTGGCGGCGGCCGGTACGGGATGCTCGGCACCCGCCAGCGGCTGACGGGTGCGCTCGCCTCGCTGGCCGACGGGGCGGGCATGCCGGTGGACACCGGCCGGGTCCTCGCCGATGCCACCGCGGAAGCCGGACGTGGTCTGGCCCCGCTCACCGCGGCTGCGGCCGTGGGCGGGTTGGGCGCCCGGCTCGGGGCGAAGGGCGCGCACTGGCTGCTGATCGGCAAACGGCCCGACCAGGAGCAGTTGGCCAAGTGGCGCAAGCCCACGGCGGACGGTGACCCCGCGGGCGGCTCCTTTGGCGGCGGGGACGGTGGTTCGGGCGGCGGGGGGCCGCGCCGTCCTGGCGGTCCGCCTGATCGTTACCGCAACGAGGACGGCCAGGTCGTCGACGGCCGCTCGGGTCAGGTGCTGCATGACCAGAACACTGACCGCACGCTGCTGTCGACGCGTGCCCACAACCGGCTGGTGCGCTTGCGCGGGTACCGCATCCTCCACCGGGGTGGCCGGACCGCATACGGGGCGACGGTCGGTGCCCCGGCGAACGTCCGCTGGGCCCGGTCGGGAGGCTCGCGCTATTCCCAGGACGCCCGTCAGCAGGTGCGGGTGTGGGGCAACACGGTGCGCGAGGACGGCCGGGCCTGGGCCGACACGGGCCGTCACGTGGCCCGTGTCCTGCGGGAGCACACGGACGACAGCGGCGGATCCGGCCCCTTCGTCAGCCGTCGCCTGCCGACCCGCCCGGCTCCGGCCCCGCGGCCGACCGGGTCCTCCAGTTCCCCGGCCGGCACGAGGCCGGCTTCCCCCCGGGCCAGCGCGCCTGCAGCTGCGACCACGCCTGCAGCCAGCACACCGCCGAGCGCCCCGCCAACGTCCCCGACGCGGCTCCCCGGCGGCGCACCCCGGCCTGCGGCCAGCCCGTCACCGGACAGGTCCAGGCCGGTCTTTCCCGGAGGCGAAGGCGCCCGCAGCAGCACCCGTGACGAGGCGCGTGCCCGGTTCCAGGAGCTGATGCGGCGCACTTCGGCCGACGCCGAGCGGCTGCGCCAGGAACGGGAGCAGCGGCAGCGCGACGAGGGCGGTGAGGACGAGTGAGGCCGGCCCGGCGCCGGTTTGGGCGGTGGGGATGTGTGACGGTGCTGATCCTGTTCGCCGCGGTGTGCTGCGCGGCTCCTGTCTCCAACGCGATCAGTGCATACGTCGCATTGCAGACCGGGCTCCAGGACGACGAGGGAATCGCCGACGGCAGCGCCGCGGACATTCCGCCCCGGATGCTGACCGCCTACAAGAAGGCCGTCCAGCAGGTCGGCAAGCATGTGCCGAAGTGTCAGGGGATGCGCTGGCCGATCCTGGCCGGGATCGCCAAGGTCGAGTCCAGCCACGCGGTGGGTCGGAACATCGCCGCAGGCGGCGACATCCGCCCGAAGATCTACGGGGTGCTCCTCAACGGTTCCGGGGCCGGTGGCAACACCACCGTCTTCCCGGACACCGATGGCGGCAAATGGGACGGCACCTCTGGCGGTGAGCGTGCCGTTGGCCCCTTCCAGTTCCTGCCCTCCACCTGGGAGGGCGTCGGCCAGGACGCGGGCGGCGACAAGACCGCCGACCCGCACAACGCCGACGATGCCGCGCTCGGCGCCGCGATCTATCTGTGCGGCAACGGCCGTGATCTGACGAAGCGGGCGCAGCTGAAGGCCGCAATCCTGCAGTACAACCACTCCAATGAGTACCTCGCCAACGTGCTGGGCTGGATCGACCAGTACACGGCGGCCGCCAAGGACCCGGACCTGAAGAACGTGTCCGGGAAGGTCCGGACCGTCATCGCGGCAGCCCTGTCCCAGCGCGGTGTCCCGTACTCGTGGGGCGGCGGCAACGCGAGCGGCAAGACGTACGGGTTCTGCTGCTCGCCGAGCGGGAAGAGCGGCGCGAACATCAAGGGCTTCGACTGTTCGGGCCTGACCACGTACGCCTACGCGAAGGTCGATATCACCCTGCCGCGCGTCGCAGCCGCCCAGGCCGGAGTCGGCCAGCGGATCCCCGCCAGTCTCGGCACCGGCGCACTCAAGCCCGGCGACCTCGTCTTCTATGCCGACGCCCCCGGCCGGGACGCGACGATCTATCACGTCGGGATTTACCTGGGCAGCGGACAGATGGTCAACGCCGCCCGTCCGGGCACCGTGGTCCGCCTGGACGCGGTCAACGCGATGTCGGGATACGCGGGAGGGGCCCGGCTGCTATGACCACCTCCCTGGCGCCCTCACCGCGCCTGCTGCTGATCGCCACTGTGGTCCTGGCCGTGGCCGGGGTGGTCCTGCTGACGGTGCCGCATGCGCCGAGCGCACCCTCAGCCTCATCGCCATCTCGCACGGCCGCTCCGACGCCGCCTCCCTCCGTGACCGCTCCCGGCCGCCTCGGGGCGCAGGCCAGTGGGTCCGCGCCGGCCACGGCCTCGACCGCGTTGACGCGGTCGGCGAGCGCCTCCGCTCTGCCGCCGCACGGCGAGGGCGTGGCCGGCGATGCCGTCATCCAGAAGTCGGTGGAGGACGCCTGGCCCGCCGACCTTGCCGCCGACGACGAGCACACGCTCCTCGAGGCCGGCCGTGACCTGCTGCGCGCGGACGCCACCGGGACCGGCCGCGCCAAGTGGCCCTCGCTGTTCGGCGACGCGGAGCAGGCGATCGCACCGGCGTTCGCCACCGCTCGCTTCCGTGTCCAGGCCGCCGTCGCCCGCCGCGACGGCAGTCCGGACCGGGCGGTGGTGCACCTGGTGTGGGCGGGTGCCGACCGCGGCGGCACCTACACCGACCGGCGCATCACCGACTGGTACTTCGCCCGCACCTCGACGAAAGGAGCGTCCACGTGGACGCCTCAGCCCCCTACTTGACCGGCCAGGCGGCCCCCTCGGCGTCCGGCTCGGTGTTCGGACTGTTCACCGGGGTCATCCACACGGTCGACTGGGTGATCACCTACTGGTGGGTGCCCGCGGCGGCCGCCGTCATCGCCTGGGCGGTGAGCGAGCTGGTGGTGCGCCGCCTGGCACAGAGGGCGTCGGCCGAGCGGATGGCGCTGGAGCTCGTGCCGTCGCGGCATTTCGACCCTGGCCTGGAGGAGATCTTCCGCCGCGGGGTCCAGCTCGCCCGGGCCTCGACGAGCATGCCGTGGTGGGCGCCGCGCCGGACGAAAGCGGTGCAGATCCGGCTGCGTGCGGACGGCTCCAGTCCGCTGCGCTACCGGATCGAAGGCCCCGCCGGCGGTGAACGCCTGCTGTCGATCACGCCGTTCGGTCCGTCCGTCACAGTGAACCGGGCTCGTCCCCTCGCCGATCAGCCGCGTGATCACATGGTGCGGGCGGAGTTCGTCCTGCGCGGCAAGCCCACGGCCCCGCTGCGGGACGTTCCGCTGGACCCGGACCCGTTGCAGCCGCTCATCGATGCCGTCTCCGACCTGCGGGCGGAACTGGGTGACCTGGCCGAGATACGGCTCGACATCCAGCGGGCCCCCAAGTGGGCGCTGCGGGCGCGCCGTTTGCAGCTGATGTCGGACGCCCGCCGCAGGGAGCGGCGCGAGGCCCAGCGGGCTGCCCGGTGGGTACGGCAGGACGCCACCGGCATCGAGGACTCGCTGTCCTGGCAGTTGCAGCAGCTGGTCAGCGGAAAGCGGGACGCAGGCGGGCGCCGTCTGGTGATGCCACCAGTCCCCCGCCGGGTGGACCCTCAGGATGCCCTGGGCAAGCTCGCCGATGACGACCACCTCGTCCGTGTGCAGTTGCTCGTGATGTGCGCGTCCAACACCGAAGGCCGGGCCGAGGCCCGCCTCGCCCAGCTGCAGGCCGCCCTCGACGTGTTCGGCGGCGGCTCCCGGTGGGCGATGCGCGGGTGGCGCGTGGGCCCGTGGCGGCTGGGGGCGGACCGCTGGCCCAGCCGGCGCGGCTTCGAGCGCCGCTGGCGTCTGGGGCACTGCCAGCCGCCCCGCCCGAACTGGGTCCGGCTGGAGGAACTGACCGGGCTGCTCAAACCGCCCACGGTGCACTGCCGGCTGCCGCTGCTCGCAGGAGACCTGCCGACCTTCGCGTTCAACAACCCCGAGCTGCTGCTGCAGGGCATCTACCGCGCCCCCGACGGCCGCCGGCGCCTGGTCGCCAGCTATGCCAAGGAGACGCTGTTCGAGGTCGGGGTGGGCAAGGCAGGCGGCGGCAAGACCGAACGCGCCCTCGCGCAGGCGATCGGCTGGGCCCATGCCGGGGGCGGGCTGATGTTCGTAGACCCGCACCGCGACTCCTGGCCCCGTGCTCTGCCGTTCCTGGCCCACGACGCGCTGATGCAGCGGATCGCGCTCATCGACCTCACCGCCACTGGGCCTGCTCCGCAGGTGAGTTGCTGGAACCCGCTCGGCATGCACCAGGGCCAGGTGGCGCACGAGGTCGTCGAGGCCACGGCCGACGCTGTCGCGTCCGCGCTCGGCTGGGACGATGCCAGCGCACCCCGCGCGCTGACCATCCTCACCGCCGCCCTGGCGGTGCTGGTGGCCGTCAACGAAACCGCCTGCCAGGCCGGGCGGCCCGAGGACCAGGCCACGCTCTTCCACGTGCGGGCGCTGCTCACCGACCCGGACTTCCGTGCTGCGGCTCTCGCCGGGGTGGAGCGGCGTCTGGACGAGGAGACCCGCTCCTGGTGGCAGACGGTGTTCCCGACGCTGCCCGTCGACTCCTTCGCCGTGGTCCTCAACCCGATCGCCCGCCTGGCCTCCAACCCGGTCACCCGCGCGTTCCTCGGCCAGCCGGCCGGCGTCTACAACATCCGCGCCGCCATGGACACCCGGATGATCGTGTGGGTGTGCCCGGGCGGGAACGGGCCCACCGATCGGCTGATCACCGCGCTGCTCGCCCGGGACCTGCTGCGCGCCGTGCGCTCCCGCCGTGACACCCCCGAAGCCCAGCGGGTGCCGTTCCGCCCGTACTTCGACGAGCTGATCACCCTGACCGGCGCCGCGCCGGAGACGATCGCCGCAATGTTCGAGGACTTCCGCAAGTACAAAGTCCACGTACACGGCATGACACAGCTGCTGGCCCGCCTGCCCATCCCCGTGCGGCTGTCCCTGGTCCAGAACGCCTCCACCCTGGCGTCCACGGCCGGTTCACAGTCCGCCATCGCCCCGATCACCGCGGAATGGGGCGACCGCCCCGGCCCTGACATCGTCGCCGCCCTGGACCGGTTCGAGCACTACATGTCGCTGACGGTCAGGGGCCGCCGCGTCGGACCCTTCCGGATCACCGGCCCGCACCTCGACGACGTCTTCGCCGAGTACTCCCGCCCCCGCCACGCGGCAGCCCTGGAGCGCTCCGCCCGGGCCATGGCCGGCGCTGCCCCTCTGGACCAGCTCACGGCCCTCGCCAGCGACCAACTGGGCCGTGTGCGCGCCTTCCTCACCCAGCAGGCCCCCACCACCCCGCCAGCCGTACGGCTGCAGAAGGGATACCGGTGACCACCACCTTCGAGACCGTGTCGTCCGGTCGCACGCCGAGTCCGGTCGAACCGTTGCCGCATCAGCTGCTGGCCGCGCTCGCCCAGCACCGGATGGCCACCACGAACCAGCTCCACGCCCTGCTTCGGCCCGACGCTGCGCGGCAGACCGTCTCCGGACCACTGAACAAGCTGCGCCAGCAAGACCTGGTGGACTACACGGTGCTGCCGGCGTCCAACCGTTCGCGTGCCTGGTACCTCACCGGCGAGGGCGCCCGCCTCACGCGGGACTTCCCCGCGCTGCGTGGCCGGCCCCCGTACCCGATCACCTCGTCCACGGCCGCCTCTCTGAAAACGCCCCACACGCTGACCGTGGTCCGCACCCATCTGACGTTCGTCGCCGACGCCCGCCGCCGCGGCGACGAGCACGGCCATCTGGACTGGACACCGGAGGTCTCCCATCCCCTCAGCGACGGCGAAAAGATCATCGCTGACGCGGTCATGCACTACACCCTCATCGGCGACGAAGAGCGCACCAAGCTGCGGGCGTTCGTCGAGATCGACCGAACGACGATGAGCAGCGAGCGGCTCGCGTCGAAGCTGATCGAATACGCGCGGCTGTGGTCGTACGAACCGCAGCCTGTCGGACGGCAGCGCTCGCGGCTGTCGGCCGTCCCCGCTGCCGTCTGGCTGCGCTGGTATCCCGTGTTCCCCCGGCTCCTGTTCGTGCTCACCGGAGCCTCCCGGTACGTCTTGGACAACCGGATCGCTGACCTGCAGGCCATGGTGGCGCAGCATCCGCTCGTGAACACGCTGGCCCGGCAGGTGCCGCTGGGCGCGGCAGTCCTCGACGACCTCGAACACCGGGGCCCTACCAGCGGTGTCTGGGTGCCTCTGGCAGGCGGTGAGCGGCGCCCATGGACCGAGCTGTGACTTGGCAGCAGGACGACCTCAAGGGGAATGTCGCAGCCTTGCAACTGCCCGCCAACCAGCTTGCGATTTGCTATCGTGAACGAATAGTTTACTGCTGCACGGCAGCGGGCCGGGTTGAAAGTGCCATGCATGTACCGGACTTGGGAGATGGTTAGATGGCCAGGGTTGTCGGCGAGATTCGCAGCACCGAACTGCACGTGGAACACGAGTGGCCCGCCCAAACGCGAACCGTCTCCCGCATAGGGAGCGCCTGCGTGGTCGAAGGGAGCGGCGACTTCGACTTGGACGACCTGAACCTGGTCCGCGAACAGTTCCCGGGCCGACGCGTCACCCTCGACGGTGACGTGATTACCGTCTGGCCAACCCTGCGGCATGAACCGTGAGGAGCGGCAGCCGCCTAGGCACTCCCAGCGCCTCCGAGCCAACCGCCGGGGCAACGGACAGCGTCGGCCACGTTCAGCGATCCGTCGAGGCGCCCCTGCCCCTGGCGGCGTGCGCGGCCAGCTCGTCAGGCGGAGATGGTCGCTCGAGATCCTGCGCCGGGCCGACGCTCAGGAAAGCGGTCAGACGGTCGCTTTCGCACAGAACGACATATCGACCTTGGCGCACGGTTGTGACGGGATATATCCCGAGTTGTAAACGAGAACTTCCTTTTACTGTTGGGGTGTTGACTGGCATATGCGTAATCTTTCGACTACAAGTAGCGCATCAGTGCAGCTCGTACGGGGCGTGCGGTCGGCTTTCGAGCACGCGGTTCTGGGGTGTCCCGTCCGATCGCTCAGCACTGAATGGGGAGGAATCGTGACACGAGCACCACGCCATCAATCGGAGCTCGCCGCTGTTCGCGACCGACGCACTCCATGGCTCACGTCTCTTCGCTTCCGAAATCGGTCCACGGTATCCACGGCCCTGGTAGCCCTCGCTGCGATCACCGTGACGGCGGGCTGTTCCTCCGGTGGCGGAGACGAAGCGCAGGAGTCACCGAGCCCCAGTACGGCATCGCCCAGCAACACCGTGTCCTCTGCCGAGGCCCAGGCCCGTAAGGACGTCATTGCGGCATACCAGGGCATGACCGAGGAGCAGGCCAAGGCGTACGCGAAGTCCTCCTTTGCGGGAAGCGACATCACCAAATACGCCACCGGCGATGCGCTGCGGGATGCGAAGGACACGGTCTTCGTCAACATGCAGAACGGCATCGTCGTCAAGGGCGAACCCAAGGTGACAGTCGCCAACGACGACGTGACGCTCGATGCCTCAGGCAGGCAGGCGACCCTCACCGTGTGCTTCGACTTGAACACGTGGGAGTCGATCGACAAGAAGACCGGCAAGAGCGTTACTCCGCCCAACCAGGTCAAGCGGTACACCATCACCGCCCACCTCCAGAAGCAGAGCTCGCGGTGGCTGGTCACCAACGAAAAGGCGGACAAGGAGAAGACATGCTGAGCCGCCGCGCGGTGACGGGCACCGTGCTGGCTTCGCTGATCGCATTAGGCGCGGCACAGGTGACTGCATACGCAGACGGCAAGGTCGTCTGCAATGAAAAGGGCCTGTGCCGGATTGTCGCCGACGACACCACCACCACTCCTGGCCAGGATGGCACCGGTGGCCAGGAATCGACTGGGAGCGGCAAGAAGCCCAAGTGCTACGACGACAACGTCGGCTACGAGGAAGTCCCCTGCTATCTGAAGGACTTCGGCTACTGGGCCAACGGCCGCAACTGCTACTTCCAACAGGCCGATCCCCAGCCGCCCGCGGGCGATCCCCGCTGGGAGGGACATGACCCTGCCGACGGCGCCGTGTACGACACGTACTGCCCCGACAACCCGAACATGACCAGCCAGTGGCTCGCGCAGCCGCCGGACGGAGCCGCGGCAGTGGACCCTGTGGTGCTGGCCCAGGAGGCCGTCAAGAAGATGACGCTGCGCGGCCCGGACATCGCCAGCCCGCGTGCGGCCGGCAAGTACACGGTGGGCGTGCCGATGTGGATGTGGGTCAACCAGAGCGCGACCACGTACGGGCCCCAGTCCGCGTCGGCGTCGGCCGGTGGCGTGACCGTCACGGCCACGGCGAAGGTCTCACAGATTGTCTGGCAGCTGGGTGACCGCGCCACGGTGACATGCAACGGCCCGGGCACGGTCTACCAGGCATCCGCCGGCATGTCGGAGTCCCCGACCTGCGGCCACATCTACACCAAGACGTCGGCTGCAGCGTCAGGCGGCAAGTACCAGGTGACGGCAACCTCGACATGGGCGATCGACTGGGAAGTCACCGCAGGTGGAGGCGGGCAGACCGGCCAGCTCACCCAGACCCAGCAGTCCCAGATGCAGGTGGCGATCGGCGAAGTCCAGGTCGTCAGGTAAGGCGCCGGAAGGATGAAGCGTTGAGCAAGACAGAAGAACGCACGGCTCCGCACATGTCCGCGCCAAGGCAAGTGGCCGGCCCGGTGGCACCGCCGCGGGTCTCAGCCCGCCGACGCCGGCCCGGCGTCATCGCCCTGTCGCTGGCTCTGATTGCGGCCGGTGGCGCCGGTGTTGCTGTCCTGCTGCTGCAGGTCGGCAACCGCACCGAGGTAGTCACCGTAATTCGCGACGTCCAGGTCGGCCAGGTCCTCACCGAGCAGGACCTGGGCACGGCCTCCATGGCTCTGGACCCGGCCGTCAAGGCCGTGCACAGCGACGACCTGGACTCAGTGGTGGGCAAGCGGGCCGCCGTGGAACTCAAGCCCGGCTCCCTGCTTGCCCCGTCGCAGGTGACGAAGGACTCCCTGGTGAAGGCCGGTGAGCAGCTGGTGCCGATCGGGCTCAAGCCCGAGCAGGTCCCGGCCACCGCGCTGGTGCCGGGCCAGAAGGTACAGCTGGTCCACGTCCCGGCCCAGGGCTCAACGGACACCGACAAGACGTCCAACACCACACCGCAGACGATCGACGGGCGGGTCGTGAAGGCTTCCGGCGCCGCGCCCGGCACCGGAGTTGTGGTCGTCGATGTCGCCACCACCGCGGAAGACGGCCCCACGGCCGCGGCGTGGGTGTCGGCCGGCGCGCTGCGGCTGGTCCTCGCCGCTCCGGGCGGTAACTGATGTCTGTGATCGCCCTGGCAGGCTGCAGTGGCGCACCCGGCGTGACCACGAGTGCGCTCGCCTTGCTGCTGTCGTGGCCGCTGGATCCGGGGCGGCGGATGATCCTGGCTGAGTGTGACCCGGACGGCGGGGCGGTGCTGCACGGGCTGCTGCAGGGCACGCTAGGAGACCGGTACGGGTTGCGCAACCTGTCCGTCGCGGCCCGCAAGGGCGAGTTCAGCGACGCGTTCTGGCGTCAGCTGATCGACCTGAGCAGCGAGGACGGCAAGAAGGAATCGCCGCGTGACCGGCTGTTGCTGCCGGGCATTACCGATCCCGCGCAGGCGGCGAGCCTGGGCTCTGTATGGAAGGTCTTGGCCCAGATGTTCCGCGGCATCGAAGCCGAGAGCGGGCACGACGTTCTGATCGACCTCGGCCGCCGCGGGGCGTTCGGGCCCTCCGGTGTCCTGGCCGAGCAGGCCGACACGGTCATCGTGGTGGTGCGTAACACCCTGCGCTGCCTGCAGGCAGCGGAGGCCCGGGTGCGCGCGCTGGCGGAACGGGTCGGCGAGGTGGGGCTGATTGTGATCGACGAGGGTCCCTACCCTGCGGGCGAGGTGCAGCGGGTGCTGCAGGTGCCGGTGGTGACGACCCTGCCCTACGCGCCGGACGACGCCCGTGTGCTGTCGGACGGCGCCGAGCAGCCCCGTCGTTTCACCAAGTCGCCGCTGATGAAGGCCGCCCGGACGGGCAGCGCCCTGCTGGTGCAGCGGGCCGCTGTGCGGCGGGCCCGTCTCGATCCGGGCGGCGTGCGTGCCGCGGGCGGGCAGGTGACCCGTGCGCGGTAGGCCTCTGCACACCGATCCCAGTGTGGCTGCGCCGCCTGGCCACCCCCTGCAGGCGTGGACGCACCAGGCGAACGGCGCACCTGCCCGTGCCGGTGCTGCCTCGAGTACGCACGCGCTCGGCGCCACCACGCCTCAGGTCACCGTCGATTACAAGGTCGCCCGGCATATCGCGGCCCAGGTAGCCAAGCAGCGCGAGGAACTGCTGAAGACGACGCCCGATATGGACCGGGCCAGCGAAGAGCAGCGCTGCCTGGACTGGATCAACGAGGCGGTCGCCCTGTGGTCGGATGCCCAGGCCATGGCGCCGCAGGAAGACGAGGGCCTGCGGCGGGCCGTCTATGACCTGCTCTTTCGGGCCGGCAGGTTGCAGCCGTACCTGGACGATGACCGGGTCGAGGACATCATCATCCAGGGCCCGCACGAGGTGTGGCTGGACTACGGCGACGGCGAGCGCCGCATGGTGGGGCCGATCGCGGACTCGGAAGAGGAACTGCTGGAGCTGCTGCGGGAGCTGGCCCGCGGCTCTGGGCACAACGAGCGCACCATCTCCACCGCCAACCCGACCCTGGCTCTGTCGTTGCAGGACGGTTCCCGTCTGCAGGCCATCTCCGGGCTGGGGCCGATGACCTATGCGGTCATCCGCCGGCACCGCGTCTCCCACGCCGCTCTGGATGACCTGGTACGGCTGGGCACGATCGACCCGGTCCTGCGGGAGTTCCTCGGCGCGTGCGTGCGTGCCGAGAAGAACATCATGATCGCGGGAAAGCAGAAGGCGGGGAAAACCACGCTGCTGCGGGCGATGCTCAAGGAGTTCGACCCGGACACACGGTTTGCCACCATCCAGACCGAGGACGAGCTGTTCGCCCACGCCAACGGCTACCACCGCCAAGTCGTCTCCCTGGTGGGCCGCGAGTCCAACGGAGAGAAGGACGTCACCGGCCGCAGCGCCGGCGAGGTCACCCTGTTGGACTTGATGCATCCCGCGTTGCGGATGTCGCTGGAGCGGATCGTGGTCGGCGAGGTCCGCGGCCCGGAAGTCGTCGCCATGATGCAGGCGTTGACGAACGGGTCGGGCGGCAACCTGTGCACCATCCACGCCCGACGGCCGGACATCATCTTCGACCGGATCGCCGAACTGTATGCGCTCGCCCAGGAGAACCTGTCCGAACAGCTCGCCTACCGGCAGACCGCCAACGGCCTGGACTTCATCGTCTACGTCGACATGACGGACGAGACGCAGATCGGCGGCCGGCGCCACCGCTACGTCTCCCACGTCCTGGAGCTCACCGGGATCGGCGAGAACGGCCGTCCCGCCACCAACACGGTCTTCTCCCCCGGCACCGAGTGGGGTGACCTGCGGGCAGTGCCGCGGATGGATCCGAGCTGTATCGACGACCTGCGCCGCGTCGGCTTCGACTCCGCCCTGCTGCAGCAGCCCTACGGGGCCTGGCAGGCGCCACTGCCACTGAAGGTGGGAGTGAGCCGATGACCCTGTTGTGGGGGCTGCTGAGCGGCATGGCCGTCATCGGCGGGCTGATCGGTGTCGTCACAGGTGTGGTGGGCACCACCGCGCCGCGCCAGGCTCCGCTGCGGCAGCGGTGGAAGGTCCTGCGCGCCGGAAAGGACCAGAGCGAGGACGTCCGGATGCGACGCCGGACCCTCGCGGTCTTGGCGGCCGCGGTCTTCGTCGCCGTGTGGCTGGTGTCGGGGAACTTCGTGGGCGGCGCACTGCTCGGCGCGGCCGTCATCGGTGTGCCGTGGCTGATCAGCCCGGCGCAGATAGCTCAGGAGCGCATCGGCCAGCTCGAGGCGCTCAGCGAGTGGACCCAGCGCCTGGCGGGCTTGCTCCGGCTCGGCATGGGCCTCGAACAGGCAATGATCACCAGCCGACAGGGTGCACCGGAGGAGCTCGCCGGGCAGATCGTCAACCTGTCCGACCGGCTGCGGCTGGGCTGGCGGCCGCAGGCAGCGCTGCGTGCGTTCGCCGAGGAACTGAACGACGTCACGGCGGACAAGGTGGTCGCCGCGCTGATCCTGTCGGTCAACGACCGCGGGCCGGGTCTGGCGCAGGCCTTGGAGGACCTGGCAGGCACGGTTCGAGATGAGGTCGCCAAGAAGCGCTCCATCGAGGCGGACCGGGCGAAACCTCGAACGACGGTGCGGTGGATGACCATCCTCACCGTGGGCGTCGTGGTGGCCGGGTTCTTCGTGCCGGCCTACACCAAGCCGTACTCCACGCTGCTGGGCCAGCTGGTGCTCGCCTTCCTGATGGCCGCCTTCATCGGGGTGCTCGCTTTGATGCGGCAGCTGGGTTCGTTCCGCCGCATCCCCCGCTTTTTGATCACCGACCCGTCCAGCACCGTCCGCCTGCCCGCGCCCGCGAAGGACCCGGAGATGCCGGACGTGCCGGTCGCCGGCCGTGAGACGGAAGGAGTCAGCTCGTGAACCTGCTTCCCGTCGTAGTCACCGGGGGTACGGTCGGCGCCGGCCTCGCGTTGCTCGTGCGGGAACTGCTGCGCCCCCAGCCCGCGCTGGCGGCCGCGCTCGCGCGCAGCGCCCCGACGGCCATGACTCTGCCCGAGCCGGAACTGGACCGCGAAGAGCAGTGGGGACGGTGGCTGCTGGCCCGCCTCGAGCGCCTGCCGGGAGTGCGGGTCCCGACCACCAACCTGGCCCTGCTCGGGCAGGGACCGGGCCAGTTCATGCTGAAGAAGACCGCACTCGCCGCGACCGGCCTGCTCTGTCCGGTGCTCGTCACCATCCCGTGGGTCATCGCGGGCGTCTCCCTGCCGTTCTACGTGCCCGCCGTCGTCGGCCTGGTCATCGCGGGGCTGCTGTTCATCACGCCGGATCTCGCGGTCCGGGATCAGGCCAGGCGGGCGCGGGAGGAGTTCGCGCACGCCCTGTCCGCCTACCTGGACCTGGTCGCCCTGAAGCGGGCCGCCGACGCCGGTCCCGCGGAGGCGCTGGAGAAGGCCGCTGAGGTCGGCCGCGGCTGGCCCTTCCTGTATCTGCAGGGAGCGCTGCGCCGGGCCCGGCTGGAGAAGATCCCGCCCTATCAGGCGCTGACGGAACTCGCCGAGCAGTACGACCTGCCGGTCCTGGACGATGTCGCCGACATCATGCGCGGGTCGGCCACCGACGGCGCCGCCGTCTACAAGGCTTTGCGGGCCCGCACCGCCGCCCTCAACAGCGAGCTGCTGGCCGCGCAGGCGGCCGAGGCGAACGCCGCCAGCGAGAAGATGACCGCCCCCGGCGCTTTGCTCGCCGTCCTGGTCATGCTGCTGATGGCGTTTCCCGCGGTGATCCGCATGCTCACCGTTTGATCACCCGTTCTCACATTCCAACTTGGTTGGTGGAGGAGCACACCTGATGAAGTACACCGCAGCCCGTTCCTACCGCGCTGTCCGCTGGCTGACCACGCGCCTGGAAGAGGCCACGGCTGAGGCCGCGCGTCGCCCGGACCGGGGGGACATCAGCATCACCACTGTCATCATCTGGGTCGCCGCCGTCACCGGCGCCCTGGTGATCGCCGGAACCATCGCCGTGGTGATCACCAAGTACAACGGCAACCTGGCCGGCATCTGATGCCAGACGGCGACCGGCTCAAAGCCTGGTGGCGCGGGCGACGATGGCGCGATGACCGGGGAGACACGGCCATCCAGATGGCGATCGTCTACCCGTTCGTGCTGCTGGCCACGATCGCCGTCATCCAGGCCTCCATGTGGTACTACGCCCGCCAGATCGCGCTGACCGCTGCCCGCGAGGGTCTCACTGCGGCCCGCTCCTACCAGGCTTCCCCGGCCGACGGCACGGCCAGGGCCCGCGAGGTGCTGGGGCGCGCCGCGGGTGACAGCCTGCGCGGCTACAGCGTCACGGCCAGCAGCAACGGGCAGCGTGTGCAGGTCCAGGTATCGGGGACGGCGATGTCGATGATCCCGGGCGTGTCCGGCCTTCAGGTCAAGCAGTCGGCGTCCGGCCCCGTGGAACGCTGGGTTCCGGGAGGGTGAACCACGTGCGAAACACGGCCAGATGGGCTCGCAGACTGCGCAGTGATGAGGGCAGTGCCGCGATCGAGGCCGCCATCATCTTCCCGTCGCTGATCATGTTCCTGTGCCTGGCCATCGCCGGGGGACGCCTGGTCACCTCCGGCTCAAAGATTGACGCGGCAGCCGAGGACGCGGCCCGGGAGGCATCCATCCACCGCGCCGCCGCGGCCGCCCAGGGCGCCGCCTACTCGGCCGCCGCCGAGTCCCTGGACGATCAGGGCATCACGTGCGCCTCCACCAGCGTCCACGTCAACACCGGCGGCCTCAACGTGCCGGTGGGCCAGGTCGGAACGGTGACCGTGACCGTGAACTGCACCGTTAACCTCTCCGATCTTCTACTGCCGGCCGTCCCGGGTGCCCGGACACTCACCTCAACGGCAACCTCTGTAGTTGATGCGTATCGAATGAGGGAGGACTGATGATCCTCCGTTACGGGTGGCTGAGCCGGGACAGGTGGGACGACCGCGGGGGCGTCACCGTGTTCGTCGCCGTGTGCGTCATCGCGCTGATCGGCATCATCGGCGTCGCCGTCGACGGCGGCAGCAAGATGCGCGCGATCGAGCGTGCCGACTACATCGCCGGTGAGGCAGCCCGGGCAGGCGGGCAGGCCATCGACCCCGCCCAGGCCATCAGCGGTACCGCGATCGTTGCCGATCCGCAGAACGCGCAGGCCGCAGCCCACGCCTACCTGCGTTCAGCGGGAGCTACCGGCACCGTCAGCGTGTCCGGCGACGGCAGAACCCTCACCGTGACTGTCACCGGTTCGTACGACACGAAGTTCCTGGCGGCGGTCGGGATCGGCTCGCTCACGGTGACCGGTCAGGGCACGGCCACCCTCCTGCACGGCGTCACCGCACCCGATGAAGGAACATGATGCGTACCACCCACTCCCCCGCTGCAGCGGCCGTCCGCGCCCTGGGCCGGGTCCTCAAGGCCGTGCTGAGCCTGCTGGTCCTGGCCGCGGCGGTCGCCGGGCTGCCGCTGCTGCTGGCCTGGGCCACCCCGGTCATCTGGGCTGCCACCCGCGACGACCTCGCCCACCTTCTGGACCGGCAGGACACAGGCAGCGTGTTTCTGCTGCTGCTTGTCGCAGTGGCCTGGATTGGGTGGGCGCAGTTCAGCTTCTGCGCGGTACGCGAGCTGGTCGCACAACTGCGGGGCCGGACCTGGCACGCCCCACGGGGAATGGGTGCTTCGCAGCGCGCCGCGGCCCTGCTGATCGGCAGCATCCTGGTGTTGCTGCCCACGAGTTCGGCGCTGGCCTCCGACGCCCAGGCCGCGCCGGCTACCGCGGCGGGACTTGTACCGGGCCAGGCGTTCCAGACCCCGCAGGCAGCCGACCATGCCTCACCATCCTCCGCGAGCACGCCGGGGACGCGTACGTACACGGTGCGCGAGACGCGGCCAGCAGAGAGCTTGTGGGCCATCGCCGAACGCGAGTTGGGAGACGGCGAGCGGTGGCGGGAGATCGCTGACCTGAACGAGGGGCGGACCATGGCCGACGGCACAGTCTTCCGCGTGAACAGCTTTCTGCAGCCCGGCTGGCAGCTTCAGATGCCCCAGACCCCAGCTGCGGGAGGTGTCCGTACCCAGCTGGGTGACAGCGTCCCGGCTGCCGACGAGCAGGGCGGGCACGTCGTCACGGTCCGCTCCGGTGACTACCTGTCGAAGGTCGCGGAGAAGGAGCTCGGTGACGGTGACGCGTGGCCGCAGCTGTTCGAGGCCAGCCGGGGCAAGCCGCAGCCGCACGGCCTGCCCGAGATCACCGACCCCGACGTCATTTACGCCGGGCAGCAGGTAACGGTCCCCGATACCCAGTCCGATCAGCCGCCCCAAGATCAGAGGCAGACCACTCCCCCGGCCGCCCAGAACCCCGACAACGCGCAGACGCCGGGCGACAGCGCCGCGGATGGACCAGCGCCCGCACCCAGCCAGACCCAGACGCCTGCACCGCAGTCGTCGGAACCCACCACGCCGTCCAGTCGTCCCGCCGAGCAGCCCGGGCAGGATCAGTCCTCACCGTCCGAGGCGGCGTCCGAGCCCAGCGCCAGCGCCCCGGCTTCCCCTGCCGCGCCATCGGCGGCGTCCGAGCCGTCCGGCTCGGCTGCCTCCTCCTCCGCGCCCGAAGCCACGCCGACCGCTCCGGCCAACAGCCCGTTGAACCTGCGGATCGTGCTCGGAGCCGGCGCGCTGCTCGCCGCTGCCGTCACCGGTGCGCTCGCCCTTCGTCGGACGCTGCAGCGCCGCCGCCGCAAGCCGGGCGAGAAGATCGCCATCGCAGCGGAGACCTCCCCGGCGGAGGCCCAGTTGGCGGCGGCCGCCGAGCCTGGCGGTGCTGCCCGTCTGGACGGGGCGCTGCGGACCCTGGCTCACCACGTGGCCAGGGAGAAGGGGGACGCGGTCCTGCCGCCGCTGCGGGCCGCCCGGATCGGGAGCCGCGCGGTGGAGGTGTTGCCCGAGGACCTCGCCCTGGAGCCGGTGGCGCCCTTCACCGCCGGGCGGGGCGGCTGGTGGGTCCTGCCCGCTGAGGCCGCCCTCCTGGACGAGGAGGCTGCCCGCGAGGTGCCGGCGCCGTATCCGGGGCTGGTCACGATCGGCAGCACCGAGGCGGGCGATCTGTTGCTGCTCAACGTCGCGCAGCTGCCCGCGCTGCTGCTGGACGGCAACCTGGTCCACATCACCGAGGTGTGCACGTCGCTTGCCTTGGAGCTCGGGATGAGTCCGTGGGCTGCCGACGTCGAAGTTGTCACCGTGGGGTTCGGCGAGGACCTGCCGCAGCTGTTGCCCACCGCGCGGATCGCCCACATGCGCCAAGCCGCGCACGCGCTGCGTGATCTGAGTGAGCGCCTGCTGGAAGCACACCAGATGCCTGAAACCCGGCATCAGCCGTATCTGCTGTTGTGCGCGGCCGCATTGGACGAGGACATGGCCTGGCAGTTCGCCGACGTGATCTCTCGTGCGGGGGCGGTGCCCGTCACGCTGATTGCCCCGGCGAGTACGGCGGCCGCCAGTTTCCCCGAGGCGGAGATTCTCAGCGCCTCGCTCAGTGAGCCGCAGACCCTCGACTATGTCGGCACCGACATCACGGTGCAGCGCCTGGAGCACTCCGCCTACCTTCAGATCACCACTGCGTTGAAGGTGTCCGCGCAGCCCGCCCACCCGGCCGAAGGCCCCTGGCAGGACGTCCCGGACGAACTCGACAGCGCGCAGCAGCCCGAGCACACGTCGCGGGAGGAGTCCGCGCCCGCAACCACTGCCGCCTCGGTCCTGTCGCCGGCGGCGGCAACGGATGTGAGCAGCGAGGTCTTCCCGGCCCTGCTTGCCGCCAGCACCGATCCGTCCGGGCTCCGTCTCCTCTCCCCCACCGCATCGTCGACCCAGCTCGACGACGAAACCGGACCGGACACCGAAGCAGCGGTGCCTCCATCCCCGGCGGTCGGTGCGGACTCCACCGACGCGGCAAAAGCGGGGAAGGCTGACGACCCGGGGGCCGCCCTGAAGGAGCCTGCGGTGTCCGAGGGGGAAGAGTGTGAGGCGCAGGACCTGCATGCCCCGGAGATCCGGGTGCTGGGGCCGGTCGAGGTAACGGGCGTGGACAGCACCGGGCACGGCCCGAGGATGTCGCAGCTGGCCGCCTTGTTGTACTTCCGGCCCGGCCGGGGCGCGGATGCGCTGTGTGCCGACATGGATCCCGTCAGCCCGTGGTCGACGAGCACCCTCAACGCGCGGATGCAGGGCCTGCGCAGCTCCCTGGGCAGCGACTCGTCCGGCAACCTCTACGTGCCGCGCCGCAAGGCAAGCGAGGACCCGTACCGGCTTGCTCCAGGCGTGCGCTGCGACTGGAGCCGTTTTCTCCAGCTTGTCGAGCGCGCGCTGCCGCTGGGCCCGTCCGGCCTGACCGATCTGGAGAGGGCACTGACTTTGGTCCGGGGCAAGCCGTTCGGTGGCCGGCCGCTGCCGTGGGCTGAGCCCTACGCTCAGGAAATGATCACGCGGATCATCGACGTCGCGCACACCGTGGCGACCTACCGCATCCCCGCAGGCCCCCACCACGACCTCAACGCCGCCCGCCAGGCCGTCGCGACCGGTCTCGACGTCGACCCCACGGCGGAGCTGCTCTATCGGGATTGGATGCGGCTTGAGGCTGCGCGCGGGAACCGCTCCGGGCTGCACACCGCGATCACCCGCGTGCAACAGGTCAACCGCGATCTGGACTGCTCACTGGAGCTGGAGACTTCTCAGCTCATCAACGAGCTCCTCAACGGCTCGGGCACGGCCGTGCGCAAGGCCCTCTAGCCGGTGGTTCCGCAGATGCGCAGCGCGTCACTGCCCGCTGGAGGCGACGTCGCGGGCTGCGTACGCCAGGAGTTCCTTGATGGCTGCCTCGTTGGAAGGCCGGAGGGCGTTCACGCCATTCGGACAGCGTGTCGCGGACGGTCTGCGCAACGGCCTTGGCGTGCTACGCAAGGTCGTTGTCGAGTGCCGCCATGTCCCCGCTTGTGGTTCGGCCGGTGATGACGATGGGACCGGCCAGCGGGTACAGGGGCATGCCACGCCAGGCACTCGCCAGGGCCCATGCGGCCAGGTTCTGGGGAAGTCCGAGCTTCAGGCCGCTGCCGTGAATGAGCAGAACGGCCCGCCGGTGGTACACCGCTTGGTCGACGGCGTCGGATCCGACGTGCTCCTGGATCGCGGAGTGAGCATCGGGCGCGGGCAGGTTGAGGTCTGTGACGGTGGCGTCCGGATCGATGCGCAGTGCGTGCACTGGTGGTCCTCCTCGTCGGTTCAGGGGCGGGGCTGCGCAAGGTCGCGGCACGCACGGCTGAGCAATGATCACGGTGCCTGCGCAATGCACCGGCTGACCTGGTGTTTCTTCTCATTGCGCAGCCTGCTGGTCGTGATGGGATCCCTGTGCGCAACCGGTGCGCTGGGGGGACTTACTGCTGTGCTTCGGCGTGGTGGCGGATGAGGGCCTGCCAGCGACGCTCGAAGTCGGTGGCGTTCTCGGCGATGTAGTCGGTGGTGATGGGCTTGTTGTACTGCGCGGTGATCCCGTGGGCTGCGCAATCCTGCGCAATGGCGTCGAAGGACGGGTTGTCACTGCGCACCCGGTGCTCGGCCCAGAGGCTGTAGACACGGAACGGCAGCACGTAGCGCCGCAAGGTGGAGGGACTCACCGGCTTCCCGCCCCGGCCGTAGAGGCCTTTGCTGGCTAGGAACTCGGATAGCTGCTCGGCCTTCTCCGGTTCGGCACCGTTCTCGGCCTGGTACTCCATCCACGCCAGGTAGTAGCGGTCGACAGTGGTGAGGACAACGGGCTCCCCCGCGACGACGGGCTCGTCGGCAGACTGGCCATCGATGGCGGCGCTCACCCGCGGGGTGCGCTTCTCCTTGGCGGCCTGTGCACCCGCGCCGGCGGGCGCCGCCTCGGGCTCCTCTTCGGACGGGAGAACCGCTTCGGGGCCCTGCTCGTCGGGATCGGCGGCATCTCCGGCGGGCGGTCCGCTGCTGCCGAACTCGCGCTCCTCAAAGCTCGTCACGAAGGCTGCCAGGTCATCGCCGGTGATGGGCCGGCCGCCGTCTCCAGTGGTGGACTCCCGCTCATACACGTACGCAGCGAGGGCTGCGGCATCCGGGTACATGCCGAATTCCTGCGCGTAGGTGCGCCAGGCGCTGTGGAAGTAGTCGTACCACTGGTCGGCCGGCTCCGCTCCGTTGGTGGCAGCGGGCTCTTGGCTGACGAGCGCATAGCGTTTCTGGAGGACCTGGAGCAAGGGCTGCACCTGGTCGTCGGAGAGCGGGTCGCCGGATCCCGTGGAGATGCCGTAGGTGTCGCGGAGCCAGAAGGCCCACTGCGCCGGGGTCGGCTCGGCCTGGAACTGGGCGAGGAACGCCTGGTAGGCCTCAGCGAATCGATCGGCAGCGTCCTCGGTCGATTCACGCGGCTCGTCCGGCCGCTCGGGCATGGGAGTTGAGACGGGAGCTTGGTCCGGCTTCGGCCCTGCACCCTCCAGCTCGGCGGTCCCCGGCCCCTGCAGCGCCGCGGTCTCGAGGACGGTGTCTTCGGCCGGGCCCGCGGCGGTGGCCCGCTCGACGGTGAACTGAATCGGTGGCTCCTCGATGCCGGCGGCGGCGAGGCCGGCGAGCGCGGTCTCGGCGAGCGGGACGCCGTACCGGGCCAACCGCAGCGGCATCAACGCTTCGACGGGGGCCTTGCGTCGCCAGGCGCGGCCGAAGCGGGATCGGAGGCTGGCTTGGTAGACGAGGCGTTCCTGTTCCAGCTTGATGACTTGCTCGTAGGAACGGAGCTCCCAGAGCTTCATGCGTCGCCACAGAAGAAACGTAGGCACGGGTGAAAGGATCCAGCGGGTGAGGCGGACGCCCTCCATGTGCTTGTCGGCCGTGATATCTGCGATCCGGCCGATCGCGTGGCGGGCTGCCTCGACCGAGACGACGAAGAGGACCGGGATCACCGCGTGCATGCCTACGCCCAGCGGGTCCGGCCAGGCGGCCGCGCCGTTGAAGGCGATCGTCGCCGCCGTCAGCAGCCACGCAGTTTGACGCAGCAGGGGGAACGGGATGCGGATCCAGGTCAGCAGTAGATCCAGGGCCAGCAGGACGCAGATACCCGCGTCGATGCCGATCGGGAAGACGTAACTGAAGTTCCCGAAGCCCTTCTGGAGGGCCAGTTCACGGACCGCCGCGTACGAACCGGCGAAGCCGATGCCCGCGATGACCACCGCACCGGCGAGGACCACGCCGATGAGAGTCCGGTGCATCCGGTTCAGGTGAGGTATCTCGCCACTCCCGGCAGCCACGCCCTACTCCCCCGCCACCTCGTCAACTCTGAACAAGACTCACACTTTCACGTGCCTCACGGCGGTGCGCCACTTTTGGCGCCTCCTCTTACGGATCAAGCGGAGGCGCCCGTCAGGCTCAGCTCGTCGCCTCAGCAGAGGACGGCGTCATGACCTCCGCGTACTTCACGGGATCGCGCTCGTGGCCAAACTGAGCGAGGACACGCAGTAGTTCGAAGAACGCCGGCTCTTCCATCTTCCGCACGAGGTGCATCGCGATGAACCACGGATCGTCGTAGGGCAGCGAACGGGGCTGCCTGTCCCCATCGTTCGACTCTGGCTCGGTCGAGCGTTCTCGAGTACTGCGCGGTTCCGGAACTCCCTGCTCGGGCTCGGGGTGCTGCTTCTTCTGCTCCGTATCCGCCGGTGCGGCCGGGGAGTTGTCCACCGTACTGCTGGTGATTACGCCGTAATCACCTTCGCCGCCGTCCGACTGGTCTGCGGTCGGCTCCGCTGCCGCTTCCTCCTCGTCCGCCGGCCGAGGCCTCGCGGCACGTGCTTGGTCTTCCTTCCGTGCACGTTCCGCCTTCAGCTCCGCCAGAGCTGCCTCTTGCTGATCGGCGGGCTTGTTTCCGACGGCTCGCAGCAGGTCGATGGGCTCCTCACCGATCCGGGCCTGCAGTTCAGGAGTGAGGCTGAGCAGCGCGAGGCGCTGAGAGACCCACCCTTGGGAGCGGTGCAAGCGCTTAGCGAGGGCGCGCTGACTGCCGTAGATGGCCAGGAGCCGTTGGAGAGCGCGCGCTTCGTCAAGCTCTTCGAGGTCCTGGCGGTGGATGTTGGCGACGAGGGCGGACTCCAGGAGCTCTTCGGATGTACCGCCTTGCTCGTCACTGACCATGACTTTGAGTGCGGTGAGTCCGGCTTCTCGGGCGGCAGCAAGGCGACTGCTGCCGTCGATGACCACATGGGTGGCGTCTGGTTCGAGGTCGGCTTCGCGGTCGGGGCTGGCCTTGATGTAGGCGTCTCGGTTCATGACCGTGATCGCCTGCTTCTGGCCGTGTGTCTGGAGGCTGCCTGCAAGGTCGGTCAGATCACCGAGGCTGGAGCGAGGATTGTCGGGGTTGGGGCTGATGCGGTGGAGGGGGAGTTCGGTGGGCTCGGCGACTCCGTCGGTCGGGACCCCGGTGGCGGCGGCGACGGCTTGCCGGCGTGCGCTGACGTTGCGCACTCCCCCGCCGAACCGGCCGCTGCCCAGCTGGTCGGCCTTGCTCACAGCACCTCCCTGGCAAGGGCGCGCATGCCGACTGACTGCTGCGACTTCGGCGCGTAGGACAGCAAAGGCTTCTTCACGCGGACTGCTTCCTTCTGTTCCTTGAGGTCTCCGATGAGCCCGACGACCCGCGGATCCTTTATGTCGACCCAGCCCTGGAGGGATGACGTGGCGATGTAGCCGCGGCGGGAGTCGTACAGGTTGACGACGATGCCGAGGTAGTCGATGTCGACCTTGAGGTCGTTACGCAGGTCTTCGATCTGCGTGGTGAGGAGCTCGTAGGCGTCGGCGGAGCTGTCCTCGGCCTGGACAACGATGAGAGCGCCGGACTGTCCGGGCTTCTCGTTATCACGGCGGCGGCCGTAGTAGGCGGCAGCGTCCATGCTCAAGCCGAGGCTCGGGGGGCAGTCGACGATGATTACGTCGTAATCACTCTCGACTGGGGCAAGGGCTCGCTCCAGGGCGGCTTCGCGGGCGCGGACACCGGACAGGCGCACGTCGAGCAGGAAGGCGTCGTTACAGGCGGGCAGCAGGTGCAGCCGGCCGGCGAAGCTGTCGTCGTCGACGGAGACGATGAGGTCCCTGAGCTCGCCCTTGGGGGCGCCGGCCATGTGGTTGGTCAGGCTGTCGCCGTCGAGCGGCAGCGGGCTGGCCCCGAGTTGGTTGGTGAGGTGACTTTGCGGGTCGAAATCCACCAGCAGTACGCGCTGCCCGGGTCCGGGCAGGTTCTCGATGTCGAGGGCGCCGTCCTCCAGGACAGCTTCACCCTCTTCGGTCTCGCTGGCGCGCAGGGCTTTGGTAAGGGCCTTGGCTACCCGCACGGGATGCAGGGAGTCGGCGTCTTCAGCGAGTGCCTCGCCCAGTCCGGCCGTGATGGCAGTTTTGCCGACGCCGCCCTTCTGGTTGCAGACAACGATGCGGCGGGTGATGGCGGGACGTTGCACGTCAGGGGTGGGGTTGGTGTCGAGCCAGAGCTGAACAGCCTGGGCCAGGCCCTGGATGAGGGACACTCGCCGGTCCGTGGCGGTCTGACGGAACTCTTCCCATTGGCCGGGAGGCAGGAAGGTGGCGAAGGAGTCTGCGCCGGCTGTGTCGAGGGTTGGGAGGGTTGAGGCGAGGCTGCACCAGTCACTGATGCCCTGTTCAACCGCGCTTTGAATGTCGATGCCGAGCTGTGCGGCTCTGATCTTGAGGTTCTGCCGGAGCTGTCCCGGCAGTTTGGAGACGACCTTCTCGCGATCGCTCGAGGTGGCTGAGGTAGTCATGATGGCACCATACTAACGTCGTAGATCATCTACCTCAGCGACACGTTAGTTAGACCAAGTTGATGCAAGGGCGGCAGCCATCCAAGTGATTACGGCGTAATCACTCTGCCACCGACCACCGCGCACCGCGCCGGTGGCGCCACCTCCGCTGATTACGGCGTAATCAGTCAGCGCAGCTCCTCCCCAGATGCCGACGCCACCGCTCCAGTCAGACACGGGCATTGCGTATACGGGGCCACCCCAGGACTGGACCGTCGGATACGGCTATCGCCCCGGGCGAGCCGCAGGATGATTGCTCATCCTGCTCACCGCCGCAACCCTGGCTTTCGCAGCCAAGCACCCGGTCGCCTCAAGGCCCGCCGAAGCCCCGCCCTTCAACGCGCTTCTCTACGCGCTCGATCTACTGCTACCCGTCGTGGATTGCGGACAACAGAATGCCTTCCACACCGCAGGCTGGCAGCAGTGGCTGTCCGCTGTGCTCGTCGCGGCGGGCTGGATCCTGGCCACGACCATCGCAGCAGGCCTCACCCGCACGCTCTCCCGTAGGTAGCTACCAGTTGGGGGAGTGGAGCCACGAGCCCTCTCTCGGTGATTACGGCGTAATCACCCAGCAGCCGACCCGAGTGTCCTTGGAGGGCGAAGTCAGTCGTTTTCTGTCGTCTGACCTGGGCGGACTGGGTTGGGTGGCAAGAACCTCGATGACGGTTGGTTGGCTTCGTAGGTATCTGCGCGCCTCGGACCTGCGGTGAGCAGATAGCGGATCTGACTCGGCGGCACGCTCAGCGGACCGAGGCTCCGGTCCACACTCGCCGCGGTTGGTCTCGCACTCGCCGATCGGGCCGGCACCCGCTTTGGTCAGGGTCTTCGGGGGTGCCCGTCAGTCGCAGCACGGTTCTGCGGCCGCGTGATCATTCCGGGCCTGCCGTCATGCCAGGGGGGCGAATCCCGATAGTCGAACTGCGCGTGTGATCAGCTGCTCGACAGCCTCTGAGGGGTGCCCACCCGGAAGGTGCGCCGGTACGCCGCCGGGGTCGTCGCCAGCGCCCGGTGAAAGTGCTGGCGCAAGCTGTCCGCGCTGCCCAGCCCGCTCCGCTCCGCCACCGCATCCACCCCCAGATCCGTCGTCTCCAGCAACTCCCGCGCCCGCGCCAGCCGCTGCTGGTTGAGCCACTTCAGCGGGGTGACGCCCACCTCCGCCGCGAAGCGGCGGCCGAACGTCCGCGTGCTCATCCCTGCTCGGTTCGCCAACTCGGCAATCGCCAGCGGTCGGTGGAGCCGGGCCAGCGCCCAGTCCAGCACCGGCCCGAGGCCCTCCGCCTGCGGTGGGACAGGGGCCCGCGGCAGCGCGTACTGGGTCTGGTCGCCCTCCCGGTGCGGGGCCACAACCATCCGGCGGCCGACCTCCGCCGCCGCTGCCGTGCCGTAGTCGCCGCGCACGATGTGCAGGCACAGATCGATGGCCGCGGCCGTGCCCGCGCTCGTGAGGATCGAGCCGTCGTCGACGTACAGGGAACGGTCGTCGACGCGTACGTACGGATGTCGGCGGCGCAGCTCCTCCGCGTACATCCAGTGGGTCGCCGCCGGACGCCCGTCCAGCAGCCCGGCCGCGGCCAGCACGAACGCGCCCGAGCAGAGCGAGGCGATCCGCGCCCCACGGGCATGCGCCTCGCGCAGCGCGTCGAGCAGGGCGGCCGGCGGTTCGTAGCCCTCCATCATGCAGGCTGGGACCACGATCAGATCCGCCTCACGCAGCGACTCAAGGCCATGCTCGGCCTCCAGGCGCAGACCGCCAGGAGCGCGCTGGGCACCTCCCGGGGCCGTGGCGCACAGCGTCAGCTCGTACCCCTCACCCGCGAACACCGCGCACGGCACGGCCAGCTCGAACAGCGAGGTCTCCTCCAACAGGGTCACCCCCACACGCAGCACCATGGCGTAAATCTACGGGAGGCTGACGTTTTCGCCAATGGTGTGGCGTGGGCGCTGGTCGGATGGTGGGTGCATGGCATGGAACTCACTGACCACGCCCGGCCACCGGCTGGCCCTCGCCGGGATCTCGGCGATCGGCGTGACCTTCGGTTTCGCACGGTACGGATACGGTCTCTTCCTCCCCGAGCTGCGCGAGGAGTTCGGGCTCTCCGTCTCCCTCGTCGGGCTGATCGGCAGCGCCACGTACATCGGTTACCTGGCCGCGCTGCTAATGGTCGGCGCCCTCATCACACGCTTCGGACCGCGCCCACTCGTCCTCACCGGCGGGCTTTCCGCCGCCGTCGGGATGGGGCTTGTGGCACTCGCCCAGGAGCCAGGGCTGCTGATCACCGGGCTGATTCTCGCCGGTACGAGCTCTGGCTGGGCCTGGGCCCCCTACTCCGACGCGGTCGACCGGATGGTGCCGGCCGGGCGGCGCGAGCACGTCATGGGCACCATCGCCAGCGGGACCGCCTTCGCCGTCGTGGTCGCGGGCCCGCTGGCGCTGCTCGCGCGCGGCACGGGATGGCGGTACGCGTGGCTGGCCTTCACGCTGGCGGCGCTGGCATCGACCGCGTACAACGCCCGTGTGCTGCCCGGGGGTTCGAGCCGACGGATACAGAGCAGCGTCCGACCGACATACCGTCGCAGCGCACTGCCGCTCCTGCTCACCGCCGTCATCTACGGCCTCGTCGGCGCCGTCTACTGGTCCTTCGCCGTCGAAGCTATCACCGACGCAGCGGGCACCGGCTCCGCAACCGCACCCCTGTTCTGGTCGCTGATGGGCGCGGCCGGCACGGCGGGCGCGCTGACCGGCCACGCCGTCGCGCGGTACGGGCTGCACCGCGTCCACACTGGGCTCTTCTCCGGCATCGCCGTCGCCCTCGCCCTGCTCGGCCTCGCCCCCGGCTCACCCCCCGCCGTCGCCCTCTCCGCCCTGCTCTACGGCCCGTGCTTCATGGCCGGATCCGGGATCCTCGCGGTGTGGAGCTACCGCGTTTTTCCCGAGCGGCCATCCGCCGGCTTCAGCGTCACCGTCTTCTTCCTGGGGCTGGGCACGATCGCGGGGCCCGCACTGCTCGGTGCGTACGCCGAACTCCACGGCCTGCGAGCCGCGTTCCTCCTCACGGCGGGTGCCGCAGCCCTTGCCCTGGCGTGCGCTCCAAGCCGTACAGCGCGTCGGCACGAGCGCCATCACGGACAGGGCCAGGACCAGGACACTGGGACTTCGGAGCGGGACCGAGGTCAACCCCCTCAGCTTCGCGTGCATCCTCCCCAGCCCAGCGCCCCAAGCACGTTCACCTCACAGGACTAGGCCGTGTTTTAGAACGGGCTGGTCTGTCGAGTTGGCTGTCCGGGGAAGTCGCGGGCGGCCAGCCAGATGATGAGGTCGCCTGCGATCCGGCCGATGCTGGTGTCAGTGGTGACCTCGTGTTCGCGGTGGGTGGTGTCGCGGCGGACGGTCTCGTAGCCGCCTTCGTCGAGGACGGCCACGGAGGCGAACCAGGCGGGGTCGTCCTGGTCGGGCTGGATGACGAGGAACGTGTTGTCCGCGTCGTTCAGTTCGCTGATCAGGTCGAACAGGGCGTCCTCGGACGGGTCGTCGATGTGGTGGCCGTTCTCGCTGTCGGCGCAGTAGTACTCAGCCGCCATTGGTCCGCTGTCTCCCTTGTGCCGACGTGCTGCGGGTTGCCGCCGCCAGGATGGCATGCGGTGCGGACAACGCCAGGTCACAGCCATTCGTTGATGGCGGCGATGTGGACGGTGGCCTCGAAGCGGACGGCGAGCTTGTCGAACCGGGTGGCCACCGCCCGATTGCGCTTGAGCCGGTTGATGCCGCACTCGACCGCGTGCCGGGCCTTGTAGTCCTCGCGGTCGAAGGCCGGCGGTCGCCCGCCGTTGCTGCCGCGGCGTCTGCGATGGCCGGTCTGATCGGCCGGTTCCGGGATGGTGGCCCGGATCCCGCGTCGGCGTAAGTAGGCGCGGTTGGCGCGCGATGAGTACGCCTTGTCACCACGGACCCGCAGCGGCCGTCTGCGCGGTCGCCCCGCGCCGAGCCGGGGCACACGGATGCCTTCCAGTACGGCCACGAACTGCGGGCTGTCACCCCGCTGCCCTGCCGTGACCAGCAACGACAAGGGCCGTTGGCCTTGTTCGCAGGCCAGATGGATCTTGGTGGTCAGGCCGCCTCGAGACCGGCCGAGTGCGTGATCGTCCGGCTCTGCGACGATCCCGCCGGGTGGCTCCTTCTGGGTATGCCCATCCCGGCGGGCGCCGGCCGCGTGCTGGTGAGCCCGGCAGACCGTGGAGTCGACATTCACCTCCCACGTGATCAGCCCGTCGGCATCGGCCCTGGCCTGCAGCCCGCTCAGTACTGCTGCCCAGACACCGGTGCGTTGCCAGCGACGGAACAGCCCGTAGACCGTCTGCCACGGCCCGTACTGACCCGGCAGGTCCCGCCATGGGGCACCAGTCCGTACCCGCCAGCGGATCCCATCGATCAGCCTCCGCCGGCATGCTGACGGCCTGCCGACCTGCGCGACGGGCAACAGCGGTTCCAGCACTGCCCACTGCTCATCCGAGAGATCCCCACGTCCCACACCGAGATCATCACGGCATCAGGCGCGGCAACAAACCCCGTTCTAAAACACGGCCTAGAGTCGCCCGCGTGACTGAGCCCTCCTACCTTGCCGCGGTCCGGGAGTCGTAACGAACTATGTTCTGGGTGTGGACGACAAGCAGATCACTATCAGGCTCACCCCGGATGAAGGCCCTGGTTCCTGTCGGACTAGCTGGAGCGGGTGCAGATGACGTCCCTCAGGCGTCTCGTGGACGATGAGACGGCGTGAGCTCCAATCCACAAGCTGGCAGGAACGTTGGACAAGGTCCTCCCCGGAATCTTCGCGGCGGACTGCTCCGAGCGCCTGGAGGCTGCGCGTCGTCGCCTCCGGCCTTCCGCGGATGACGCCAGTGAGCGGGACAACTCCGAGTGACCCTGCGGGCGACTTCGCCCAAGTTCACTGCGAACGGACAGTAGGTAGTGTCCTTTCTCAACGAAGTCAGTCGATCCCGAACCGCTGACCAGGGCGGACTAACTTCGTTGAGACGGCCGTCCTCGGCGGGGGTTATTCGCTCTGGCCAGCCGACCCGCGCCGACTGAGTTCGATGAGACAGATCGGTATGCGACTCGGTTCGTTGAGACGAGACAGGTAGCCACCGGCTGGGGGAGTGGAGCCGTGAACCTCTGCTTGGGTGATTACGGCGTAATCACCCAAGCAGCCGTGAGATGGAAAGGGTCAGCTGCCGCCTACGAGCTCGGCGGCAGCTGCGATTGCCGCGATCGCATCCTCACCTGCCTCAGAGGGACTCGTTGTAAGGCCTGTCTTCCTGAGCTCACGCACGACCGCTTCCACGTAAATCCTGAGGCTGACGAACTGTGTTGGGGTCTCGCAGTGGGGGAGTACCGCCTCGATCTGGTCCAGCCAGAACGTCACGTTATCGTCGTCATCCAGGGCGGCACGGTGCTCGAGAAGCCGGCGCGCAACAGGAGCCATCAGCGCATGCCGACGGGACGCCTCCTCCTCCGCACGGCGTGTGGCTGCGGCTTGGGCCGCCGCCTGCCGCTCCGCAAGGAGAACCGCCTCGGGAGTGCGGCGCACTGGCAGGCTCGGGTCCGCAGGATTGGTGAGGGCTGCGGCGCGCAATCTCAGAGCCTTGTTGTAAGCCGCGCTGGGCACGTTGACCGCAAGAGCCGACGCGAGCTCTGCCCATTCGGCGCGTGCCGCTCGTGCGTCCTCAACCGCCCTGGACTGATGAACCTCCGTCTGCTGGCGCAGGTACTCCCACAGGCGGACGCGTTCGATGGCGGATGCGCGTCGGGCCTCCACGCTCTTCAGTGCGCCAGCATGGGCCTCTAGATACAGCAGGGCCCCGAACAGTTCCTCATCAGCTGGCATGCGGTCGACATTCTCGTCTGCGGCCTGTTCGTGTAGTTGGCGAAGTTGGCCGATGACGGCTGGAGTGTCGAGATGCCTGATCCGTACGGGTGCCTTGAGCAGGGGTTTTGTAGGAGGCGTCGGCCTTCGGACTGAGCGTGCCATGCGTGAAAGTCTGCCCTATCGACGGGATTCACATTCTGTGAATCCACAACCGCATGAGCGTTTTGCAACAAAGGTGGCTTTCGCGTAGTGGAGATTGAAAGAGGAGCGGCACGGCTTGTCACCTGGGGTGAAGCCCAGGTGGCGTAGACCCGCTGAGACGCTGCCGTCCAACGCGAGAGATCGGACAGTCGGCGAGGTGTTTGTCCTTTGACAAGGAAGTTAGTCCAGAGCGGCGCCCTGACCTGGAGCGGTGCTTGATCACGGCTCTGGAAGGGCAGTTGGGCCGTTGCCAGGAAGTCTCCCGAAGGCTGATCAGAATGCCGGACCAGGGTGTCCTGGCTCCAGTGCGGATGTTTGGTCAAGTAATCACCCGGACCGCCGCCCGCTGCTCCAGGGCATCCCCCGCCGCAGCCAGCGCAGCCTGCACCCGCAGCTGCGCGACCTCTTCCCGGACCTTCTTCTCGCGGGCCTCCGGCAGTTCCAGCACCGACGGCACCAGCCACCCCCCGAGCGGGCGAGTACGAGCAGACGAACCGCCCCATCTCTCCGACCCTCAAGTGCCGTTCATGCCCGTCCAGCCCCACCCAGACAATCACGTTCGGAAAGCGGAAGCCTTCAGGGTCAGCCTCGGTCCTAACGTCAGGGCCTGCGGCTGACGTCGGATGCGTAGGCGCCCCAGTCTCCGGCGGCGGCCAGCTGCCACTGGTCGGATGGCGTCTCGACCGGCCCATTACTTCCCCCCGGGACTGGGTGGCCGGGGTGACTCCACTCCGGGGATAGCGGGCCCCGCGGGCGGGGTAGGGCTGGTGGTGGCCCGTGGGTGGTCCCGGGCCGGCGGACAGGGGGTGCCGTGGACGGCATGGCGGGTACGAAAAGCAGGACGGGCGCGGACGGGAGTGTGTCGGCGGCCGAGTTGTTCGACGGGCTGGGACTCGCATACGAGGAGGCGTTCGGCCGGCTGCCGGCCCAGTTGGAGGCGGTGGAGTGGCTGGCCGGGCGGCTACCGCCGGGCGCCCGGGTACTGGACGTCGGCAGCGGCACCGGGCGGCCGGTCGCCGAGCGGCTGACGGCCGCGGGCTGTGCGGTGACCGGCATCGACGTGTCACCAGTGATGGTGGCGCTGGCCCGGGAACAGGTGCCGGGCGCCCGGTTCGAGCAGTGCGACGTACGGGAGTTCACCCCGGAGGGCGGCTTTGAGGCGGTCTGCGCGTTCTTCCCGCTGCTGATGATGACGCGGGCACAGGCCGCGGCGGCGCTGCGGCGGATGGCCGGCTGGCTGGCCCCGGGCGGCTACCTCGTGACGGCCACCGTGCCGGCCGATGTCGAGGACGTGCAGATCGACTTCATGGGCCGGCCGGTCCGCGTCTCCAGCTTCACGGCGGACGACTACCTCCGGTTGCTTCGAGAAGAGTGCGGGCTGACGGTCCTGCACCACTCCGTCTCGGCGTTCGTGCCGGCCGGTGAACTCGCCGTCCCCGAGGAGCACCTGTTCTGTTACGCCCGCCGCCCCGGCACACCGGAGGCCCGGTGAGGCACCAGCGTGCGCGCCGCACTCGACGTGATCGGCGCGCGACGGATCCACGGCGTACCGGCGGTTGAGGATCTGCCCTCGTCGCCCGCCGGGCCGCGGAAGGGCAAAAGCAGGAACGGCAGGCCGTCGGGCAGAGGTCCACCGCCTCACCCGCAGCCGACCAGCGACGCGACCGGACCTGCAGCCGCAGCCGGACAAGCTATTTGGGTGTAGCTCTTCCTGAGTGAGATCGCTGGTCAGCCAGGAGGGGCGCGGACGACTTCGGCACGTCCGGTGATGAGTCCCGCAGACCGCTGAACGCCAGGGCCGTCATCACCACCCCAGCGCCCGCCGCCACGCCGAAACCGGCGTGCGCACCGCCCGTGTCCACCACCCGTCCCGCGACTGCCGCGGCGCCTGCTATTCCTGCCGCGCTTGCGGAGTTGCCCCAGGTGAACGCCTGGGTGAGGACGGCGCGCGGGACCGACGACTCTGTGAGGACGGAGGCGAGGATCAGGAGGACCGGCACGGCGAGTCCGGTCAGGGCGAGGGTGGCGCCGACCGCGAGGGGCGCGTCGAGGAAGGTCAGCGGGAGGCTCGCGAGGGTGAGGCAGGCGGCGGCTGCGGCCTGGCGGCGCCGAGGTGAGCCGCCGTGGCGCCATGCCCCGTAGGCCCAACCACCCACCAGATTCGTGCAGTTGGAGGCGAAATAGAGCAGCGCTGCCGCGTCCGGCGTGCCGCGTCCGACGGCATACGCGGCGACGGACACCTGCATCGCGCCGAAGAACACCCCGAGCGCGAGGCCGAGCGCGACCTGCCGCAGGAATGCGGAGCGGAGCAGAGCGCGTCCGGCGTGCCGGCGCTCGGCGCGGCCGGTGAGGGGCGGCATGGTGCGGCGCTGGACGGCGAGGGCGAGCCCGCCGACGACGACGAGCGCGGCGGCGAGCAGCACCCCGGCGCGCGGGCGGCCCGCCGCCCCGAGGACGCTCACCAGCGCCGGGCCGGCCAGGTAGGACACGCCGTTGGCGAGGGCCTCCAGGGCGAAAGCGGTGGGCAGCGCGGCAGCCCGTTCACCGGACAGCAGGGCGGACCAGCGAGCGGCGGACAGGGCACCCAGCTGGGGCAGCGTTGCCCCGACGAGCACGCCGGCGACGAGGTCCGGAACGGCGCCGGCGAGCAGCAGCGCCACGGCCCCGGCATGTGCGCCCAGCGCGCAGTAAAGCACCCGCGCCTGCCCGAACCGGTCGACCAGGCGCCCGATCTGGGGCCCGGCGACGGCGTCCGCGACAGCGAATCCGCCGGTGACGAGACCCGCGGCGGCATACGACCCGGTGCGTGCGTGCACCAGCCACACGATGCCGATCCCCGTCATGGCGATGCCCAGACGCCCGACAGCGGCTGGAAGGAAGAAGGCCCAGGCACCCGAAGTGCGCAGCAGGGTGCGGTAGTTCGCCGAAGCCGAAGGCACGGCGCATCCCTTTCGCCGCCCGGCGGGACGCGCCACACGGGGTCGTCGGCGTCCGGAAGTGCCGACCCGTGGCTGCGCCTGGAGCCGTCCAGTGGTGGCGTGGAGCGGGGACGCGCACCCCACGCCGGCTCCGTCACCGGGCAGATGTCATGCGGTTGTTGATGACCTCCTCGAGGATAGAGGAACGGCGCGCAGAAACGAACAGGGTGCGGCGCTTTTGAAGTGAGCGCGCCGGTCAGGCCAGAAGTTCGTAGTTGTGCTGGTCGGGCCGGGGGTAGAGGCGTTCGCGTTCTCTGCAGGTGTGGAAGGTCCAGTACTGAGGGAAGTCGCCGTTGCCGATGAGAGCCCGGAGGGTCAGGACGGCTTCGGCTCCGGGGACGCTCCACAGGCTGCCGGTGATGTCGAGGCGGTCGGCCACCAGATGACGTGCTGCTCCTTCGACGATGCCGCTAGTGCTGTGACCGCATAGGTTCGCCGGGGTGGTCGTCGTGGCGGTTGGATGTGTGGTGACGTCTGATCCGACCGCTGGAGGCGTGGTGGCAAAACCCGTTCGGGTGCGCAGACTGACCGACCAGGAAGGGCAGCGGCTGCAGCAGATCGTGCGCCGGGGCAGCACCAGTTCGGTGCGCTACCGGCGCGCGATGATGCTGCTGGCCTCGGCCGGCGGCAACCGTGTGCCGGTGATCGCCCAGCTGGTCCAGGCCGACGGGGACACGGTCCGCGACGTGACCCACCGGTTCAACGAGATCGGCCTGGCCTGCCTGGACCCTCAATGGGCGGGAGGCCGTCCCCGCCTTCTCAGCCCCGACGATGAGGACTTCGTCGTGGCGACGGCCACCACTCGCCCGGCCAGGCTCGGCCAGCCGTTCACTCGCTGGTCGCTGCGCAAGCTCGCCGCCTACCTTCGCAAGGTCCACGGCCGGTTGATCCGTATCGGCCGCGAGACATTACGCGGCCTGCTCGCCCGCCGCGGGATCACCTTCCAGCGGACCAAGACGTGGAAGGAGTCCCCGGACCCCGAGTGCGACGCCAAGCTCGACCGGATCGAGCACGTCCTGGAGCTCTTCCCGGACCGGGTGTTCGCGTTCGACGAGTTCGGACCGCTGGGCATCCGCCCCACTGGCGGCCACAGCTGGAGTCCCTCCAATCACCCCAAGCGGCACCCGGCCACCTACCACCGCACCCACGGCGTGCGCTACTTCCACGGCTGCTACTCGGTCGGCGACGACACCCTGTGGGGCGTCAACCACCGCAGGAAGGGCACCGGGAACACACTGGCCGCGCTGAAGTCCATCCGCGCCGCCCGTCCCGACGGCGCCCCGATCTACGTGATCTTGGACAACCTGTCCGCCCACAAGGGCACCGACATCCGCCGCTGGGCGAAAAGGCACAAGGTCGAGCTGTGCTCCACCCCGACCTACGCCTCCTGGGCCAACCCCATCGAGGCCCACTTCGGACCGTTGCGGCAGTTCACCATCGCCAACTCCAACTACCCCAACCACACCGTGCAGACCCGGGCCCTGCACGCCTGCCTCCGTTGGCGCAACGCCAACGCCCGCCACCGCGAGGTCCTGGCCGCCGAACGCAAGGAACGCGCCCGCATCCGCAGCGAGAAGGGCATCCGCTGGGGCGGACGCCTTCTCAAAGCCGCAGCCTGACAGCCTGCTTCTGAGCCTTCGGCGCGGCGATTACCGCCTGTGACGAGCGCCAGGCCGACGGCCTGCCCTGGTAACTGGTCGCGGGGGAGCAATTCCTGACATTTTCTCCGGCCGGTGGTCATTCGATCCCGAGGGGTCCGATGCCCAGATCCTCACGCATGCGGCCGCGCATCTCAGCCATGGCCGTGCGGCGCTGTTGGATGAAGGCCCTGTCCTCGGCGGAGCCGACGGCAACCCCGCGGGCATAGGCATCACGCATCCGACGCAGGCTGTGAAACGCCTCGTTCCCGGCCGCAACAACGAGCGGCGGGCCCACGAGCCAGAGCTGCTCGCTGGCCGTGTGCAATCCGGTCCCACGGAAAGCTTCGCGCACCGCCGCATCACGCGCTGACTCGGACATGTGATCGCCCAGGGCGACAGCCCGTATCTCTTCCCCCGCGTCTTTGAGGGCGGAGGCGTACTCGGTGTACACGGCGCGCCGCACTTCCAGAGCGTGTCGTGCTTCCTCGCGCCGCCACCTGTTGCGATCGGCGATCAGAGTGGCAGCGATGCCGATAGCAGCACCTGTCAGCGTGGAGAGCAGAGGCATCCAGTCCATGCGCCGCATGCTGTCTCAACCACCGCTGTGACACCAGCGGCCCTCACGTTCCGACATGGTGATCACGGGCCTCTTCCCGAGTGCCAGGCCGACGGGCCGCACTGGTGGCTGGTGGCGCTCGGACCACGACGGGCATGCCCATGATCGTCCGTGGACAGCCGCTCACCTATGGACACAACGCCGTCCGGGACCTCCTTTACCGAAACGTCCTGGCGAAACGGTGACTTCTGCGCCAGGGAGCCACGCGCCTGACCTGCCGCGTTGAAGTTGAAAAGCGGGCACCACCCGACCCACCAAGGGCGCCGGCAGCGCGGCCGCCGCGCTTGCCATGGTCTTCAAGCTCGTCGAGTCCGCCCAGGCGCGCTGGAGAGCGGTCAACGCACCTCACCTCGTCGCCCTCGTCCGCGCCGGAGCCCGCTTCGAACGCGGCCACCTCGTCGAACGCCCCGAGACCGTGGCAGCGTGACCTCCTTCCCCGAAACGCCCATGGGAGGCATCCACCATGTCCGACCTCGACAGCCAGACCGCTTACTGGGACGCCGCCGCGACGACGAAGCGATTCACGCACCCGCTGCACACACCGTGGCTGGACAACGTCGAACGAAGCGCCGCGATCCTCGACTACGGCTGCGGCTACGGCCGAACCCTGGACGCGCTGGAACAGCAGGGCTTCGACAACCTCTCCGGCGTCGACACATCACCGGGGATGATCGCCCGGGCCCGCAGCCTGCACCCCGCGATGCGCTTCGCGGTGCTGGACACGCCGCCGACACTGGCCTGCCCGGACGCCAGCATCGACATGGTCATGCTCTTCGCGGTGCTGACCTGCATCCCCAGCGACGACGCACAGCGGCTGCTGATCGGCGAGCTGCACCGCGTGCTCAAACCCGGCGCACTGCTCTACCTCAGCGACCTGCTGCTACAAGACGACCAGCGCAACCTCGACCGCTACGCGAGGTTCGCCGAGCCCTACGGCACCTACGGGGTATTCGAAACCGGCGACGGCGCAGTGTGCCGCCACCACCCGAGCGGCTGGTTCACCTCCCTGCTCGCCGGTTTCGAGACCACCGACACCCGACGAACCACCGTGACCACCATCGTCTTCCAGCGCCTCGGTGTAAGCGAGCCGGAGTGCCTAGGACAGGCTTCGGTGGGAGCATCAGGACGGACCGGCATGGCCCACCTGCGGGTGAGGCCTTCGTCGTCCTGATAGGTGGAAGGTTTCACCGTAGGAACGGGCGCTGCATGAGCGGGCCGACCAGGCGCTCAAGGAGCACCGCGCGAAGATCCACCGGTACTTCAGGTTCCGGGGGCGCGTGCTGGCTGACTCGGACAAGGCGGCCGACAAGGTGACGGGGGGAGAGAGGCGTGCCGACATCTCAGGTACTCGATGAGTTGCTGCGTCAACTGCGGCCTCGTGTCTGTCAGGACGCCGATCCTGATCCGCAGACGCTGATTGACTGGTTGGGGCGGCAGCTCGGCGCGGAGATCGCCCTGGTCGACCGCGCGGGCAAGGTGGAGGTCTCCACTGCCCGGCTTGCGCCGGACATCCTTGCCGGTCTCCAGCCGGTGCTGACGCAGTTGTCCAGCGGACAGATGGCCGCTGCGGCCTCGCAGGTGGGCGTGGTCCATGTACGGTGCGAAGCGCTCGGACGGCAAGTGCCGCGTCCAGTGCTGGTGGTGGGCAGCCCCCTGCCGCTGACACGGGAGGCGCTGGCGCTGGCGT
The DNA here is from genome assembly GCF_030817655.1 of Streptomyces sp. V4I2. Lineage (GTDB taxonomy): Bacteria > Actinomycetota > Actinomycetes > Streptomycetales > Streptomycetaceae > Streptomyces > Streptomyces plumbiresistens. Next base: position 142,554 of record NZ_JAUSZM010000004.1, read on the forward strand.
CCCATATCGGCGCCATGATCGAGGTGTTGCGACGTGTCCGGCAGGCCGACGACCTCGCACTCCGCTACCAGCAGGCGGCAACGCGGCTGCGCCTGGCGGTCTTCACGGCCCTGATGGCCGGAGAAGTGACGTTGGCCCGCCGGATGACGGCCGGTGCCGTTCCGCCGTTGCTGGACGCTGAACGTCTGCGCATCCACCTGCTGCGCTGCCCGCCCTCAGACCGCGGCAGGCTCATCGACGCCTACCAGGATGCGTCCGGCTATCACGGCCGCGGCCTGATGGTGCGCTGCCCCGTCTACGACCATCACCTCATCTGTCTCCTGCCCGTGGACCACGACGGTGACAGCGTGGACGGCGGCCTGGCCGCGCCCTTGCGGTCGCTGGTACGAGACAACCCGCACTACGCGCTGGGCATCAGCGCCCCCGTGCCCCTGCCGGCCACCGCGCAGGCCTACGATCAAGCCCGCCATGCCCTGGCCGTCGCCGGCCACACGCCCGAACGGGTCGCCGACTATCACGGCCAGCCACCGCTGGCCGGGCTGCTCCCCCGTCAACAAGCCCTCGCCTGGGCCCGTGCCTTTCTGGAGCCGATCAGGGAGGCCCCCCGGCTCACCCTCGACATCACCAGCCTGGCCCTGAACTTTCCCCGCTCCGGTGTGGCGCGGCTGCTCGACATCAGCCGCAACACCGTCACCGCCCATCTGACGCGTGCCCAAGACGCCCTCGGCCTCAACCTGCAGGACCCCCGCAGCCGCGCCGAACTCGCCCTGGCCCTGGCGATCACCGACCTCCCGCCACCCGACAACAACGCCGTAACCGAGCATCTGCCGACGCCTGCGGTGGACAGTCTGCTGTCCACCGAAGCGGCCATCACCTGGGCCCACGCCTTCCTCCAACCCCTGCAGCCCGGCACGGACCGCACCGTGCACCAGACCCTGCGAGCCTGGATCGAAGCCGGCACCGATGCCCAGCGAACGGCCCAAACCCTCGGCATCAGCCGCACCACCGTTCGCGCCCACCTGCGCACCGCCGAACAATTCCTGAGACGCAGCCTCCAGACCCCAGGCCCCGGCACCCACGACCTCGTCCACGCGTTCCGCATCGCCGACCGTGCACCGTGAACAGCCGCAACCGCGCAACTGCGCACCGTGCGCGTTGCCCGCCACCCACAGCCCTCGCTACCTTCTGTTCCACCCGGCCTGCGATGACTGTCCGCAGGGCAGGGTGATGCTCGTCATTACGTGCACCATCTCAATGGGGGAGCAACTGCATGAACTTCCGTACCAAGCAGGCCCGTATGGCCTCGGCCGCGATCGGCGCCTTGGCGGCGACGATCCTGGCGGTCAGCACGACGCCCGCCTCGGCCGCCGCGTCCGACGGGTACATCAGCGGCGCCGGTTCGATCTACGACGACTTCGGTGACGAGGGCACCCTGTCCACAACCTCGTACTCGTCCTCCAGCGCGACCTGCTTCTGGCAGAACGTCCTCTACGCCGAGGGCGCCATGAAGAACTCCGAGTACCGCTTCGCCAAGTCCGACATCGACGGCGAATTCGGCTCCAAGACCAAGTTCGCCACGCGGAACCTGCAGAGCCGCTGGGGCCTGACCATCGACGGCATCGTCGGCAAGGGCACCATGAGCAAGCTGGACGCGAAACGGACCTGGCTGCCGGACGTCGACGGGGGCGTCTGGACGGGCCATCTGAAGTACGAGCGCACTACCGACACCGACGTCATCGTGGCCACCTACTACGGCAAGTACCACAGCTTCGACGTGTCGCGTGGGGCTTCGGGCCGTTGGACCTTCGAAGACGTGAGCACCGGCGCACACAACAGGGCCAGCTACAGCGAGAACGACTGCTGACGTACGGTCCGCCGGTCTTCCCGGCCGCTTCCCTCAGGGGGCGGCCGGGCAAGGCCGGCCGCTGTCCGCGGCCTCCTGCTCGTCATCACCGAGCCCCATGCTCAGCACTGTCGAGGGAGTTGGACACACCGGAGGGCTGGAAGGCCGAGCTCATCCGGGAGAAGATCGTTGTCTCACCGTGGTCGAAGATCCGCTACGCGATGCCGATGCGATCCCTCCGCAAGCAGCTGAAGGATCTGCACGTGGAGATCGCCGAAGCCGTCAAGCGCTCCGCATTCGAGCCCGGCTGGCACACTCCCGAACGCCAGACGGTGTTCCACACCGCGTTCAACGCGTGGGCTTCCTACGACGCGCACATTCTCGGCTACCGGGTCAGCGGCACCGTCGTCTGCCACGTCACCGGCCTCTCGCCCTGGCAGCTGTGCCAACTGTTCGGCGAGATGATCGACGCGGGGATCACGAACGTCGGCCAGGGCGAGCGGTTCTTCAACCAGATGCGCCCGGGTCTCCTGACGAGGCGGCACCTCACCGTCCGCTCGCCCGGCCCTGCTGTCAGTGCCCCCGTGCACCATGTCCTTTCGGGCATCACGCAGTTGTGACGCGAAGGGGACGCAATGGGGCCAAGCAGCGACCACGAAAGACCACTCGGACACCGGTTCGGTGACTGGCTTCTGCGCGGACGATTATGGCCGGGCACCGCAACGCGCCACTGACGCCGGAAGGACGGCGCCGATTATGTGAGCGCGTGGACGGAGGACGTCCGATCGCGCACGTCGCGGCGGAAGCCGGGATCTCCCGCCGCTGCCTGGCCAAGTGGTACGCACGCTGGAGAGCCCACGGCGAGAACGGCCTGTTGGACCACTCCTCCCGCCCCTCGACCAGCCCGTCCCGCACCGCGGAGGACATCGCGGACCTGGTGGAGGCGCTGCGACGGCAGACCAAACACGGGCCCGCGCGTCTGACCGACGACCTGAAGCGCCTGCACGGCGTCACTCTGGCGCCGGCCACCGTGCACCGCATCCTCGTTCGCCGCGGCCTGAACCGGCTGCGCGACCTCGACCCACCCACCGGGGAGCAGCTGCGCGAGGTCATCCGCTACGAGCACGACCGTGTCGGCGACCTGGTCCACGTCGACATCAAGAAGCTCGGCCGCATCCCTACCGGCGGCGGCTGGCGGATGCACGGGGCTGGCACAGACGCCGCCCGCGCCTCCAAACGCACGGGCCCCAGCACCGGGAAAGTCGGCTACACCTATCTGCACTCCGCGCTCGACGACCACTCCCGCCTGGCCTACACCGAGGCCCTGGAGGACGAACGGGCCATCACCGCCGTCGCCTTCTGGCAGCGTGCGGTCGCGTTCTTCGCCGAACACGACATCGCCCCGATCCAACGCGTCCTGACCGACAACGGCGCGTGCTACCGCTCCCGGGCCTGGGCCGCAGCTCTCGCGGCGGCCAGGACGAAACACAAGCGCACCCGCCCGTACACACCGCAGACGAATGGGAAGGTCGAGCGCTATAACGGCACACTCGCCCGGGAGTGGGCCTACGTGCGCGACTACACCTCCGAGCACGAACGCCGCGTCGCACTCGCGGACTTCCTCAATTACTACAACCACGAGCGGCCACACTCCGCCCTGGGCGGGAAGCCGCCGATCAGCCGAACCTCCGGCAGCGACTACCGGATCACCTTTGACCAGCCGCCGGAACCGCTTGACATTTTTCCGCAGCAACTCACGATCTTCGTGGAACCAACCTCCTGAGAGGGCACAGCTAGCCTTTACCTGTACGGACAGGAGGCCGCAGCGGCCCGGGTCCTGGAATCGGGGCAGTACGGACACACCGACGTCACCGAGGAGTTCGAGCGCAGGGTCGCCGACTTCCTCGGCGTCGCGGACGCGGTGGCTGTCGCCTCCGGCACCGCGGCGCTCCACGCCGCCCTGCTCGCCGGACTGCTGGAACAGGTGAAACCCGCCTTCGGCCGTCTCGTGATCGCCTTGGTGGCCGTCCATGCGCTACCCGGGCACGAGGTCCGCACCCTGCTCACCGAGGACCTCGACCTGTCCCGCGACACGCTTCAGGTCCGCCGCGGGCTACTGCGGCACGCCGTGTATCTGGAGGAGTTCACCCACCAGCTCGCCGCCGACTGGCTCACCTGCCAGCACCGTCGCTGGCCTGCCTCGGTCAACCCGTATCTGCTGGTCAGCCAGCCCTCGGCCCTCGACCAGGAGCGGCCACCGGTGTCCATCGGAACCGTGCGGATGGTCTTCCCGAAGGGCGTGACGATGGACGGACTGCGTCAGGACCGCATCTTGGACGAGGCGTTCGACAAGGCCGATCCGCTGCACCTGATCCGGCTGTTCGGTATCACCGCGCAGACGGCCATGCGCTATATCAAAGCCGCCCACCCCGAGCGCCCCGCCAAGCTGCCCCGGTGACCCCACCGCTCAGGAGGTGGCGCGGGCGAGTTCGAGCGGCGCCGCCGCGCGTACGGGTGCCCAGAAAGATCTTGCTCATAGATATGGACGCCGCGTTCATTTGATGCTTATATGAACGTGTCGTTCATATGAAGTCGCTGAAAGGGAGAACACCATGAGCACCTCCACCACCGACCGCGTTGCGCTGGTCACCGGCGGCTCGGGCGGCATCGGCCGTGTCGTGGCCGAGCGGCTCGCCCAGAACGGTCTCGCGGTCGCCGTGCAGTACGCGGGAAACAAGGCCAGGGCCGAGGACACCGTGGCGGCGATCACCGCGGCAGGCGGCAGGGCCCTCGCAGTGGGAGGCGACGTGGCTGACGAGACCGCGATGAGCGCAGCGTTCGACGCGGCCGAGTCCGCCTTCGGCGGCGTCGACGTGGTCGTGAACACCGCCGGCATCATGATCCTGGCGCCGATCGCGACGTTCGACCTCGCCGACCTGGACCGGATGCACCGCACGAACATCCGCGGCACCTTTGTCGTCTCCCAGCAGGCGGCGCGCAGCGTCCGCCCGGGTGGCGCCATCGTCAACTTCTCGACCTCGGTGGTCCGCACCCAGCTTCCCGGCTACGGCGCCTACGTCGCCAGCAAGGCCGCAGTCGAGGGCCTGACCCTCACCCTGGCCCGTGAGCTGCGCGGGCGGGACATCACCGTCAACGCCGTCGCGCCCGGCCCCACCGCCACACCGCTGTTCCTGGACGGCAAGGACGACGCCACCATCGCGAAGTTCGCCCAGGCGACCCCGCTCGAGCGGCTGGGCCGGCCCGAGGACATCGCCGAGGTCGTCTCGTTCCTCGCCGGCCCCGCGCGCTGGGTCAACGGACAGGTCCTCTACGCCAACGGCGGCCTCGCCTGACCCCTGCCGCACACGCAATAACCCGCCCCCGGCTCTCACTGCTGAAAGGAACCACGTCCATGTCCACCACCGGCAACGTCGTCGTCATCACCGGCGCCTCGAGCGGTTTCGGGGCGCTGACCGCCCGCGCGCTGGCCGACGCCGGCCACACGGTCTACGCCGGCATGCGCCAGACCACCGGCCGCAACGCACCCCAGGTCCAGGCCGCCGCCGACTACGCCAACAAGCACCACGTCGACCTGCGCTCCATCGAGCTCGACGTGAATTCCCAAGCCTCGGTCGATGCCGCCATCGCACGGATCGAGGCCGAGCACGGCCACATCGACGTGCTGATCCACAACGCCGGGCACATGGTGACCGGTCCCGCCGAGGCGTTCACCCCCGAGCAGCTCGCCGAGCTCTACAACGTGAACGTGCTTTCCACCCAGCGCGTCAACCGCGCGGCGCTGCCGGGCATGCGCAGGCGCGGACAAGGACTGGTGCTGTGGGTGTCCAGCACCAGCGTCAAAGGCGGCACCCCGCCCTACCTCGCCCCCTACTTCGCCGCCAAGGCCGGCATGGACTCCCTCGCGGTCTCCTACGCCGGCGAACTCGCCCGCTGGGGCGTGGAAACCTCGATCATCGTGCCCGGCTCGTTCACCAGCGGCACCAACCACTTCGCGCACTCCGGCCGCCCGGACGACACTGCCGTCGAGGCCGAGTACGAGGCCAGGTACGCCGGCCTGATGGACCAGGTGGCCACCAAGCTCGCCGCCCTTGCCCCCGAGGGCGCGCCCGCGTCGCTGGTCTCCGACGAGATCGCCCGCATCGTCGCCCTGCCCGCCGGACAGCGCCCCTACCGCGTTCACATCGACCCCGCCGACGACGGATCCGAGGAGGTCTCCGAGAACGCCGACCGCATCCGCCGCGAATTCCTCACCCGCATCGACCTCGCCGACCTGCTCACCGTCCAGCGCTGAAACCCGGGTCCGGGACGGGAGGACGGACTCAGCCCTCCCGTCGAGGCTCCCCTCACCACCGAGGCAATCACCATGCCCACCATCGAAACCCCGGCCGCCATCCAGACGTTCATCGAGGCCACCAACCAAGGTGACGCCGAGGCATTCGCCGCCGCGTTCACCCACGACGCCGAACTCAACGACTGGGGCCGCGAGTACCACGGCCGCGACGGCGTGCGCGCCTGGGACCGCACCGACAACATCGGCGTACAAGCACACTTCGAGCTGGACGCGATCGAGCCCGGCTCGTCATCCGACACCTATGTCGCGACCGTGACCGTGACCGGCAACGGCCACAACGGCACCGGCCCCATGACATTCCACCTGCGCGACGGGCTGATCGCGAGCCTGCGGATCACGCCATGACACCGGGCGCGACGCGACACGCCGACTCGACCGCGGGCAGCGCCCACCTGGAAACTGACACGACCCCCGGCAACCGAGCAGGAGCACACGTGGCGAACAACGCGAACGGCCCCGCTGCCAAGGAAGGCAACGGTCGCGGACGAGGGCGCCGGCCCGCGGACGAGGTCCGAGCAGACGTCCTGCGCACCGTCGGGGACCTGCTGCTCACCGAAGGCATCGCCGACCTCACCTTCGAACGCATCGCCAGGACATCGGGCGTAAGCAAGACCACCCTCTACAAATGGTGGCCCTCCAAAGGAGCCCTCGCCCTGGACGGCTACGTACACGCCGTCCAGGAAACGCTCGCCTTCCCCGACACCGCAGACATCCGCGCCGACCTGCTCACCCAACTTCGCGCCTTCGCCCACGTCATGACCCAGACCCCAGGCGGGCGAGTACTGACCGAGCTGATCGGCGAGTCACAGACAGACCAGGACCTGGCCACCGCCTACCGGAAGCTGTACTCGTCGCAGCGGCGCCGACTCGCGGCGGAACGCCTCCACCGAGCCCAGGAACTCGGCCAGATCCGCACCGACATCGACGTGCAAGTCCTCGTCGACCAACTCTGGGGCGCCGTCTACCACCGACTGCTCATCCCCGACGAACCCGTCACCGACGACTTCATCACCGCGCTCGTGAACAACCTGCTGGATGGAATCCGCCCGAAGTAGTGCCATGGGGAACGCGGTGATGATGGCGGCTCGGTGGTCGGTCAGACACCTCATTCCGATGGCTCGCACGGGCAGCCGTCCTGGCCTCGCCCGTGTGGTGGAGCCTGCCCCATGGGGAGTGGAGTCCGAGCGGCCGACTCGATTACCGACGCGGTCGCGCGGGAGGCGGTGCGTGTACCGGGCTGACTCCATCCCGCCGGGGAGCATCGCCACATCACGCGATCGGGCAGCCGGGCTGACCCATCTGCAGGCCGTGACCACCCATGGGGCCGAGGTGGACGACGTTGGATGCCAGTGTGAGCGGAGCCGCACCGGGAGCCTCAGTGATCACCCCCTTGTTGTATCTGATGCAACATCGATGCATCTGGCCTTCGCGGGCAGGTCACCGCTTCGAGTGACCTCGCAACAACCTCATCACCGAGGCGCTGACCAGCACGAAACGGTGCACGGCCAGCTGTAGCGTGTTGCGCTCGATGCAATTCATCCCGTTTTGCAGGGTTCGCCAGCTGTGGACGCGGTCCATGTACGCAGCGGCGGCCTCGATGATGTCGGCCCACCGCTGGTGACCGAGGACGACGAACCTGTCCGGGTAAAGGCCGTCGTCGTTCGGAGCTCCGATGCCGGCGACGTACAGCCCGCCGTAGGCGATGAACCCGTTGTCGGCCGCATCCTCACTGCTGGGGGTCCAGATGCCCTCAGCGGGGACGGCCGTGCCGTCGTCGGCTTCGCTGGTCTCGATCTCGTACTCGGCCGTGGTCACCATGGGGCGCTCACGTCCTCGAGGAGGGCCGCCAGGAGCTCGCAGGCGTCGGCCTCGTGCGGGTCGTTGTAGGAGGCGTGCTCGCTGACGTGGAACTCCGTGTCCTGCGCGGTGACCGTGTACCCGGGCAAGACGGTGGCCGCCTTGCCCTCCAGCAGGGTGTTGAGGCAGTCCGCGTCACGGGAGGCGAGCCATGTCTGGGTGTACGGGCCCATGCGGAGCAGGGTGCGGCCGGAGGTGTCCTTCCGGCGGGCTTCGACGTGGACGGCGTAGTGCGCGGGTTCCATGCCGACGTCGTCGGGGAGGTCCAGGTCCGCCGCGGCGTGGGTGAGCGGTGTGAGGGCCGGGTTCCACACTCCGAGGATCTTGTCTGTCTCGCAGCGCAGCCAGCCCCTGCCGGTGTAGCCGAGCTGGTGGCCGTGGAGGTAGGCCGCGGCGTGCGGGGTGTCGGGGTGGACCAGGGAGACGGCGATCAGGTCGGGGCCGTGGTCGTCGCCGGGGCGGGGGTGGGCCCTTTCCACGAACGGTCCGACGCGTACGGCGATGTCCCGGTAGAGGCCAGGCGTCCAGGGCTCCGGGTCGCGCAGTGCGGCGAGCAGCGCGCGGAACTGGTCGACGGCTGCCTGGTCCTCGGGGGTGAGGGCGCCGGGCGCATGGCCGCAGCGGCGGAAGGGTCGCTTCATCGGGTGGGCTCCTGTTCGCGGGTGGAGTGGGTCCAGGGGAGCGCGAGGCCGTCGCCGGTGGTGCGGGGAACGAGGTGGCCGTGCAGGTGGAACACCGTCTGCGTCGCGTCCGGGCCGCAGGAGGTGAGGTAGTTCCACTGGCCGCCGATCTGTGCGGCGAGTTCGGCGGCGCGCAGCTGCACGGTGGCGGAGACGACGGGGTCGGTTGTGAAGTCGGCGACGTGGCCGCGGGGCAGGACCAGGAGGTGGCCGTCGGTGCAGCCGCGGCGCCCGTGTTCGTCGGCGCGCGGCAGGATCGCCAGGGCGTCAGCCCATTCGTGGACGATCGTGGCGGGCGCGCCGTCGTGAATGATCCGGCAGAAGGGGCAGTCGGGTCGCGGGTGTTTGCGGGGGACCGGCGGCCGGTTGATGTGGTGGTGGGTGACCTGGATGCGGGCGCCGGCCTCCCGCATCCGGTGGCCGATCGCGTCGGCAATGGCGGGCGCGGTGGCGGCCGTACCAGCAGTTCACCAGGAGCTGGACCGGGCGGCCGTGCGCGGCGGCGCGCAGTGCGGTGAGTTCGTGGACGGCGTCGCCGATGATGCGGGCCGCGCCCGGGGTGTTCAGGACGTAGTCGCGTACGCCTGCGTCCTGTCCGGTCTGGCGGGCGACGATGTCGGCGAGGGCCGGGTCGTCCGGCGGGTTCAGCAGCGCGTCGGTCAGGTTGATGCTGAGGATTGCGGCGCAGTAGCGGGGCGGCGGCGGGTCCTGCCAGCGGGCGCCGAAGGAGTCGATGAACACGTCGTACACGGGGCCTCCAGGCTCGTACGGAGTAGGACTGAACGCGGCGGCCGCATGTGCGGGCCGCCGCGTGAAGGGTGAGTGCGTGTCATCGGACGGCGAGGGCGGCGTGCTCCTGGTGCTGCTCGGCAGCCGCGGGGCTCGGCGCGTCGTCGACGGGCCACTGGTGCCGACAGGCGGGTGAGGGGCAGACGTGGACGCGTTGCCCGGTCTCGGAGTGGTAGTCCAGGCCGCGGCTGGGGCGAGCGCAGGCCGGGCAGCGGACGGGATCGCCGATGTCCTGCGTGTGGCCGTCCTGGGCGTACATCCAGGTGACGGGGAGGGCGCCGGGGGTATCCTCCGACGCCCTGCGGATCCGCCAGTCGGTGCGGGTGGGGTAGGCGACGAACCGGCACCAGCCGCGGGTGATGCTGTCGGCGAGGGCGTGCCCGTCGAGCGGGCGCAGGCGCTGGCCGCAGGTGTGGCGGTAGTAGACGCTCGTGGCGGCAAGGACCTCCCGCACGGGTGGGTGGCCGCTGAAGAGCAGGTCGCCGTCCTCCCCGAACTCGGTCGCGAGCAGGCCCCGGTGGGTGAAGCTGACGTCGTCGCCGGACGGGACGAACACCGCCTGGTCCATGTCGTAGGCGTCTTCGGGGATCGTCGCCGATCCCCAGATCCCGATGCCGTCCAGGATGGTGTCCAGCCGGTAGCGGGCGCCGTCGATGACCGGCTCCGTGCCCAGGGCGCGCGCCCACGCCGTGATGCCGTCGGTGTCATGTTCACCGACGCGCAGGATCAGGCTATGCAGGGGACGGCCCGGCTCGGGGCACATGCTGCTGGAGATCGCGAAGCCGGTCAGCGGCAGGTCGGGGTGCTCCTGCAAGAGGCGACGGCCGACGGCGAGCTGCCCGTTCTCGCGGGACCCGTACCGCTCCAGCTGCGCCAGCAGCAGCTGGATTCGCTCGGGTGCTGGTGGACTGAGGGGCATCTGTGGCTCCTTGGTGAACAGGGGAGCGCCGCGCCCGCAAGATGGCGAGCGCAGCGCTCCGGAGTGTGTGGCTGGTGGTGTGGCGGAGTGTGTGTTCAGACGGTCGTGCTGATGCGGGCGATGGTGTCGGCGAGGTGAAGCAGGGCCGCGGTGTTGCCGTGGATGGCGTTCGCGATCTCTTCGACGTGGGCGTTGTTGAGGCGGTCGGCGTTGAGGTTGTCCATCGCGCGGATCGCCTCAAGGCGGTAGTCACGGCGCGGGGCGGGGAAGGTCGGTGTCTCGCGGCGGGCGGCGGCGACATCGGCGAGCGAGTTCAGCAGACGGACGCGGCCGTAGCGGGGGCGGTCGTCTTCCCAGTCGGCGGTGTGGAGTTCGACTTCCTTGTCGTCCTCGCTCCAGGCCGCGCGCACCTCGTAGCGGGCGTACGGCATGAACTCGGGCTGGGTCAGCCGGGCGAGCCGCAGGTTGCCGCGGTCGTTGATTCCGGCGGCCTCGAGCGGCTCGATGCCGAGTTCGGCGAGGCGGGCGTTGACCAGGCCGGCGTGGCGCTGTGCGCGCTGCAGGTTCTGGGCCACGGCGCTGATCTGCTGTTCCTGGTGTGCGGCCTCGGCGGCGGCGAGCCAGTCCGTCGTGGCGGGCTGATCGGTGGCAGTCATCGGCATTCCTCGGGTTCTTGATGGGGTGACGCTGCGGGGGCGGCCGGACTTCGAGGTCGCCGGCCGCCCCGGGCGTGCGGGGGTGGGTCAGCGGGCGCGGAAGGCGCCGCAGTGCTCGATGCGGTGGGCGCGGGCAGCGGGCTCGGCGAGCTGCTTGACGTGGTGGGGCTGGTCGACGTCGCCGTGCTCGGAGCAGACGACGGCGAACTGGGTGCGGCCGGGGCAGCCCGACTGGGGGTCGCGGGGCTTGCCGGACGGCTTCACCTGGTGGTCGCAGGGGCTGTTGTCGGCGTGCCGGGGCTGCACGCTGATGGTGATGCGGGCCATGAACGTCGATCTCCTTGTGGGAACGCAGGGGAGCGCCGTGCCCGGCCGGTGAGGCGGGGCACGGCGCTCGGTGCGGGGGTTAGGGGGTGCGGGTGACCACGAGGAACTGGTCGGTTGGCAGGTCCATCACGACCTGGGCGTCGATGCCCTGGGCGCGTCGCCGGGCGGCGTACTCTTCTGCCGGCCACGAGCCGCGGGGGCTTCCGGCGGGGAACCGTTCCAGGATCGTGCGCTGTTCGGGAGCGGTCGTCGGGGCCGTCGCGCTCATTCGGGGTCGTCGGGGCCGGGGACGTCGCCGAACATGTCGTCGATCGCGCGGGTGACCTTCGGCCGGTGTTCGGGCCGGGTGGAGTTGAGGACGGCCCCGGTGAGGCCGGCCAGGTCGATGTCCTCGAAGACCTTGGCCAGTTCGGAGACCGTCTGGGGGTCCAGGACGGTCCCGGTGTCCGGGTGGCAGTTCATGGCGTCGGCCTGGTCGGCGAGCTGGTGTGCGCGCGCCGGGGTGATGTCGATGGTGTGGCAGTGCTCCAGGCCTGTGCCGAGGGCGCCGGTAGGGCTGATGTGGATCCGGATGCTCGCGTCCGGGCCGGGCTGGCCGGCCAGTGAGGTGAGGGCCTCGGCGAGGGCCTCGATCGCTGTGTTGCGGTTCGTCTCCGGGCGCGCGATGTCCGTGTCCGTGTCGTCCTCGGGGATGTCCAGTTCCGGGGCTTCCCACAGGATTTCGAGGGTGGTGGCCTGGAGCTGGAGCCCGCCGTCGGCGCTGTCCGGGAGGGCGAGGTGCCCGGTGACGCGCAGAAAGTCGCCGGGGCGGCACTCGGTGACGAGCGCGTTGATGACGTCCGGGTTCTGGCTGGTGCAGGGGATGGTCATGTCGTCGACCAGCTCCGCGGTGGGGGAGCAGTTCAACCGCCAGCAGGCGGTGCCGTCCTGCTTGCTGAAGACCGGGGCCTCGGACAGGTAGCCGTCCAGGGCGAGAGGGATGGATTCCATCAGTTCACCGCCTGCGTCGTCGTGGGATTGGAGGCCCTGGTGCAGGGCTTGCGCTGGGCGAGGTCCAGGAGCTCGCGGTTGCGCTTCTTCTGGGCGTCGGTGAGCGGCCGGGCCTTCGCGCCGTGGCGGTGCCAGAGCGGGGAGGCGGGCGGCTCGGGGTAGGCGAGGGCGTGGTCCACCTCGCGTTGGGTGCTGCTCAAGGCAGCCTCCAGGTGGAGGGGTTCAGGCGTGGTCGTCGTCGCGCCGGCGCTTGGGCTGGACGTCGGACGCGAAGCGTCCGAGGCGGGCCTCGGTGGGGTTCACGGCGATCCAGTCCTCAGCGCACGCCTTGTGCACGGGCTCCCCGTAGTGGGAGCGCATCGGCGTGGGCTTGTCGCACAGCGCGCAGGGGCGGTCCTGCCAGCGGTCGAAATGCTGGCTGTCGCGCCGATCGAGAAGGGCGCCAGGAACCGGGATCAGACCCGGCTCGAACAGCGGCTTCTTGCTGCGGCGGCCTGTCACGGCCGGAAGTCGGGAAGCTGCTGGAACACCTGCGCCACCAGGTCCGGCGTCGGCTTCCAGGCCGGAAGCGCGCCTGTGGCGGGCACGGGCAGAGCGAGCTCCTGGACGTCTTCGAGGACCAGGTGGTGCGCGCCGCGCTCCGCCCACAGGCTGGTGCACCGCTCGGGCCCCTGGTCGGGGTGGCAGTCGATGAGGCGGGCGATGCCGATGACCGCGCCACGGTGCAGTTCGCGGCCGCGGATCGCGGTGGCGACCAGCGGGTCACGCAGGGCGGGGCGCTCCAGCTTCTGCCCGGCATGGATCAGTACCCAGCCTTGCCACGGCCAGCGCCGGGGCCTGTTCTCCGGGTTCTTCCCGGCGAGGATGCAGGTGGCCCAGGGCTGGCGGATCGTGATGCCGCGGATCCAGTCGCCCTCGGGCAGGGTCGCGACGCTCATGCGGCTCGCCCCCACCGGCTCGTCCCCGGGCGGCCGGCCCGGCGCCCGTTGATGGACGGCACCGTGGCGTGCGCGGCGGTGGCGATGACCGCGCGGCCGGAGTGCTTGCCCTCGTAGAGGGCGGCATCGGCCGCGCGCTGCAACGCGGACAGGTCGCGGGTGCCGACGATGTCGCAGGTCGCGGCGCCGACCGAGGCGGCGACGTCCACCACCTGGCCGTCGTCCAGGGTGACCGGCGTACGCAGCATCCGCACCAGCTGCGCAAGGCGGACCTCACGGCGGGCGGCGGGCAGCTCCAGCACGATCGCAAACTCGTCACCACCGAGGCGGCCTACGGAAGCGCACGGGCCTGCCCAGGCGGCGAGCCGGGCTGCGGTCGCCATGAGGACGACGTCCCCGGCCTCATGGCTCAGCGTGTCGTTCACGGCCTTGAAGTCGTCCTGGTCGACCAGGACCACGGCGGTGTCGTCGCCGTGGCGGCGCAGGACCTGCCGGGCCCGGGCGGTGTAGGCGTCGCGCCGAAGGAGACCAGTGAGCGGATCCTTCTTCGCCGCAGCGAGCTTCCGGTGCAGCGCAAGGGCGTGCACGGTCCAGCCGGTCAACGGCACGGCGGCGGTGGTCAGTAAGAGGGTGCGCTGGCCGATCCGGCCGTGAACGCGCAGGAGGGACGACATACTTGGGTTCTCCGTCTCGTCTCGTACGGGATGGATGGGCCCGGGACAGCCGTCAAGCCGCCAAGCACAGCGGCTGTCCCGGGGCGGAGCTACAGCGCGAAGTCGCTGCGGGTGGTCCAGCTGACGGGGTTGTGCCAGAGGCCTGCCTTCGCGGCGGGCCACTCCATCTGCCAGCCGGGCCGAAGCCCGCGCGCTCCCCAGCTGTCCGGCTGCTTGCCGGGGATCTCGAGTCCGGCCGTGTGCGCGGCGAGCGCGGCGTCGTACACCTCGTGCGCGCGGCGCAGTGCCGTGGCCGGGGAGTCGGCGACGCCGGTGAAGATGTGCAGGCCGCGCCGGTCCGGGTCGGTGGAGTCGTGGATCGGGACGTCGACCTCGTAGATGCGCAGGTGCATGACGTCCAGCTCCTCTCTCTGCTCGGTGCTGGTGCCTCGGTGTTGAGGGACCACCGCGACCGCACCGGCCTCCGTCGAACGGGGCCGGGGCGGCACGGAGCGTCCGTCACGCCGGTCAGGGCGGGTCAGAACTCCAGGTTGATCGTGATCGGGTGCCGGGAGTCACCAGCACTGGTGTGAACGGTGCGGCGGTGTGCGGCGAGGCTGGCGGCCCCGCCCTGGATCGGCAGGTGACAGTCCGGACAGCCGCGCCACCACTCATCCCCGGCCGGAAGGTCAGCCGGGGTGAGCGGGTGCGGGTGCGGACCGTCGGCCGCGCGGCTCATGCGACCGCGTCCGCGAACTGCGCCTGAAGGTCGGCGCGGCTCTCGGGGTCGGCGTCCTGGTCGTCGACGCCGTCGCCGTGGACGGTGCAGACGATGTCCGGGGCGCCGTCCATGGCGCCGGTCAGCGCCTCGTGCAGGTCGGTGACCGAGTAGACCGGCGCCCACGCCTGCCCGGCGCACTCCGGGTCGAAGGGGCAAGGCAGCAGGACGTCGAAGCCGAAGCCGAAGTCGCCGTCGCCGTCGACGTCGTTGCGGAACGCCAGGGTGAGGTGCTGCTCCCCGAGGCGGATCTCCGCGACGCGGTCCCGGCCGGTCACCAGATCCGAGTCCGGCCGCCACTGCCACAGCGGCAGGATCTCCGGGCCGAAGAAGCGGCGGACCAGGAGCAGGTCGCCCAGGCCCTCGCCGCCGTCCCGCCCGAGGTCGGCCTCCCGGGCCTGCGAGAGCCGCTTCAGGAACGGCTCCAGCCGGTGGAGGTTGTCGGCGAAGACGATGGTGTTGAACCCTTCGGCGGCCAGCCGCTGGTGGGAGTACGTCATCGCCTGGTGCTGGGAACGGACGACGTCCTCGCGCACACGCCGGTTGGCCGGGCGCGGGCCCTGCCGCTTCAGGCAGACCGACAGCGGCGTGGCGACGACGACCGCGACGGTCGGCATGCCGTGCCGTTTGGCGGCCATCACCAGCTCCACCCGCACGGACTGTTCGACGTTGGTCGCGTCGATCACCGTGTTGAGCTTCCGGGCCATCCTGCGCTCCAGAATCAGCTTGAGGACGTCGGCGGCGTCGCCGGTCGCGTCCTGCCGACCGGGCTCGTCACTGATCACGCCCCGCAGACCATCGAGGGAGAGGACCTGGGAGGCCGGCCAAGTGCGGGCCAGCGTCGACTTGCCCGCACCGGAGGCACCGATCAGCACGATCAGCCCGTTCTCGGGCAGGTCCGGGTACAGCGGCGAGGTCATGCGGGTTCTCCTTCGGGGTCCAGGACGCGGGTGGCCCAGTAGAGGCGGACAGGGACCTGGTCGGTGAGCAGGGCGGCCGCGTCGTGCAGCGGTCCGGAGGCGTCGCCGTCGCCGTCCGTGTCGAGGCGTTCGGCGGTTCGAGCGGAGACGGTGAGCAGCTGCACGAGGCCGGCGAGGACGCCGTCGTGCGGGTCGTCCTCGCGGTGGAGCTCGCGCAGGTGTCGACGGTCATGTATTTCCCCGTTGGCAGCGTCAACTTCCCCGCCCATACGTTCGAGCCATCGGCACACCATCGTGGTCGTTTCTCCGGCGGCCGGAGGGTGATGGCGCTTTATGGAAACGGCCACCCCCGACTCAGGGGTGACCCCGCACCTGCTCAGTGGATCTCCCCGGGTATCTGGCGCCTGGCCTACGGACGGGCGCCACAAAGGGTGGCCCCCAATAGCCAGTCGGTCCTGGAGAGGGTCGGACCAGCTCGGGCGCGGAGACCTGCGGAGGGCAGCCTGCGTACGCGTGATAGTTCGAGCCTGGGAAGGTTGGCCCTCATCGCGGCGCGCGCACTCTGACTGTGCGGCGGCTGGCCCGGATGTCACGGTTGGCGCGAGGGGTCGGCAGGAGTCAGGTACGGGGCCAGTTCTGACCGTCTGTCACCTCGCGGGCGATGTGACGCCACTGCCTTTCCCTGCCGGGCAGGGGCCAGGCCCAGGTCGGCTGTTCCGCGGTGTTCAGGTCGTGCAGGAGGCGGACGAGTTGTGGGCCGGCGGTGGCAGCGCCGTCCGGGACTGCGGGGCCGTGAATAGCGCGGAGTCCGGCGAAGCGCGCCAGTTCGTCCTGGTAGAACCCCACGGCCTCCTCGGTCCGCGTGGCCAGGTCATCGCGCGGGACCGTGCGGTGCAGCTGCAGCAGCGGAGGCTCGAGGGATTCGGCGACTGCCGCGGCGAACCGCGCGTGACCGTCCAGGATCAGATGGCAGTCCAGGCCACTGACCCACCACAACAGGACGGGTGGGAGTGTTCCTTCACGGGCTTGCTTGCGGTACGCCTTGACCCGGCTGTCGTCGGCATCGGGCATCGGCCGCAGCGGCAGGATCTCCCATGAATGAGCATGGAGGAACCAGTCGATGTAGCCGTTTGGATGGCCGTCGACGAGCATCGAGCCCCAGTATTCGGCGTGCGAGGCATCGGCGTGGCGCCAGCACCGGAGCGGACTCTCGCACGAGAGCAGCCACCGGCCCTCGTGCATCGGGCTGCCCGGCGAGTCGATGAGGTACTGCGCAAAGCGGTGGGCCCACCGTTGCGGGCTGCCCGCCAGGGCGCGGCTCGCATCGGCACGCAAGGGCGGGGCGAAGGAGCGGTAGCTGTCGGTGCGCCAGTAGTCCACGCCCTCGTGTTGCCCATCGACGACGGCGAGCAGCACAGGCTGCGACATCTGGGAGATCAGCAGTTGCGCACCGGCAGTGAACACACACAGTCCCGGCTGGTGGCGGTCCTGCACGTCCAGGGACAGGCCCACCCACGTGCCGTCGTCCCGCGTGACATCGCTGCGCTGCATGCCGAGAGCGTAGACGGCTGCTGCGTGGACCCCGATGGCATTCTGTCCCTCCGACATGACCCGCACGCTCCACAAGCTGGTGACCCTGGCCGAAGAACGCCCGGTGCTCGTCGCAGCTCCTCACTCCGTTGAGCAGCGGCCCGGCTGAGGCGACGAGCAGCCCAGACCCGATTTCAGAGAGCCCCATCAAGGGTGAGGGGAGGTTCGGCTGGTCAGTCCCAGTCGGATGCCGGCTGGTCGACTCGGCCGCCTCTGTGCGGCGTAGGGATGTAGTCGCGAGCGCTATCAGGCAGCGCGGCGACACACGCCGATGAGCAGGCGTTGACTAGCAGGGGCAGTACGTCAGTGGCAACGCGCAGCGAAATCCACACTTGTTGGAGTCCCCCCTGCTCGACCGGGCGGTCGCAGACGCTGCAGTTGTGGGTGGCGATGGCGTCCGGGTGGCGAGGGTCCATGGTGCCCGGATCGAGGTCCGCGGCGGAGCCCGGAGCGGGTTGAAGCTTCGGGAAGGGCGGTCGCAGCTTGTAGTTGCCGAACAATGCGCGCGTGCTCACCGTGCTGCGGGTCAGCTTCCGGCAGCGGGTGATCTCGTAGGGGAACCAGTGCAGCCGGTAGGAGGTGTACGGGGTGAACTCCTCCAGGCTGGCCATTGCCCCGATCTCGGGCGGGATCCGGACCAGGTTGCTGCCGTAGAGCACAAGGTGTTTGACCGCCGTCAGCCTGGCGATGCTCGGCGGCAGTGTGATGACCTGCCGCCGCTCTTCCGGGCTCAGCTCAGTCAGTGGACGGAACTCTTCACGCCCGTCGGCGACCGCCTCGTCGACCAGGTCCAGCAGGTGTTGCCAGCCCGGGGCGGAGGTGTCCTGCCGCTCGACGTGGAATCCGACTCGGGCTCGCGGATGAGGTCTGGACTGGTCGAAGCACGAGCAGATGTCCCTGTAGGACCCTCGCCGACCTGGGGCCGGGTCCGACACGTCGCCCCAGCGGTTCACAAAGAGCCTCGGCTCTGCCTCGTCCGTCATGGCGCCAAGATACGGAGATCGCCCTGGGTCGGCGCGCTTATTACTCAGGTGAGGAAGCCAGCGGCACCCATCGCTATGCTCGAAGGTTTGAGCGGGGAAGTTGATGCTGCTGATGGGGAATTACGTGACGTTCCACACGCAGGATCTGGGCGAGCTCCTGGGTGGTGATGTCGTCGGCGAGCTCGTCCTCGATCTGCTGCAGGGCGAGGCGGACGATCCCGGCGGAAGCGCGGACTCGATCCAGTCGGGTACGGGGTGTGGCCATCGCAACCGCCGTCACAGCGCGGCGCCGACGGCGGCGAGTGCGAGCAGCGCCAGGGCGGCGAGGCTGAGGTGTACCGCGTGGCGCAGGCGCGTGAACTTGGCGACGGCGATCGTCGACAGGACACGGATGCGGGCCGGGCGGTTGTCGCCGTCCATGCAGGCACGGATCTCGTCTTCGGCAATTCGCGCCCAGTATGGGAAGGACGCCTTGTCGGCGCCGTTCAGGTTGGGCCGGACGACCAGGAGCAGGAGTACGGCGGCGGCGCCCAGGGCGAGGACGGCCGCAGCGCCGAAGACCTTGGTGGCAGGCGGAAGTTCCTTGTCGGCGACGGACGCGAGTCCGGCGAGCACGGCGCCGTTGAAGGCGAGCAGTAAGGACGCCTTGCCGTCCGTGCGGGCGATCTCGCTGGTCACCGAGGCGCAGGCTGCGTCCAGGTTCTTGTCGATGCCAGGGGCGGGGGCCGTAAGGGTCATGGGCGGGGGTTCTCCTTGTCGTGAACGTCCTGGGCGGCCGGCCTTTGCCGGTGCTGCGGCGACCCGGATGTGGCCCCGTCCCGGCCTGTGTGGCCGGGACGGGGTTCGCGGCTCACGCGGCCAGCCGGTGAGCGACGGGAGCCGCGGCCGCGATGTAGTTGCTGGGGTCCACGGGCGTGCCGTCGAAGCACTCCAGGCAGCAGCCGAGCTTTTTGGAAAGGCAGGTGAAAAATCGCCTCCCGCAGTCAGGACAGGTCTGACGTGCAGCCATCGCCCGGTCCAGTGCCCACTCCTGAGCGAGCGTCGGAATCCTCTTGGGCTTCGCCAGATGGAGGTCGAAGAGCCAGGCGCGGCCGGGGTGGGTGCAGGACCACTGGGGGCGGTTCCGGCAACGTTTGCAGCGCAGGATCGCCACCGGGCCGTGCCCTCCGGGGCTGACATCCCGGTCCCGTAACTGCCGCCGGGTAACGAGGTGTTCGGGACATGCGCCGCGGTCGTACTCGGAAACCACGGGTTCGAGGGTTCTGGACGGTGTTCTCGTGCGAACCCGCTGGGGGCGTGGTTGTTTTGGCCGGGGGTGCCGCGCGGGTTCGGCTTCGACGCGTGCGCCAAGATGGGGCCTCCGATCGGTGGAGGGGGCGTTGGGATGGGCTATGACCTGCAAGCAGTGATCGCTGGCAGAGAGGTGCTCCGCGCGGCTTCGCGGGATTTGCCTGTTGCTCGGCTGGCATCGCTCGGACAGGGCCTGTTGCTGATGCCGATGACAGACGCCCTCTTTGATTCCGTCGCGGATGGCAGCGATGCGGGCCCTTTGGGGTTCTGGCGGCTGCCGGGAGGGTTCGAGAAGACCCTCGCCGACTGGTCGACCGCTGGGCCGGTGGCCTACGTGGAAGCCGAGTACTTCGGCGGTGTGGGCGAGCAGCAGGCTGCCGTGTGGGATGGCGGCGCCATCGTGCTGGGACCGCTCCGTGTACCGGAGGGCCAGCCATTTCCGCCAGCCGGCAGTGCCATCTCGCAGGCTCTTCGACAGCTGGGCGTCGTGGCGAGCACCGGAGAGGATGAGTTCTCCGCTGTGGGGTTGGACCGTCACCGACACGGTGAGGGATGGACCGCCTGAGCAGTGGCTTCCGGATTCCGCATGAACGGGCAAGTTCCTGGCTCCGTTCGCGGAATCTGCCCGTAAGTGCGAGAACCTCGCGCCCTCTCGGGGTCGCTCCACGCAGGATGCTCACCTGCGCACTCGCGCCGATACGGCCGCCGCGCATCTTGGGGAACCAGCGTGAACTCCAGTTGGAAGGCCAGTGGCTCCGCGCGGTATCAGCTTTGCCGCCTCGCGGCGGCGCTCTTTCTTGGGGCGCGGCATCACTGTCCCCAGGCGCCGGGCAGCCGGTCGGGGCGGTGCGGGTAGCGGGGGCCGGGGCGCTGCGGGCGGGGCCGGCCGATCCGGCGGCGCGGGCGGGGGATGAGCACGAGTGATCTCCTCCAGTCGTCGGTGGACAGCGCTGCGCCCCGCCGACGTCGTGCTGGTGTCGGCGGGGCGCAGCGGGTGGTGCGTTCGGCCAGGCGGCCTGTCCGGTCCTCGCCCTGCCCCGGGGTACAGGGCTGGGCGAGGACCAGGCAGACACCTCACGTTGCTATGCCGTCAAGTTCAGGGGATGAGTCCTCCGTTCACGGCGCGGTCGTAGAGGCGCTGGTGCCACTCGTTGGCGTCGGGCCCAGGGGCAGCCGTCAGGACGGGGTTGGGGCCCGTCTCGATGAGGTGCAGGAGGGTCCAGGCGACGCCGTAGCAGTCGTCCGGGCCGAAGCAGGAGACAAGTGCTCGGGCTTCCTCTCCCGTGACCGGCTTCGGGATCGCTTCGAGTTGCGCGACGCGCCTGTCGATCTCTTCTTCGCTCGCGTCCCAGTCGGGAAGCGGGCCGTCGGTGACGAACGCCTGCACTTCGGGTCTCATGGCCGAATGATCGGCTGCCTTCGTTCCTGCGGACAAGGCTTCTTAGCTGGTCAGGCTGCCGCCGCCGCAGCGAGCGACGGTGAGGGGAAGGCGGACTGCTCGTCGAAGAGCTCTCGCTTCTGGAGGCAGTTGTAGAGCTGGCCAATCATGCGGTTGAAGAGGTTGCGCTGGGCAGCGGCGTGCCAGTCGCCTTGTTCGCGGCGGCGTCGGTAGTGGGCGTTGGCCCCAGAGGATGCCCGGAGTGAGGCGAAGGCCCAGAGGTAGCCGGCGTGGTTGAGCCGGTCGTTCTTCACCCAGCGTCTGGTGATGGCGGACTTCTTGCCGGAGGCGCGGGTGATGGGCGAGGAGCCGGCGTAAGCCTTCAGGCCGCGGGCGTCGGCGAAGCGAGTGCGGTCGTCGCCGATCTCGGCCAGGACGCGGGCGGCGAGCTGGATACCGAGTCCTGGGAAGCTCAGCAAGATCTCGGCGTCCGGGTGCTGCGGGAAGGCGGCCTCCACCGCTTCGGCGAGCTGGTCGGCGGCGGTGCAGGCCGCGCCCAGCTGGACGAGGAGGGCGAGCATCTGCTTGCCGAGCGCGTCCTCGACCAGCGGCGGCTGGTGGGCCCACTCGGCGTGGAAGACCTCGCGGAGACGCTCGGCCTCGGCCTCGATGCCGCGCTGGCGGCCGGCTCGCTTCAGGGCGGCCTGGATCTGGGTGCGGGTCAGCCGCGCGGCCCGGACCGGAGTCGGCGCGGTCTTGAGGAGTTCGCGGGCCTCAGGACGACACAGGCCGTTGGTCCAGGCCGCGAAGGCGGCCAGGGCTGCGGGATAGTACTCGCGCAACAGGGAACGAAGCTGGTTGGCGAGCTGCTGCCGGTTCCACAGAGAGTCCTGCTGAGCACGTGCCAGGACAGCGATCGCGCGGCCGAGGTCACTGTCCTCGGGCAGGGGCCGGTGAGCGTGCATGTCGGTGCGGAGGATGTTGGCGAGGACCAGGGCGTCGCCGGGGTCGGACTTCTTGCGCGAGACGGAGTGCCTGTCGCGGTAGCGGGCGGCGGCCATCGGGTTGATCGCGAAGACCTTGCGCTTGCCGGTCCGCAGGACGGCCACCAGCAGGCCGCGGGAGGTCTCGATCGCGACCGGGATCGGGTTCTCGGCGGTCTCACCGTACTCGGCGAGCAGTTCCAGCAGGATCTTGTAGCCGGCCGCGTCGTCGGTGATGTGCCGTTTGGCGAGCAGCTGGCCGGCGTCGTTGACCAGGGCGACGTCGTGGGTTCGTTCCGCCCAGTCGATTCCGCAGTAGATCAAGATTCCCCTCCCCAGAGTTCGGTGTTTGCGCTGGTCACGAGCGCATGCGGGCCACGCAGCGACCTAATCCCAGGCCTCGGCCGCATTGCGGTCGGGCCGCCACCTCACTAGCCGTTCGTGGCACCAGCGCATCCCACGGGCCTCGGTCTATGCGGGAGCTCGGGCGGCTCGGGCGTATCAAGAGGTCACCGTGCGATGGGCTCGCACCACCAACACAAACGACTGATCAAGTGGAGAGGTGTTGACGCGCGACGGCCCTGGAGGCCGCCGCTCTCTTAAAGGCGTCGATGCCGGGTGAGGCATAGGCGTGCGTCCAGCGCCGACGGGCGCCAACACCCTTCGTGGTGGCGGCCACGGAGACGCCGGGCGCCACCGCTCTGCCTGGAGACGTCGAGGTCTGGGCGTTAGAAGGCATCCGCCCGGCGCCAACGTGACCGCCACCACTCGCACCAGACCGCGCACCGATCTACGTTGAGGCCTCGACGGCCCGGCTGCACCTGGATGTCACGGTCTGGTACTCGAACGCTCCGAGAAGCACCCGCTCCTGCGGATCGCTCATAACTACGGATTAGGGCGTCAGGTCTTCAGCGGGTCCGGAGCAGTCGGGCGGCCTTCTGTCGCAGCTGGTCCCGGAAGGTCGGGTGCGTGTGCCGCCAGGCGGTGCGGTCCACGCCGTCCTCGGTGGGGAAGGTCTGGGAGGCTCCACAGGTGCACGTGCAGGCGAAGGGCTCGGGGCGGGTGTCGTCGCGGGGCGTCTCCTCGCTCGGGCGGGTGTGGTGGGCGGTGCGGCGCAGGCCGTCCGGCCTGGTCCGCACCCGACCGCTTGGGTTCGGGTGCGAAGCAGGTGATCCGGAGCAGGGGTCAGAGACCGCGGGCGTCGGCGAGGCCGGCGGCCTGGTCGACCATGCGGAGCGGGATCCGAGCCGATCCGTGCGCGTCGTTGAAGGACGGCACGGAGTCGACGCCGCCGCCGAACTTCCTGCGGATCGCCTCCAGGAGCACGGTGACCGCGTCGGCTTCCAGGCCGCTGTCGCCGCGGGCCTCGATCCGGATGGCCCCGAGCATGCAGCGGGCGCCGTCCTCGTCGACCAGGGCGCCGGAGCACCAGCCGCCGGTGAGCAGCCGGTGGTGGGCGCGCTGCAGAAGGGCCGCGACCGGGGTCGGGTATGACTCGGGCCGGCGACTGGAGCGTCGGGGTCAACGGGACGGTGACGACGTCGGCCAGGTCCACGGGCTCGGTGCCGATGTGCGCCGTGTTCACCTCGTAGACGACGGCCGCTTCGTCCAGCCGCACGGTCATCGCCGCGTTCACGAGAGTGAGGCGTTCCTCGAGGGACAGTGCCGTCGGCGGCGCGGGCGCTGCGGTGGTCGGGGCGGCCTGGTCTATGGCGGGGTGGGGCTGAGGCATCGGGGCTCCCTGGGGGCGTCGAAGGCGCGGGGTGGGTGGCGCCTTCGACGCCGGCAGCCGGGGCGGTTTTCAGATGTTGGAGATCCAGCCGGTGACGGTGCCGATCGCGTCGGTGATGAAGGGCGCGGCGCCGGTGGAGGCGAGGAAGAAGCCGAACCCGGCGCAGGCCAGGGCGGGTCCGAGGCGTACGGAGCCGCCCCGGATGAGGACGAAGACGACGATGCCGAGCAGGACGACGGCGGAGATCGATACGGCCACGAGCGGTGTGTCCTTCCAGGTGTGAGCAGGGCCCGGCCGGTGCGGCCGGGCCCTGCGGGGGTTGGGGTGCGGGGTGGATCAGACGCCGGAGAGGTTCTTGATGGCCTCCAGCGCCTGGCGGGGCGAGGTGACCGCGTCGCGGCGCACGGGATTCCCGCCGCCGCGGCGCTTGCCGCCGCCCTTCTTGGGCGCGTCGTCGTCGCCGTCCTCGTCATCGGGCTCGGGGCCGAACTCACCGGGCCGGGGCGGCTCGTTCCAGTCGAACCACAGGCCGCGCGCTTCCAGCTCGCGGATCTCGTAGTCGGTCAGGGTGAAGACGGTGTCGGGGAAGTAGCCGTCGATGCCCGCCTTGAAGTCCATGAACAGCGTGCGCAGGACGTCGGGCTGCTTGCTCTCGATGATCCAACCGGCGCCGCCGGTGTTGGAGTCGGAGGGCGGCTCGGGCTCGCCGGCCATCACCCGCTCGATCCGGCCCTTCTCCGCAGGGGAGAAGGAGCGGGGGAGAGGGTCGGGGATGTACTCGGACGGGATACCGAGGGCCTTGAACATCTCGGTGACCTTCTTCGGCGCCACCTTCAGCACGACCGGGATGCAGTTGTCACGCAGGTTCTCGCACAGCAGCTGCGTGAAGCCGTCCTGAACGTAGATGGACTGGCCGGCGACCTTCAGGCCGACCCCGTACTTGCGGCCCTTGACCGACACCAGCTCCGCGAGGTCCATGATCTCCGCGCCGTAGTCGCCGGAGCGGGCGGCGGACAGGAACTCGTCCAAATACGCGGACAGCATCCGGTAGGGACAGCCCGGCCGGGTCGGGTCCCACTCGTGGACCTGGCCGTCCTCCCACGGCATCTCGCCGCGGATCTCCATCAGCGCGACCAGGACCCGCAGGAGCCGGATCATGTAGAGCGCGCCGACGCCGTAGCGAGCGGTGTGCTTGCCCAGCGCGGCCGTCTTCTCATCCGGCGCCTCGGTCGCCAGCATGACCACGGCCCCGAACAGGGCGTCGGCCGCGACGTGCAGGCCCATCAGCTGGGTCTTGCCGCCGCCGGACGGGGCGACGAAAAGACCGTGCGCCGCGCCCCGGTCGGTGTAGACGCGGTTGCGGGCGGGCTGGCCGTTGCCGAGGAAGCCCGTCACCCACCGGCCGTCCTTGTCCGGGGTCAGCAGCTCCCTCGTTGCGGGGAAGACCTGTGCGAGCGGCGAGGAATCCCACAGGGAGACCAGAACCTGGCTGCCGTCGACGGTGACGAACAGCCGGCCTTCGTCGTACTTGGTCTTCAGCGCGGCCGCCAGGGCATGCTGGTTGACGCGCGGCTCGCCCATCTCGTCGGGAACCTGGGCGATGTAGTGGGTGACCCGGCGAGCGTGGTCGCGGACCTCCTTGACGAACTCCGATCCGGGCACGGGCCCGCCGACGGCTCCGATCCGGTCGGCCCACCACTCGTGGGCGGTGGGGGCCTTGCGGCGCCGCTCGTTCGCGTCGGGGGTGACGTCGACGTGCTTCCAGCCGGGGCCGCCCTCGCGCCCGTACTGCCGGGCCACTTCCTCGATCCGCACATCGGTGACGTCGACACCGAACGCGGCGGCGACGGCTTCCTCCGTGAGTCCGGAGATCGGCCGCCCGGCTTCGGAGGCACGCAGCAGCAGCGACAGGTCGTTCGGCATGCCCTCGTGCGGGATGGCCTTGACGACGATGGTGCGGCCGGGCATGCCGCGGTTCTCCCACAGCCAGCGGACCTGGCGGGTGAAGGTGTCGGCGCCGTCGTCCGGCTGCGCCACAGACGGCTCGGGGGCGGGCTGCAGCTGCGGCGCGGGGGCCGGGGCGGCGAGGGCGGGCCGGTGGTTGCGGCGGGTGTGCCGGGAGAACGGCATCACCAGCAGGCCGGCCGCCGCCCATCCCGCGGCGAGCAGGCCGTCCATGCACCACGGACCCCAGCCGATCGTGTTCTTCGCGGCGATGTCGACGGCGGCGGCGAGCACGAGCGGGGACCAGCGCAGGATCTTGCGTCCTGTGCCGGGTTCGTCGCTCTTGCCGGCGAGGACCCAGCCGCCGACGCCGGCGGCGCCCGCCAGCTGGATGACGGTGTTGACAGGGCTGTCGGGGGAGAGGTTCGGGGCCGCGGCGAGGACCGGGGCGGCCAGCGTGTAGAGGGTGCGCTCCAGGGCGACGCTGCGCGGCACGGACACGGGGTTCTCCTTCGGAAGATGCTGATGGGCGGCCCGCCGTCGGTGGCGGGCCGCCCATCAGGGGTTTTCGGTGAGCTGGGGTCAGTGGGCGAAGAAGCCCGGCCTGGGGGTGCGCTCGGGGCGGCCGGAGCGGACGGTGTCCAGGCCCTCGTACAGCCGCGCGTGCGTACGCCGCGTGTCGTGAGCGAGTCCGGACACCTCCTGCGCGGTGGCGTGGAGCTTCCGGACTTCGACAGCGGCGCCCCCCAGGGCGACGGACACCTGGTTCGTCATCTCCACGAATTTGCGGTCGAGTTCGGCGTTGGCGATGTCGACGGCCAAGCCCTCCGAGCGCTGCGCGTTCATACGCATCCCACGCAGCAGCGCCTCGAGCTCGTTGCTGGCCAGGTCCATGGCCTGCCCCAGCGTCTTGAGCTTCTGCTGGACGGCCTTGTACCGGTTGTCGCCGTCGGTCTGGGCGGCAGCGCCGCCGCCGGTGTGGGGCGTCAGGTCGCTCATCAGCAGACCTCCTTTCCTAGTCGTGGTGAGCGGCGGCGGAGGCGCTGGCCAGGCCCGCGTCGTCCATGGCCTGCATGTCCTCGCCGTAGACCCGGCCGACCAACATGGCGGCGATCCGGGCGGCCTCCGAGGCGATCTCGCACTCGGTGGCGCACCGTTCGGCCAGCTGCTTCATGCGGTCCGCAGCGTCGGCCAGGTCCGTGATCTGGTCGACGACCGCGGTGGCGATGTTGTGGTCACCGACCAGGTCGGCCGCCATGTCCCGCAGGGCGTCGGCGACTTTGCCGAGCGCGATGGCCAGTTCCTGGGCGCGGTCCTTGTCGAGCGCGGCGGCGATCGCGATGTTCACGATCTCCATCAGGTACTCGCTGAAGGTGATGTCGGTGCGGTGCTTGGCCGCCATGCCGGTCTGGCCCGACGCGGTCTTGTTGACCTCCGTCACGGGGTTCTCCTGGGGATCGGGGCGGGTGGTGCCGGGACGCTGAGTGTGGGGCTCCGGAGCCCGGGGGAGGCTCGCAGGACTGGAGACGGCGGCCCCGAAGGGGTCGATCGGATCGTCGACGATGACCGCGTCCGGGATGTCCTCCTCAGCCGATTCCGGCTTCGGGGACCGGGTCGGGCCGCCCGGGCGGTCCACCGTGACGTCGCCAAGGTCCTCGGGCCGGATCGTCGTGGGCTCTTCCGGCTCCGGGGCGTCTTGGTTGTCGCTGTACTTGCGAAACCAGTCCTTGATCCACTCCCCCCAGGGGTGCCCGCCAGCGCCAGGGTCGGGCGGGTCCTTGGTGTCGTCGGGCTTGGGGCTGTCGTTCGCGTCCTTGTCGGCGGAGCCATCGGTCGGCTTCTCGCCGCTCCTCTTGCCGTCGTCCGGCCCTTTGGTCGCGGAGTCGTCCTTCGGGTCGTCGGTGGACGTCTCAGGGCCGTCCTTGGGGATCTTCTTGGTTGTGGCCTCGGAGTCTTTGTCGCCGGTGGTGTCCTTGGTGTCACCGGTGCCGTCCTTCGCGGCCTTGTCCTTCTCCGCTGCCGCACGGCGCTCATCCCAGCGCTGCTGCGCGCCTTCCGCGACAGCATCGCCCAGGCTGGTGCGGTCGTCGGCGGCCTTGGCGGCCTCCCGCTTCGCCTTCCTCGCGGCCTTCCGCTCGGCTTTCGCCGCGCGGCGTTCCTCACGCGCCGCCTGCTTGTTGTCGCGGGCCTGGTCGCGGTCGTTGCTGCGGTCGGCGAGGTTCGCCGCCTGGGTGGCGCTGCGCCGCTGCTGCCGGGCGGCCTGGCGGGCGGCGGCGCGCTCCTGGCGGCCGCGGGCTCGTTCGGCCCTGGGGCTGGATGCCGGCGAGTTCTGCGACGTACCGCCGTCGCTCTTGGAGCCGCCCTTGCCGGACCCGGAGCTGCCCGAGCCGTTCTTGCCGCCGGAGCCGCCCGAACTGCCCTTACCTGCACCGGACTTGCCCGCCCCGGAGCCTCCAGAGCCGTTCTGACGGCCTTTGGAGCCGCCGGACGACTCATTGCCCTTCGAACCGCCCCCACGGCCGCCAGCTGAGCGATCAGAGCCCTTCCCGGCGCCCTTGGGGGAGTTACCTCCCCCAGAGCCGCGCCCGGAGCTGCCGGACCCGTTGGTTCCCGAGCCCCGGCCGCCTCCGGTGCCCCGGCCTGAGCCGCCGGAACTGCCGCCGCCTCCACGCGAGCCGCCCCCGCCGCCGGCCTTGGAGCGGCCCTTGTCGGCGCCCATGCCGGAGCTGGAGGACCGCGTCGCGTCGGCCTTGCCGCGTGCCGCCGTCTTGTCGGCCTTCGCTTTCATTTGCGCCGCGTGGAGTTTGGCGTTCTGCTCCATCATTGCGGTTTCCTGGGCGGTGCGGGACTCCAACAGTGCGGCCTTGCGTGCTATTTCAGCCTCACGGAAGGGCGCTTCTCCGGCGTGCCGGTCCCGCGCCACTTCCAGTCGGTATTCCAGCCAGTCACCGAGGCGATCGGCGAGAGAGCGAGGCTGTTCGTATTCGTCTTCCTCGTATTCTTCGTCGTCGGAATCCGGGGCGTCGGGCATTCCCGTTTCCCGCAAAGCCGTTTCCGGAGAGATAGGCCCGCGAACAGGCGGGAGTTCCCTTGTCGTCTCCGCCTGGGAATCCGGAGGGAGCGCCCTATCGGCACCGCCGTCAGGCGGTTCGGAGAAAAACAAATCCCCACCGTCGGGGGCATCCGGCATTCCGCCGGAATCGCTGCCCCGAGTGGGGAGGTGAACCACGTTGCTGTCGGTGTCGTCGGACACGCGACTCCCTCCTCCTGGGCTTGGCAGTCGGCATCGGCCTCGCGTACGCGCGTGTGCGGCACGCGTGACACGCGGCACGCACGGCACGCGTTGGGATCGCCGAAGGGCCGTCCCCGGGATCGGAGACGGCCCTTCGTGACGGGACGCGGGGAGCTAGCCGAAGTGGCTGCGGTGGACGTTCTGCAGGGCGAGCGCGACGTCACGGATGAACGCCGTGTCGCCCTCGCGGCAAGCCTGCGTGCCTCGGATATTCACAATCCGGAGCCAGGCATAGAAGGTGCCGAGTTCTTTTCCGTGCTGCGTAATCAAATCCTGTTTGATTTTCCGCTCGTGTTCCGCACGGTTGAACGCCTTCCGCTCTGCTTTCGTGAGCGGGCGACCTGCACTCACGCCGACTCCCTGCGGTCCAGGTTGTAAATCGACGTGGGGCCACCATAGCCCATATTCGGGCTCTGTGCACCCTGCTGCCCCGAGTTTTCCGGGGCGGCCTGGAGCGACGGGTTGTTCTTACGCGCCTTGAGCTGCGCCTTTTCCTTTCGACTTTTCTTGACCTCCTTCACCTTTTCGTCGTGAGCGTGGCGCTTATGGGCGCTCTTTTCGAGTCCCGCAGTGGCGTTCTTGAGGTTCTTAAGAACGTCGTGCAGGGACTTTTCCACCGGGAAAGAGCGCAGGAAAGCCTGGCCCATCTTGTCGCCCTCCACTCGGGTTCCGCGGCAGTGCACGCGGGTCTCGCGCTGGAGGATTTCCAGCTTGGCCTGCATGTCCAGCACGACCCGGTGGAAGTCCGCGAGGTAGTGCGCGTAGGCGGCGGGGTTCTGCGCGATCTCGCGCAACGCCTCGTTGGGGTCCTCGAAGAAGGGCTTGCCGTTATTTTCGGTGTTCACGGGGTCCTCCGTGGGGGTCGGATCTGCTGTACTCGGGGGGCTGTTGACTGCTTCCGGCAGTCGCAGCGAGGGCCAGCCCGATTCGAGCGGGCTGGCCCTCACTGGCGCGTGCCGGACGGTGGATCACTTCAGGTACTTGTCCGCGTCCTCGGGACGCAGCAGGCCGGCCTCCTTCAGCAGCCGGATCGCGCGGGTCTGGTTGACGCTGAGCTTGGTGCGGGCCTGGTAGAGGGTGACGAAGCCGTCCTTGTCGCGCGGCAGGTTCTGTACGAGCGGCAGGAGTTCTTCGTCCGTCCGTACAGGCGTACCGGGACGGTCCGTATCCGCTGCATCGCTGGTTCCGGTTGCGGGAGGGGACGCGGTGGCCGTACCTGTACGGGCACCCGGTACGCCGTCGCCGCCGGACTGTGTACGGACGCTGACCGTGCCGGTACGCCCCGGTACGGCCGCGCTGGCCGTACCGGTACGGCCAGCAGCCGGTGTACCTGTACGCCGCGCCCTGTCAGGGGCGGTGTGTACTCCGTCTGTACGGTCGCCGTACGGCCTGGTCAGCGCCGCTTCGGTCCCGCCATCGTGCGGCGGGTGGGGCGCGGCGTGTACAGGGTCCGTACCGTCCCGTCCGAGGCCCGTACCGTCCGGCCGTACCGAGCCGTGAGCGGCGTACAGGTCGCGACTGGCGGCCCCTGTACGGCTGGACGACGCGGTGTCCGTACCGTCGGTACGCCGGTGCGTACCTGTACGGGCGGGCGTTCCGTTTCCGCTGTCCGTACCGGTACGGCCGTCCGCAGCGGCGGTACTGCCGTGGCTGTCCGTACCGTCGTCGTGCATGAGCGTGTGGACGCGCCAGATGACGGCCACGAAGATCAGCACGACGAACGTCGTCAGCTGCCACGGTGCCGACTGGCCCTCCTTGACGATGTGGGCCTGCTCGGACAGGTGGTAGGTCACGTTCGCCGACGCCATCAGCAGCAGCGCGTAGGGGATGTCCTTCTTCGCCCGGAACGCGGTGACGCAGTAGACGTCGATGCTGACCGGCAGCAGCGGGGCGACGTACTGGTTGATGCCGACCATGCGGGCCAGCTCGTACTCGCCGGAGGCGGCGAGCCCGACGCCGGCGGCGAGCGCGATCCACGGGGCCGTCTTCCACGCCTTGCGGCTGAGGTTCTGCTGCCGGCCCCGGAAGCGGGAGTTGGCCTTCTTCGCCTCCCGGGCCTCCTCGAGCAGCCGCCGGGCGCGGGCCTCATCGGCCTGCGCCCGCTCGGTGATGCCCTTCGCCTTGCGCTCCGCCTCGGTGGTGATGCGGCTCGCTTCCTTCTGGGCGGCCTCCCGCAGCTGCGCCGCGACGGTCTTGGCTTCCTCCCGCAGCCGCTCGCGCTGCTTGTCGCACGCCTGCTTGAGCCCGGCGAGTTCGTCGGCGAGGGCCTTGCGCTTGGCGGCGGCCTCCGTGTCGAACTGGTCGGTGAGCTCGCGCAGCTTCTCGCGCAGCTCTGTGCGGGCCTGTTCCGCCTCGGTGTGCGCGGCGGCGACGTGAGCGTCGGCTTCGCGGCGCCGGTCGTCGGCGGCCTTGACCGCGTCCGTGTACAGCGCCTCCGCCTCCGCGCGGCGGCCGTCGTACTGTTCAGCCGCCGTCACCGCGAGCTGGGCGAACCGCTCGCGGGCCTGGTCGACCTCGCGCTGTGCCGCGGCCACCAGTTCGTCGGCCTGCTCCTGGGCGCGGGCGAGGATCCCGCCGGCCTCGATGCGGCGCTGGTCGACCAGGGCGCCGATCTCGGTGAGGTCGGCCTCCGCCAGACGGCGCAGCTCGGCAACCGCCTTGCCGGTCGCTTCGCGGTCGGTGGCGGCCAGTTCGGTCAGGTCGTTGACCCGGGCCCGGGCCTCCGTTACCAGCCTCTCGGCATGGTCGCGGGCTTCCGTCAGGAGCCGGTCGGCCTCGCCGCGAGCCGCCTCCAGGTCGTTTTTCGCCGCCGCGCGCTGGGCGGTGGCCGCCTGGTCGGCGTCGGCGGTGATGCCCGCGGCGCGGGTCTGCGCCTCGGCCATCAGCACGGTGACCTGCTCGTGGGTGTCGGCGACGGTGCGCGCGGCCACCGTCTCGGCTTCCGCCTGGAGGGCGGCGGCCTGCTCGCGCGCGGTGTCGATGACGTCGGCGGCCCGGTCCCGGGCGTCCGCGACGCGGACCAGCGCCTCGAAGTCGACGACCTCCGTCTCCGTCTGCGTGGTCCCGGCCGGGGCCGGGGAAGCCTCGGGGGTGGGAGAGGCGGTCGACTGCGAAGCCGGACGGGTCGCCGCCGGCTTCTTGCGCGCGGGGCTCCTCTTGTGTGCGGTTCGTGTGGCGGCCACGCCGCCTCCTTCCGGTAGGAGCCGCCCTGGTGGGCGGCGTTGGGGTTGGTGAGTGGGTCCGGACTGTCCGGCTCCCCGTCACCGCCCGACCCGGCCGCCAAGGTGCAGCGGTCGGTGCGAGCGGATCAGGCAGCTGTCAGGCCAAGCGAGGGGTCACGGCCGTACCGGCCAGGACGCCCGACTTGTGCATCGCGGCCGCCGCGCTGGTCTTCCCGCTGCCGGACGTGCTGCCGATGAGCGCGTGGGCGTCCGTGAGCCGGAAGGACAGCGCGCCGTCGGTGGGGCGGTGCGGGTTGACGATCCGGCCGTCGGGGAGCAGGTCGCCGGTGTCGTCGAAGACCAGGACGCCGTTGCACAGCAGGCTCCAGCCCTGCTCCGGGTGGCTCGCGATGGTCTGTGCGGCCTCCCGGTCCGGACTGCCGGCGGTCGGGCACTTCGGGGTGTGCGTGCACAGCGAGTCCGGCAGCCGAGTGGTGCCGGTGGTGGTCGTCGCGGTGTCGAGCTGGGCGGTCGTCGTCGTGCCCATCAGGGCCTCCCTGGGCTGTCGGTCCGGGCTGTCCGGCTCCCCGTCACCGCCCGTCCCGGCCGCCGTGGTGCAGCGGTCGGTGCGGGCGGATCAGGCAGCCGCCAGAACGGATCAGGCAGCGGTGCGGCGGCGAGCGGCCCGGCGCTTCATGCGGCGGCGGTCGTCTTCGTCGGTGCCGCCCCACACGCCCAGCTCGTTGCGCTCCAGCGCGCCCTCGAGGCAGCTCTCTATCAGCGGGCAGCGACGGCAGACAGCCTTGGCCTCCTCGATCTGGAGCAGCGCCGGGCCGGTGTTGCCGATGGGGAAGAACAGCTCGGAGTCCTCATCGGCACAGGCCGCGCGGGGCCGCACCGGAGCGTCGGTGGAGACGGGCGCGTAGGCGTGATTGCGTACGATGGCGATGGAAACTCGCTTCATTCGGGCCTCCCATAAGGTCCAGTGCAAGAGACAGCCCCAGGGCGGCCACCCTGGGGCTATTGCGTGTCTGTGGGGCCGGATGGCCGGAGCGGGGTGAGCTCCCGACGCTCTCCGCCGGCCCCGCCCGGTAAGGGGCGGGGACGACGGGCAATGCCGGGGGATCAGCGCTGCTGCTTGGATTGGCGTTCGCGGTAGGCGTCCTGGAGGCGGGCGAACCGCTCGTGGATCGGCATCCCCTCCGCACACGGCGTCTCGCCCTGGCAGGCCGGACAGGCGGCGGTGTGCTCGGTGGAGTCCTCGAACGCCTTCATGTAGCGGACGAACAGGTCGTCGGTCGGTCGTGCACTCATCGGCGGTTGTTCTCCGACCTCTTGTTCTGCTCCGCGTTCTTCCGCGAGAGCTCCGCGCGTTCAGCGTCGGTCAGGCTGGTGATCACGCCCTCACCCCCGCCGCCTCGTCGGCCCTGCGTGCGATCTCCTCGACATCGGCGACCGTGATCGACGCGCGACGCAAGGGACCCGAGCAGCGCGAGTGATCCGCGTCGAACAGCGGGTCGTCCTCCCGCGCCACCAGCGGGCGGGTGGCGCCCGGCTGGCTTCCAGGGCGTGTCATGCTGTTGTGCATCAGGTCCTCCAGTCAGGTCCTGGACAGCCCCGGGGGTCTCAAGTCGCCGGGGTTGTCGTCGTTTTGGCTGGTCGTACGAGCAACCACGGCCCCGGCCGACCCGAGGTGATCGGGTCGGCCGGGGCCGTGGTCGTTCGTCGTTGCGGCAGTCAGAGCGCGAATTCGTAGACCGCGCCAAGGTCGGCCTCCTGATGGGCCTCGGACACCACTTTCAGCAGCACGATCCGCAGCGGCTGTCCCGTGCGATCCGTGGCGAGGTACTCCTGCTCAGAGACCGTCTCGCCCATCGCACGAGACAGCGCAAACTGAGCGTCGGCCTGCGGGCATCTGGTCCCAGGGCTTCCTGGGCTCACCGGTGGGTGTCCAGTTCAGGTCCCAGTCGATGTCGTGGACAGAGACGGTGGGTGCGGGCTGCGTAATCATGAGCAACTCCTCACGGAGGGAGGCAGGGTTGTGATGCGCGGGCTGTCAGCTGTCGTACGAGCAGCCGAGGTGGCCCCCGCCCAGATGCGTTCGGGTGGGGGCCACCTCGGTCGTTCGTCGCGGTGGATGTTCAGGCGGTGATACGGACCGGCTGCGTCGGCACCTGCGGGCCGCGGTTGTCGGAGACCGTGCCAGGCAAGCGGTTCCGGCAGGCGTTGTTGGTCTCTTCGACCGTCGTACCGCTGCGTTTGGCCGTCGTCTTCTTGGCGTTGACCGTGGCCTCGCTGTGCTTCGCCCACACCATGCTCGATCGGTAGCGAGCGAGCAGCGCGTCGACGCGGGCCTCGCGATCCCGGAGCGGCTGGGCGCGCTCCAGTTCCGCGTAGACCGCGGCGAGCCGGGCACCGTCGGCGCAGCGGTGGGTGCCGCCACAGCGGCCGGCCATGCTGCTGGCCCGGCACTTCTTGAGGTGGGCGCGGTAGGCGGCGAGCGCGCCGGCCACGCTCATGGACACCGGGGACATCCTGGTGACCGGCTTGGCCGGGGCCGGGAGCGGCTTGTAGTGCTGGCGGGCGGAACGGCGTCCGGTCGCCGTGCTGTCAGCGGCGAGCATCTCCTCGCTCCACTGCTCGATCGGAATGTCGAGGTGGACGACCTGGTTGCTTCCGTCGCACCGGACGTGCTTCTCGCCTTCGGCGACCTTGTCGCTGATGCAGTGTTCGCGGATCACCAGCTTCTTGTCGCCCATCAGTCGGCGCCAGGTGCGGCAGTCGGGGCAGACGATGGACTTGGCCTCGCCCTCACGGACGTTGATCTCCTGGGGGCCGATCTTGCTGAGCAGCATCGGTGCGCGGCGGTTGTCGCGCTTGGTGCGGGTCCGACCTGGACGCTTGCGGTTCTTCGCCATCACGTTCCTTCCGGCGGGTGAAGCGAGTGCTGCCCTCTCTGCCGCGCCAGGCCGGCCTTGCGGTCGGGGGTCCTGGCGGACAGACAGCACAACTTCGCTGTTCAGAGGTGGATCAGGTGGAGCTATTCGGTACAGGCGCCGTCGACCGGGGGAGCGCGGGCTCAACCCCATTGCCGCCGCCTCCTAGGAGGCGGTGACCCCTGCTGTTGTGCAGTCGTGCAATCAGCGCGTCCCCTGCGGGGGCCGACGCATGAGACCATAAGGCCTTACGCCTTAAGGTGGCAAGGCTTAAGGTCGAACCATGCTGGCTGTAGCCGCAGAGCACTAGGGTTGCGGCGGGTCATGACGGACCGAGGGGACATAGTGGGCAGCAACGACGCATGGATGGGTGAAGCCCAGCCGTATCTCGCACCGCGACGCGCAGGAGAGCAAGACGCGTGGAGCGCTGAGGCTGCAGCGCACGGACGGCGCGGCGGCCAGCGGTTGCTCGCGGTGGAAGAGGTCGACCCTCCGCCCCCTGTTCGGGACTTTTTCCGTACCGAACCGGGCGCGGCGGTCGTGGTCCGTCGACGACTGATCCTGCTCGATGACGAACCGGTTGAGCTGGCCGACTCCTATTATCCGGCCCACATCGCACGTGGCACTCGCCTGGCTGAGCACGGAAAGATCCCTGGTGGCGCCGTCACGCTGCTGGCCAATTTGGGCTTCACGCCCGAAGACGATCCGCTGGAAGACGTCCACGCAACGACAGCCACCACAAGCCAGTGCGCCGCCTTGGATCTGCCGCCTGGTGCACCGGTGTTGGTCCTGACTCGATTCACGACATCCAGTACCGGCGAGCCGATGGAGGTCAGCGTTATGACCATGACGCGACACCTCCAGTACCGACAGAGGAAGCAGGCGGTCTGAGACATGGCTAGATCGTTCGAGGACAAGCGGTCGGCCCATCAAAAGATCGCCGCCACGCTTCGGAGGCAGATCACTCGCGGGGATCTCGCCCCCGGAGCCCAACTGCCGTCGACCCCAGCACTGATGGAGCAGTACGGCGTGGCGGGCACGACGGTGCAGAAGGCCCTGCTGATGCTGAAGGACGAAGGCCTCTTGGTCGGCCATGCCGGTAAGGGCGTCTTCGTCAAGGGCAGTACGCAGCAAGCCATCTCGCCAGCCGTATACATGCCGCCGGCGGCAGCTGGTGAGCCATACCGCTGGATTACCGAGGCCGGGAAGCGCTCGCAGCGCGGCTCGACGAAGCTCCTCAAGGTGGAAGTTGTCGTGCCCCCTCACGAAGTGGCAGCGTCCCTCGAGCTCCGAGAGGGGGAACAGGCCCTCCTCCGCAAGCAGGTGCTGCTCCTTGATGACGAGCCCGCGGAACTCACCCGGTCGTACTATCCGCTGGAACTTGCTGAAGGCACGGCGATGATGGAACCCAGAAAGATCCGTGGGGGCACACCCACGCTCCTGAGCGGCTTGGGCTACCCACCCCGCGAGTTCGTGGACGAGGTCTCCTCGGAGATCCCCACGGAGGAAGAAGTAGTAGCTCTGGAGCTTCCCAAAGATATGCCCGTGATGCTCACATTCCGAGTGGTCTACACGGACAACGACAGGCCAATCGAGGTCTCCCTGTTGGCCAAAGCGGCGCACAAGTACCGCATGCGGTACAAGCTCCAGGTGCCCTGATAACCTCAGGACTCCCTTAAGCCAATAAGCCTTAAGGGAGTATGATGTCGCTGCCTTCGCAAGCTCCGATTGGACGTCCGCCAGCACTACGGACTTTGCCGCCTGGGGGGACGCATGTACGTCTACATGATCGACGCACCCGGTGCTCCCACAGAACAGGCATCCACTGCGGCCATCGCTCCCACATCTACCAGTCACGTGCCGCGCCTCCTCTGTCCGCTTCTCTTGTGGGGCCCCATAACAGTCGCCTCGGAGCCAGCCGAACATCACAGCGGCTTGTCGAAGCCCGTGCGCACCTTCGTTCACGGGTTTTCAACATCCACGTACACATGGGATTTGGGGCTCGAGCCCTAGGCTCGCGGCCATGACGATGACGGAGGGGCAAAGGGTGGGGAAGCAGCGAGCAGGGTGGCTGCCAGACCGATTGCGCGAGCAGCGGGAGGCTCACGGCCTGACCTTGGAGAAGGCTGGCGAGCGCCTCCGTGAGGTCGCTGAGCAGGCCAAGCTCAAGGGCATCCCCGCCGCGAATCCGCAGACCCTGTGGCAGCATGAGCAGGGTGAGGTCTACCCGGGCCCGCACTACCGCCGCGCCTACTGTCTTCTCTACCGGGCCACCGAGCCGGACTTGGGCTTCCGAACCGCTCTGCCTGGTGAAGAGACGTCGTTCAAGCTCACGCCGATGGAAGACCGCCTCAACGGCGCGCACGTCCTGGCCGTCGAACGGGCCATCCACCGCATCTCGCCCGGCAGCGAAGATGCCGGGCACTTTGCTCTCCAGCAGCGCATCATCGACGCCTGGAAGCGGAGGCACACCGGGGGCGACCCGCACCGGCCCGTCCTGATCCTGGTGGGCGGATACGCGGGGAGCGGCAAGACTGAGCTGGCGAGGTTCTTCGTCCAACTCACCGGCTGGCCGCTGCTCGACAAGGACCCGCTCACCAGGCCGCTGGTGGAACGGCTCCTGGTCGCACTGGGCGGCGACCCGAACGACCGGCACACCGAGCTTTACCGGGAGCATGTCCGGTCGGTGGAGTACGACTGCCTCATGCAGTCAGCCATGGCCAACATCAAGTGCGGGATCAGCACCGTGCTCTCCGCTCCGTTCATCGCGGAGTTGACCGACGCAGCCTGGATGCAGCGCCTGACTAACCGGGCCGCGTCCATGGGTGTCGACGTCTTTCCGGTGTGGGTCAGCTGCGATGAGGAGTCGATGCGGGAGTACATCACCTTCCGCTCGGCCGCCCGGGACGCGTGGAAGCTCCAGCGGTGGGATGAGTACATAGCCACGATCGATCTGGATCTGCGCCCGGCAGTCCCGCATCTGGTCGTCGACAACCGGCTGGGGACTGCAGTAAGCCTCGCGGACCAGGCCCGGCAGGCGATGGGGGCGATGTACGCGTGAAGTCGAAGCAGGGCGTGATCCTGTACGGCCCGCCGGCGTCGGGCAAGGACACCGTCACGGCCGCGCTCACCGAGTTGCACTCGAAGTACGCGCAGTTCACGCGGTTCAAGGTGGGGACGGGCAAGTCCGCCGGCTACCGGATGGGCACAACGGAGCAGCTGGACAAGCTGGAGGCCGCCGGCGACGTCGTCTACGCGAACGCGCGGTACGGCAACACGTACGTGATTGACCGGCCCGGCGTCGACGTGGCGTTCGCGGCCGGGGTGCCGGTGGTGCACCTCGGGCAGATCGACGGCATCCGCGCCTTGGTCGGCGGCTACCCGGCCAACTGGACGTTGGTGCTGCTGTGGTGCCCGCGTGAGGTGACCGCGCAGCGATCCGCGGGACGCGGTGACGCCGACACCGCGGCGCGCCTGGCGGCATGGGACGCGACCCACGAGGACCTGGACGCCTACCCGGACCTGGCTTGGGACCTGACCGTGGACACCACGACGGCGACACCGCAGGACGCGGCGCGGCTCATTGACCAGCTGCTCCATGCGCGGGCGGGAGTGGCGACGGCATGAGCGCGGGCTACGGCTGGGCTAGTTGGTTGAGGGCGTCGGTGAGCGTGAGCTCGCCGTCCTTGACGTCATCCCACCGTGCCAGCGTGGCCGCCGCCGCGCGCATCATCTCCGGAGGCAGGCCGGCGGCCGCGAGCATGTCGGCGGCCTCTTCCAGCTCCGGTCCCCACCGCCACGCCCTTGCCGCGGTCTTGGCGACGTACTCCGGTTCGGCGAGGTACGAACCGCCGCGTTTTGAGGCGATGTCGATGAGCTCCTGGTCGACGCCGTGCTCGCGAGCCGCAGCGAGTGCGAGGGCGGCGAGCACGCGGGAGGTCTTCTGGAAGCTGGTGTACGAGAGTTTCAGGGCGGATGCTTGGCCGGCGTTGCTGCCGACGTTGTGGGTGGAGACGTCCGTGCCTGCGAACAGTTCTTCCACCCAGCGCACTGGGTTGGGCCAGCCGGACAGGTACAGGCGGGGCTTCTTTCCGCCGGTGGGTGGGGAGCCGACGACTGCCGCGTCCACGATGGCCCACACGTCGGGCAGTAGTTCACAGATCCGGTCGACTGTGGCGGGGCTGATGGCGTTGGCCTCGACGTACAGGCCGCCGCGGAAGCCTCCGTGCGCGGCGACTTGGCGGGCGACGTCTTCGGCGGCTGCTGGCGGGCACAGGCTGATGATCGTGTGGCATTGCTCGACCAGGTCGCCCAGGGTCGGTACCGGCTCCAGGCCGTACAGCTCGGCTCGGGCGATCGTCGCTCGGCTGCGGCCCTCTGGGCACCACAGCACTCGCTGGGCGTTCGGGCGGAGTGCTGAGGCCATGGCCGCGCCCATGCTGCCGGGGTGGAGGATGCCGACGATCTGCTGGTCCACGTGGCTACTCCGAGTGGTCGGTGAGCAGGAAGGAGATGGCGTCTGTGACGTCGTCGACCGCGTGGTGAGGGTCGGGGAGATCGTCGGGCCAGGGGCGGCCTCGCAGCCAGATAGTGCGCAGTCCGGCCTGGTGGCCGCCGCCGATGTCGCCGTCCGGATTGTCGCCGATCATCCAACCGCCGTCGGCGAGATCCAAGCCGCAGCGGTCAGCCGCGAGTTCGAAGAGGCGCCGGTCGGGTTTGCGTACTTCCAGATCACCGGAGACAGCCACGCCGTCGACCAGTTCGCCGATGCCGGTCGCACCGAGCTTGGCGCGCTGGATGTCGGAAGCCCCGTTGGTGGCGATGCTGATCGTCCACGCTTGCTCACGGAGGCGGGCCAGGCCCTCGAGGACGGCTGGCCGGCACGTGACGGAGGCCGCCATGAGGTCGACGTACTCCTGCCACAGCTGCGCCGGAGACGCGTCCAGGTCGAAGGCTGCGTGAAGTCGCACGAAGTCGCTCGCGTTCGCTCGATCGGCCAGTTGTGTGAGCAGCCATTGCTCGGCTGTGGTGTCGAAGCCGTGTCTACGGCACAGGCCGGTCACGGCATCGTTGAAGGCCGACTGCCGGTCGACCAGCGTGCCGTCCAAATCGAAAATCGCGAGGTGTTGCACGGTTTGGAGCCTATCCGGCAGTGCTCGCCGTCGAACGAGGCACTGGCTCCTGGTCAGCCGATGTGTCGCCAGGTCTTCCTGACGACACGTCCGTCCCGGCCACGGATAAGCCCACACCGGGGGAGTATCGTGTCTCCGAGCTTGATCAAAAGAAAATGGCCCCCACGACCTTGAGCAAGTCGAGGGGGCGGACCAGCGGACTTTATGGAAGGAGTCCGGTGGTCGGCCGACCACCCTTTCAGCGAGTCAAGGTGATCGACATGCATCAGGGTACCCGTACCCGCCGCATTACACACAGCACCCCGCCGTGGTGCCAGCAGCGCGCGAGCGATGGCTGGCCCTTCGACGGGGTGTTCGTGCTGTCTGCGTACACCCTAGTCCGCGCCTCATCTGAGGGGGTCAGGATGACGTAGGTCGTCGGGGCGGCGCCTGCTGCGCAGGTCTTCTAGCCGCCCGGGGCCCGGCCTCACGGTGATGCCAGTCGCCATGGCGCGGGTCCCCATCTGCTCTCCGGGTTCGGCCTGCCAGGGCCTTGCCGGAGGAGCTGCTCGCCCCGGTGCCAGCCGGCTGCGAGCGGTTCGATCTTTGGTTCTCCCCGAACCACGAAGTGCCAAAGAGGCCCTTCGTCATGCCCTCTTCCCTTCAAGAAAGAGGCAAGAGCCATGTTGCAGCATCGTGCTGCCCTTTGTCAGCTCTCTTGTGCCCGATTGGCGCATTTTGCGCCGTCTTTCAAGTCACAGTTTCCCGCTCAAAGCGACGGTCTGCCATGCGAGCGGGCTACTCGGACGCTCTGTATCGGCTACTTGAGGGAGTCCCGGTGAGCGCCGTGGCGGCGTCGGCCGCCGTGGCTGTTCCCGCTCCGCGTCCGTCCGTCGACGGCTTGATCGACGCCGCTGCGGAACTTCTGCCCCGGCGACGCCGGTTGCGGTCGGTGCCGACCGCGGCCGGTCCGGTGGCCCCCTTGGAGTTGGGCAACCCTCTCCAGCTGTCGAAGTCGATGCGGGCTCGGCTACTCGCGGCGGTGCGCGCGCTGCTGGCGGACCCGTCGCTGGCCGGTGTGCCGGACGTGGCCCGGCTGGCGTCGGTGGTGCTGTTTGCGAAGTCGCGGGCGCCGCAGGGCCGTCCGGATGACAACCAGACGTCGACGTGGGGTGCCGAGCTGGGGCGCTGGCTGGGTGTGAAGGAGTCGTCGGTCCATCACGACGTGCTGCCGGTGCTCCGGAAGTCCGGTGCGGTGCGTACGCGGGTGGTGACGGACGCGAAGGGGCATCCGACCGCGCTGGACTGCCTGGTGATGCCGCTGTGGCGTGCCCGTCACGCCGGTGGCCTCGG
Source organism: Streptomyces sp. V4I2 (assembly GCF_030817655.1). Lineage (GTDB taxonomy): Bacteria > Actinomycetota > Actinomycetes > Streptomycetales > Streptomycetaceae > Streptomyces > Streptomyces plumbiresistens. The sequence goes on from NZ_JAUSZM010000004.1 coordinate 184,029, forward strand.
GCATGCGCTGGCGTTGACGCGGTCGGAGCTGGCCGTGCTGCTGCGGCTCCTCGAGGTGTTGTTCGGTCCAGGGTGGGCTCCGAAGGGCAGGGCGCCCACTCCGGCCGGGCTGCTCGCTGGGCGTAGGGGGCGGGGTGCGGCGACGGACCGGCTCGGGCTGCTGTTGATGACGCTGTCGACGAATTCGCGCGGCTGGCTGCAGCTGTGCCCGGGCAGTGTGGACACGTCCCGGGGGCGTCCGGCGGCGACGGTGGCGCGGCTGCTGGGCTGCTCGCCGGCGGGCGGGGCGAAGGTGCTCAAGCGGCTGGAGGCGCAGGGCGTTGCAGGTGTCGTGCGGCAGGAGACCGGGTCGGGTCTGAAGGGGAAGTCACGGGTGCGTCTGGTGGCGGTCGCTGAAGCACACGGCCGTACCGTCAGGGAGGCCCGTAAGGCCGCGGCCTCGGTATTTTCAGACCTCGCTGCTACTGCGTCCGGAGATCATGAGACCGCTGGGATCGCCGGAGCCCGTGTGGTTACTGGTGTTTCGGGTGCCGGTGAGGGGGAGTCGGCCTGTAGTGCAGACCTCGCCGTTGGTGCACAGCTCCACGCCTCTCACGCTTCTGTGGCTTCTTCCGGTGGGTCTCTCTCGCTCTCTGGTGGGTTTTCCGGCGAAGGCCGTGGTTGGAACGGTGGTCGGCCGGGGCGCGCGGGTGCGCGCGAGGACCAGGCCCGGGAGCCTGCTGCTACTGGCCAGCTGCTGCTCGACCGCAGTGACGGTGACCCGCTTCGCGGTGAAGAGCGTGAGAAGTCCCCGTCGATCAGCAATGAGGGCAACCGCGGACCGGTGGCCGCCATTTCGGTGCGGGGCGGGGACGCTGCAGGTCAGAACAGGCAGCAGCAGGAGAGGGTGCCTCTGCCGCCGGAAGACCTGCGGGTGATCTTGGCACCGGTGCGGGCGGTGTGGGAGCGTCTGGAGCGTCAGGGCGCCCGGAAGCTGGTGGAGGCCGCGACCCGCACCGAGCTACGCCTGGTAGAGGGCTTCGCGGGCCGGGCCGACGCGCCGCAGGTCCTCACCGAGCGCCTCGCCCGGCGCCTGGACGAGCAGATGCGTCTGGGTGCGCCGATCATCAATCCGGTGGGCTGGCTGGTCAGCCGAGCCCTGCCCCAGCGCCAGCAGTGCGGCGACAAGCTCTGTGACGACCGCATACTGCTCGACTCGGGCCGGGACTGCCCTCGCTGTGAGGACCGACAGGCCAGCAGAAGTGCCCAGCGGCACGCGGTGGCGGCCGCCGTCGAAGGTGCGATGCCGTACGCCTCCGAGGCGGAGCGCCGCGCGGCGGCCGACCGGCAGCTGCATGAGACCGTGACCGCCCAGGCGTGGGCCCGCGAACGCCGGTGGGAACAGGTCCGGGTCCGGCAGGCGGAGGCCGCCAAGCACCGTGCCGAAACAGCAGCCGCACAGGCCTCCGCTAATAAACCGGCTGCACCTGCGACCCCGGTCGTGCTGTCCGCCCCGCGCCCGCTACCGGCCGCGCCCGCACCGCAGCCGGAGGCCGACGTCGTCGACCAGGAGCTGGTCCTCGAGGACCTGACCCGCGAACAGGTCCTGGACTGGCGCACCCGCGCCGACAAGGACCACGACATCGTGTTCGCGCACATCGACCGGTATGGCGAGCACTCGGCACAGAGGCTGTTCACCAGGGCTTTCGTCGCGGACGTGCAGCGCCTGTCCCGCCTCGGGCACCTGAACCTCGGCTACACCACCTGGGAGCGGTCGTGAGCGGCGGCGAGGTGCCGGGCGTCGACCTGGCCCGCCTCACGCTGCGCGCCGCGCTGGAGGCGGCGAGGAAGAACGGCAACACCCGTACGGCGAAGCCGAAGCCGCTCGCGACGTCGGCGATCCGGCGTGACGGCCGCGAGCCGATGGGGCTGGGTGCGGCGATCGGCGTGCTGGTGACCGAGCGGGCCTGCGAGCTGCCAGCCGCCGGCGCCACCGCGGCAGTGGTGGGAGGCCATCGCCCCCGAGTTCGCCGAGCACGTCGTGGCGGTCGGCTACGACGCGGACTCCGGCCGGCTCACCGTGTGTCCGGAGTCGGCGGCCTGGGCGACGAAGACCCGGCTGGAGCAGGCCGGCATCATCGCGGCCGCCAACACGTCGGCGGGCGGGACGGTCGTACGGCACCTGCGGATCCTCGCGTCCGGCTCCGTACCCGCGCCTGACCTGGACGACGTCGTCCCGATACGGCGGCCGCACTCAAGGGGCCCCGGAGAGACACGGGAGTTGGCCAGCGACGGCTACCACCGCACGCTCGCCACCCACTGGCAGGCCGCCCCGCCTGACCGACCCGGCAATCACGGAGGCCGTCGAACGGCAGACCAAGGCGATACGCGAGCTGACCCGGCGGGCCTTCCCGGAGCCGAAGGTGCCTGCGGACGACCAGCCGCCCCCATCGAGGCAGCCCGCGTCGCCACAACGGGTCGGAGGCCGCCCACGCCCTGGCGCTGCGCCGTGCCCAGGCGAAGCGTGCCGCCCGGCAGGCCGGCACGCCGGCCGTCGCTGCTGATCCTGCCCCGCTGCGTACAACAGTTTGAGCACGTCGATCGTCTGTGAGGCCAACGCCATGGATGACACGATGAGTTGGGATCAAGGATGGTGGGACCATCCCCGCGTGCGCGGGGAGCAGCAACCGGGCGTCAGTCCGGCGTGAACGATCGCGGGACCATCCCCGCGTGTGCGGGGAGCAGGCCTGGTCATCGGCCTGCAGCGCGTCGTCGTAGGGACCATCCCTGCGTCTGCGGGGAGCAGCTTGAATCCGAACTCGCGGACCTCCGCAAGAAGGGACCATCCCCGCGCGTGCGGGGAGCAGTCACGCATACCGTGCATCAGATCCGCCCGCATAGGACCATCCCCGCGTGTGCGGGGAGCAGTCCCACTCGGTGTACCGGATGTCGTCCGGGTTGGGACCATACCCGCGTGTGCGGGGAGCAGCCTCCGTGACCCTGCATCCGTGACGACGCGACGGGACCATCCCTGCGTGTGCGGGGAGCAGTGGACTTCGAGGTGGTCGAGGTCCGATTCCAGGGGACCATCCCCGCGTGTGCGGGGAGCAGAGGCGCATGTACTCATGTACGGCGCTATGAGCGGGACCATCCCCGCGTGTGCGGGGAGCAGTCCCGGCCGTCCAACCTGGACAAGACACAGCAGGGACCATCCCCGCGTGCGCGGGGAGCAGAGGATCGGCTCACCCGCCTCGCAGTACTGCTCGGGACCATCCCCGCGTGCGCGGGGAGCAGTCCAGCAGACCCAGGCCGCGCCCGGACTCCGCGGGACCATCCCCGCGTGCGCGGGGAGCAGACTGCCTGACCTGCAGGTCTATCTCTTGTAAGCCAGAACTTCGCACACTTTCACCGATCCCGGCAAAATGCATATACCGTGTCGATCTCGTCGATGGTTGTCCAGCAGTAAACAGATCACCATACGCCTCGGGGCACTTGGATGGTCGCTGTAAGCCTGGATCAGCCGCAGATCAGGCGCGTTCACTCGATTTTGTCTGCTGGGCGCTGGTTTACGTGTAGGCATCTTCCATGGTGAGTGGGGGAGTGGCTGACTGTGGCCTGCTGTCGCGGCTTCGGCCGCGAGCGCGGTCGGTGTGGGCGAAGCATGACGGTAATACCGACAGTTGGATGCCGTTGTGGCGGCACATGGAGGACAGCGCTGCTGTTGCTGGCCTGTTGTGGGACGAGTGGCTGCCTGCCAGTGTGCGGACGCTGGTCTGTGAGGTCTTGCCCGACGGTGGGGCGGACGGGCGCAGGCTCGTGGTGTGGCTTGCGGGTGTGCACGATATCGGTAAGGCCACTCCGGCCTTCGCCTGCCAGGTCGACCAGCTTGCTGATGTGATGCGCGAGCAAGGTCTGGAGATGCCGTCGCGGCAGGGGATGGGGCCGGATCGGCGGCTTGCGCCGCATGGGCTGGCTGGTCAGGTGTTACTCGGTGAGTGGCTGGAGAAGCGGTTCGGGTGGTTGGCCAGGCAAGCGGGCCAGTTCACTGTTGCGGTGGGTGGGCATCATGGTGTGCCGCCGGAAAATGGTCAGATCAAGGCTTTGTATGACCATGAGGAGCTGTTGCGTACGCCGGGCCGCAGCAGCAGGGTGTGGCGGCAGGTGCAGTCGGAGGTGCTTGACGCATGTGCGGAGCACTTCGGTGTGCGGGAGCGGCTTGAGGTGTGGCGGGAGGTGAAGCTGCCGCAGCCCGTGCAGGTGCTGTTGACCGCGGTGGTCATCGTGTCCGACTGGATCGCCAGCAACCCTGAGCTTTTCCCGTATTTCCCGGAGGCTTCGGCTCATAGCAGCAAGGAGCGTTTGGCGGCCGCGTGGCGGGGGCTGGATCTTCCGGCGCCGTGGCGGGCTGGGGAGCTTGTCGGCGATGTGCAGGAGTTGTTCGGGTCGCGGTTCGGGCTTCCGGCAGGGGCGAAGGTGCGTCCGGTGCAGGAAGCGGCGGTGGGGCTGGCCCGGGAGATGGATGTGCCGGGGTTGATGGTCATCGAGGCGCCGATGGGGGAGGGGAAGACGGAGGCTGCGCTCGCCGTGGCCGAGGTGTTCGCAGCGCGTTCGGGTGCGGGTGGTGTGTTTTTCGCGTTGCCGACGATGGCGACGGGCAATGCGATGTTCCCGCGGCTGCTGGAGTGGCTGAAGCGGCTTCCTGCGGACGATAGTTGGCGGCACTCCGTGTATCTCGCCCACTCCAAAGCGGCTCTCAACGAGGATTTCGCCCCGCTGCTGGCCCGCGGCGGGCGGATCGCCGCCGTCGACGTGGATGCAAACGTGCCTGTGTCCCGGCGGTTGGGGGGTGAGTCGCGGTTCGCGGGCGCCGAACTGGTGGCGCACGCCTGGTTGCGTGGTCGTAAGAGGGCGATGCTGGCGTCGTTCGTGGCCGGTACGGTCGATCAGCTGCTGTTTGCGGGGTTGAAGAGCCGGCATCTGGCGCTGCGTCATCTGGCGGTGGCTGGCAAGGTCGTGGTGATTGACGAGGCGCATGCCTACGACGCGTACATGAGTGTCTACCTGGACCGGGTGCTGGCCTGGCTGGGGGCGTACCGGGTTCCCGTGGTCGTGTTGTCGGCGACGCTGCCTGCCGGGCGCCGACGTGAGCTGGTTGAGGCGTATGCGGGTGTCGCCGGCGGGTGGGCTGAGAGTGTGGTGGGGGAGGGGGCGTATCCGCTGCTGACGGCGGTGGCTCCGGGCGGTATGCCGGTGGTGCGGTGTCCGGCGGGTTCGGGCCGGGGCACGGACGTTCATGTGGAGCGGCTTCCCGACGGGCTGGATGCCCTGGTGGGCCGGCTTGAGACGGAGTTGGTGGACGGTGGCTGTGTTCTCGTTGTGCGGAACACGGTCAAGCGGGTGTTGGAGACCGCGCGTGTGCTGCGGGAGAGGTTTGGCGACCGCGAGGTTACGGTCGCGCACTCATGTTTCGTCGATGTCGACCGGGCGGCGAAGGACAGTGATCTGCTGCGGCGGTTCGGTCCGCCGGGCAAGGCGACAGGTCGGCCTGAGGGTCGGCACATCGTGGTGGCCAGCCAGGTGGCCGAGCAGTCCCTGGACGTGGATTTCGATCTCCTCGTCAGCGACTTGTGCCCGGTCGACCTGCTGTTGCAGCGCATGGGCCGGCTGCACCGCCACCAGCGTGGTGCGGGCCAGGAGGAGCGGCCTGCTCGGCTGCGGACGGCCCGCTGTCTGCTGACCGGCGCCGACTGGGAGGCCGAAGTGCCGGTTCCGGTGCGGGGATCGGTCGCGGTGTATGGGGCGTATGCGCTGCTGCGGTCGGCTGCGGTGCTGCTGCCCCATCTCGACGGCGGGGCTGCATGTCCGGTGCGGCTGCCTGTGGATATCAGCCCGCTGGTTCAGGGCGCGTATGCGGAGGCGGCGGTCGGACCGGAACGGTGGGCGTCGGCATTGGAGGAGGCGCGTGTGCGGTTCGAGCGGCATCGGGCCGATCAGACGGAGCGGGCGGCCGTGTTCCGTCTCGGTGAGGTCGGCCGGCCTGGGCGGCCGTTGTTCGGGTGGGTGGCGGCCGGGGTGGGTGACGCTGATGACAGCCGTGCCGGGCGGGCCCAGGTCCGGGACAGCCGGGAGACCTTGGAGGTCGTGGTCGTGCAGCGGCGAGCCGACGGAGCTCTGGTGACGTTGCCGTGGCTGGGTGTGGACAAGAAGGGGCGCCAGCGCGGGGGGCTTGAGCTGTCGCAGGACCAGGCACCCAGGCCGTTCGCGGCGCGTACGGCGGCGAGTTGCGGGCTGCGGCTGCCGATGCAGTTCTCCTACGCCGAGACGTTGGACCGTGCGATTGACGAGCTGGAGCAGCTGTATGTGCCGGCTTGGCAGGGCAAGGACAGCCCCTGGCTGTCTGACCAGCTGATTCTTGCACTCAATGAGGATTGTCAGACCCGGCTGGCAGGATTCTCGCTCAGCTACAGCCACGCCGATGGCCTGGAGGTGACCCGTGACTGAGCCGATGGCGGCCAATATTCCGTTATCCCTGCTGACGCGGGGAGCAATGCGGTACGCCCCTGGAATCGGGACCAACCCCATGCGGATGGGGAGCGATGCGGGTGCCATCGCGGCCAGTCGGGCCTCACCAGCCCGATACGCGAGTTTAGACGATCAGCCCTCTCATGGCTGATGCGAAGTCGTGAGACTCACGCGTCTTCCGCTGGGCCGGGCTTGCACTCCGCCCATCGCACCATGGGCCGTCCTGCCACCGCGGAGATTGCACTGGCCAGCGCTGTTGCGACCCCCCATTTCACTGCATCGTCGTTGGGGCCACCGAAGGGCAGCCACCGGCCCAGTAAGAGAGCTAGCCAGAAGGTACCGATGACTCCGACGATCACGACCATCCACCGCATCCACACGGACACTGCCGTTTTCAACTCCCCTTGAATCGTTGCGAGCTTACGCCGATACTGTGGAGGCAGTCGTCGAGCGGTGTCAAACATCCGTGGCTGTTGGTCTGTTGGCGCTTGGTACACCGGTGAGGTCGGGACGCACCCACCGCAACGGCATCACCGTTCGCACCTTGCAAGGCTGGAGATGATGCGTGACCGAACCGTCGATGAGCACGAGCGAAGCCCTGTCCTTTGATCTGACGAGCCGACCCTGGATTGGAGTGCTCAGGCGGGACGGGACGCAGGGGGAGTTGTCGCTGCGTCAGGTGTTCGACCAGGCTGGCGACGTGCGGCGCATCGTGGGGGATCTGCCCACGCAGGAGTTCGCTTTGGTGCGGCTGCTACTGGCCATCGCGCACGACGCCCTGGACGGCCCTGAGGACATCGACCGGTGGGGCGAGCTGTGGGCGGATCCCGAGTGCTTCGCCGGCGTCGGCGCGTATTTGGATGCTCACCGCGAGCGGTTCGATCTGCTCCACCCTGTCACGCCGTTCTTTCAGACGGCTGGGCTGCGGACAGCGAAGGACGAGGTGTTCTCCCTCGCGCGGATCGTGGCCGACGTGCCGAACGGGGAGCCGTTCTTCACCGCCCGGATGCCCACCGTGGAGCGGCTCTCCTTTGCCGAGGCGGCCCGCTGGGTTGTGCACGCCCACGCCTACGACACTTCTGGGATCAAGTCCGGTGTGGTGGGGGACGACCGTGTGAAGGGCGGCAAGGTATATCCGCTGGGTACCGGCTGGGCCGGGGCGTTGGGCGGTGTTTTCGCCGAGGGTGACACGCTGCGGGAGACGCTGTTGCTGAATCTGGTGGCCGCCGATACCGACGCGTTGGAGTGGAGCTCTTCCGGTGACCGGCCGGCTTGGCGTCGCGAGCCGTGCCGGCCCGGTGGGGGTGAACGGACCCCCACCGGTCTGCGTGACCTCTATTCGTGGCAGACGCGCCGGCTGCGCCTGCATCACGATGGGGAGGGCGTCACTGGTGTCGTCCTTGGTTACGGTGACCCGCTCGCTTCCCGGAACATGCACCGGCGTGAGCCGATGACCGCGTGGCGGCGCAGCATCACGCAGGAGAAGAAGCTGCGTCAGTCGCCGATCTATCTGCCCCGCGAGCACGATCCGGCACGTTCCGCCTGGCGGGGTGTCGCCTCGCTCATCGCTGACCGCTCGGAGACCGTACAAGGTGCGGATGCTGCCCCGTATCTGCGGCCTGGTGTTCTGGAGTGGGTGGCTCGCCTGGTCACCGAGGGAGAGCTGCGGCGCGGTTTTCTGATCAGGGCCCGGGTTGTCGGGGCCCGGTATGGGACGCAGCAGTCGGTCATCGACGAAGTCGTCGATGACCATGTCGCGATGCCGGTGGTGCTGCTCCACCGGCAGGACCGTACGTGTGCGCGGCAGGCGATCGGTGCGGCTGAGGACGCAGACCTTGCCGTGCGGGCTCTGGGTGATCTTGCAACCGATCTGGCGCGGGCAGCCGGCGCCGAGGGGGACGGGCCGCGATCGGCAGCCCGTGACCTGGGGTTCGCCGAGCTGGAGAACGCCTACAAGACCTGGCTGGCCGCTCTTGCGGACGATGTTGACCCATTTGAGGAGCGCCGCGTCTGGCAGCGCGATGTGCATCGCGTGATCAGCCTGATCGGTGACCGTCTCATTGCACAGGCCGGCGATGCCGCCTGGCAGGGCCGGACCGTTGCAGGCAAGAACGGCGCGCACTGGCTGAACGCGGGCTTGGCCGACAAGTGGTTCCGCTCGCGGCTGTCCAAGGCCCTGGGAGATCCGCACGGCGGGCAGGATGAGCAGCCCGGCGACGGCCCCGCCAGGCCCGGGCCACCGCCGTCGGACAGGCCGGACCCAGCCGCTCCCGATCCCTTTGTGACCGACTCGGAGGTGCCCGCATGACCACCGTCTCCGCCCCGCCAGCCATCCGTGCGAGGGTGTGTGACCTCGCGGCGGCGCAGATCACCGGGTGGCAGGAGGGCTACCTGAAGGACCGTCCCCGCGATGTTGCCGCGCTCGCCCGGCTGCGCCGCGGCGCCGGTCGCGAGCCCGGGGCGCTTCCGGATCTGTGGACGCTGGTCGACACCGCTCCCCTGCATGCCCGTCTGGAGGGGTCTCGGCCGCTGGGGGAGGCGGAGTTGGTGCGTGCGGAGAATGCCCTGCATGCAGCGCTCACTTTGTGGGCGTTGCATCAGCAGTCCCGTGGCGCGCGCATGCACCGTCCGCACACCGCCACGCGGCCAGCTGGGCTGGGAGCGGCCGTGCGGCGCCTGATGCCGCCGAACGACATCGACGAACCGGTCCGTAAACGGCTGGTACGCGCCGGCATCGCACCTGACCTGACGAGTCTGTCCCAGCGGCTGCGCGATCTGATTGTGCTGCTGCGCCGACAGGACATTCCGCTCGACTACGGCCTGCTCGCCGGGCAGCTCTACGTGTGGCAGGCGCCCGGCGGAGGCGACATGGTCCGCCGCGAGTGGGGCCGTTCCTTTCACTCCTGGCAGCCGCCGGACGCGCAGCCCGGCAACGGCAGCGCCGATGATCTCGCCCGCACTCCCGACAGCGACAAGGACGCCTTGTGAACCGCCTCTTTTTGGACGTGCACGCTCTGCAGACCGTCCCGCCCAGCAACATCAACCGTGACGACACGGGTGCGCCGAAGACGGCCCTGTACGGAGGTGTACCGCGGGCGCGGGTCTCCAGCCAGGCGTGGAAGCGGGCAACGCGCACTTACTTCGGCGACGAGCACCTGCTGGAGCCGAGCGAGCTCGGTGTGCGGACCAAGAAGGTCGTTCAGGTCCTCACCGAACGGATCACCGCCCTTGATCCGTCCCTCGGGGAGGAGGCGGCGCTGGCGGTGGCCGACGAGGTGGTGAAGGCTGCTGGGCTCAAAACGGAGGTGCCCAAGCGGAAGGCCGATGCGGCGAAGGAATCGGGTGTTGCTCCGGCGCCGGAGGCAAAGTACCTGGTTTTCCTCAGCGCCCGTCAGCTCGACGGCCTGGCGCGCCTCGCCGTCGACGGCGCCGCCGACATTGCGGCATTTTTGAAGGAGAAGAAGAACAAAGAACGGGTCAAGGAGATCGCGGACAGCCAGCACTCCGTCGACATCGCGTTGTTCGGCCGGATGGTCGCTGACGCCGCCGACTACAACGTGGATGCGGCCGTGCAGGTCGCCCATGCCATCAGCGTGCACCGGGTGGAGAACGAGTCCGACTACTACACCGCTGTCGATGACCAGAACACCGACGAGGAGACCGGCGCCGGCATGATCGGCACAATCGACTTCAACTCCGCGACTCTCTACCGGTATGCCGCTCTCGGTGTGCACCAGCTCGCCGCCAACCTCGGACAGGGCCTGCGCGAGGACGAGCCGCGCACCGAGCCGGTGCGCCGCGCTGTCGAGGCGTTCGTGCACAGCTTCGTCGCCTCGCTGCCCACCGGGAAGATCAACACGTTCGGGCATCACACCCTGCCCGACGCCGTGGTCGTCAAGCTGCGCACCACCCGGCCCATCAGCTTTGTCGCCGCCTTCGAGGACCCCGTCCGCGGCGACCAGGGCGGCCACGTCCGCGAGGCCTGTGACCGGCTCGCCGCCTACATCCCAGACATCGAACGTGCGTACAGCGACGCTGACTCCACCCTCACCTGGGTGCTGCGTGTCGGCCCCAACACGCTCAAGCTCGGCGACGTCGGCACCGAAGTCGGCGCCCTGGGCGACCTTGTCGCCGCCGTCGGCCAAGCGGTCACGGAACGGCTGGACAAGCCGGCATGAGCAGCGTGCTCGCCCTGCGCCTGGCAGGACCCATGCAGTCCTGGGGTGCCTCCTCGCGCTTCACCCGCCGCACCACCGAGTCCGCACCCACCAAAAGCGGTGTCGTCGGACTTCTCGCTGCCGCTGCGGGCATCGAACGCGGCGACGACGCGCGCCTCGCACCGTTGGCCGCACTGCGCTTCGGCGTCCGGATCGACCAACCCGGCACGCGGATACGGGACTTCCAGACCGCGCACCATGGCATCACCGGCAAGTCGATGCCGTTGTCGGAGCGCTTCTACCTCGCGGACGCCGTCTTCGTCGCCGCGCTCGAGGGCGATCACGCCCTGCTCGCCGACCTGGATGCTGCAGTGCGGGCACCGGTGTATCCGCCGTTTCTGGGCCGGCGTTCCTGCCCGCCGGCCGCACCGCTTGAGCTGGGACTTCACCAAAACGCCCGGCTGGAGACCGTTCTGGCGAGCGTGCCGTGGCAAGCGTCCGCCTGGTACCGCAGAAGCCTGCGCAACCAGCGCCCGGACGGGCTGAGCGTGCTGCGTGAGGCGGCAGCCGACGAGCGCAGTGCCGCCGACGCCTTGCGCGACCAGCCGCTCAGCTTCACCGCCGCGCACCGCCGACACGCCCTGCGCACCGTCGTCACCACCACGGTGCCTGTTCCGCAGCCGGGGGCTGCGGCGGCGAGTGCGGTGCGGCACGACCCATTCGATGCTCTGGAGGATGAGAGCAGCTGATGTTCCTCTCCCGCTTCCGCGTCAACTCCGCGCGGCCCGGCGCCCGCCGCCTGCTGTCGTCGCCGCAGGCCATGCACGCGGCGGTCATGTCCTCGTTCCCCGGCCTGCTGCCCAGCGACACACCGAACTCCGACGCACCGCGGGTGCTGTGGCGCCTGGACCACCAGTCACGTGCCGAGGTACTGCTCTACATCGTCAGCCCCGACCGCCCCGACCTGACCCATCTGGTCGAGCAGGCGGGCTGGCCGGCCGTGGCCAGCCCGCAGGACCCGGGCTGGCATACCAGGCCCTACGCACCGTTCCTCGACCGCCTGGCCGCCGGCGACCGCTGGTCCTTCCGCCTGACCGCGAACCCCGTACACACCATCCGCCGCAAGGACGGCGAGCCACGCAAGGTCACCGCCCACCTCACGCCGATCCACCAGATGGGCTGGCTGCTCGATGAAGAACGCCAGAAGCGCGGCGGTTTCCGCATCCTCGAAAAGCCCGACGACCGGCGGCTGCTGCCCCACGGCACAACCCACCGAGGCCGGCCCCACCATGGCGACCGGTACGAGCTGTCCGTCGGCGACATGCGCTCGCTCTCCTTCGACAAGTCCCGCAGTCCCGACAACATCCGCCGGGGCAAGCCGGTCACCCTCGTCACCGTCACCTTCGACGGACGGCTGGAAATCACCGACCCCGAAGCCCTGCGCCGCACTCTCACCCAGGGCATCGGCCGGGCCAGAGCGTACGGCTGCGGCCTCCTCACCCTGGCACCCATTGCCCAGCCCACCCGGCAGACGGCATGAGCACGGTCTCCCGCCGCCCGGCACTCACCCCACGACACCTCACCCGCACCGGCGAACGCCATATGGGACACACACTCTCGTGACCGTGATCGTCCTCACCAACTGCCCGGCTGGACTGCGCGGCTTCCTCACACGCTGGCTGCTGGAAATCTCCGCAGGCGTGTTCGTGGGCAGCCCCTCGGCCCGGATCCGTGACGTGTTCTGGGAAGAAGTCCAGCAGTACGCGGGCCAAGGCCGCGCCCTGCTGGCCCACACCACGAACAACGAGCAGGGCTTCACTTTCCGCACCTATGACCACGCCTGGATCCCGACCGGCCACGAGGGCATCACCCTGATCCGCCGCCCCAACCCGAACGCACCCGCTTCCGGGACAACTCCCCAGAACGAACCACCGTCCGGCTGGAGCAGAGCGTCAAAACGCCGACGCTTCGGAAGGGGCTAGTGAACGATAAGTCACCTGTGCCCCTTTCGCGAAAATCAGAAGAAGTGCTCAGAAACCGACTCCAAGGCCAGTAAAGCCGCAGGTCATCCAGTCTGCTCCCCGCACCCGCGGGGATGGCCCCACGGCGTGCGCTACTACGCGTCCGGCCGCGCCCTGCTCCCCGAACCCGCGGGGATGGTCCCCTCGCCGCCGCCTCGGGTGAGATCGCGTTCAACTGCTCCCCGCACCCGCGGGGATGGTCCCACCTGCGGGATGCTCGTCGGCCGCGCCTGCGGCTGCTCCCCGCACCCGCGGGGATGGTCCCTTCGGCAGCATGACCGGCACGAACCCGGCGTCCTGCTCCCCGCACCCGCGGGGATGGTCCCAGCAGATCGCCCGGCTTGAGGTCGCTGCGGGACTGCTCCCCGCACCCGCGGGGATGGTCCCTACAACACCGACTCCAGCACGATCTGGGCTGCCTGCTCCCCGCACCCGCGGGGATGGTCCCCTGTACCGCCAGTACTTCGACCTGGTCGCGGCCTGCTCCCCGCACCCGCGGGGATGGTCCCAGCGGCACAGTGGTCGCGGCGATGGTGCCCATCGGCTCCCCGCACCCGCGGGGATGGTCCCACGCACGGCCTGCGCTGATAGGCCAGTCATCTCTGCTCCCCGCACCCGCGGGGATGGTCCCAGGGCCGGGCTCGACGGTCCGCTGCCCTGATCCTGCTCCCCGCACCCGCGGAGATGGTCCCTGGAGCGCCGCCAGGTCCTCGAGGAGCGGCTGCGGGAGCAGGCGGCCATCGAGGCGGAGGACTTTGCGCGGCGGCGTGAGCAGGCCCGCGCGGATCAGGCCCGCCGCGATGCGGCCCGTACGGGTGCCCGGGAGCGGGCGGAGCACGAGCGCCAGGCCGCGGCGGCCGCCGACGCGGTGCACCAGGCCCTGCCGTGCGAGGATTGCGGGCTTCAGCGCTCGGCCGGCCTGTTCGAGGCGTGCGGCTTCCGGCGCCGAACCGAGGCGGCGATCGTGGAAGCCGGGCTGGTCGCCGCGACCTGGTCGGCCGACCTGGACGACGTCGCCGCCGTAGCCGCCCACGTCCGGGCATCGCTGGAGGCCGACATCGAGCGGGCCCGCGCAGAGTTCCTGGAGCTCATGGAGCCGGGCGTGCTGGGACGCGGTCCCGGTCGCGGCGGCGTCCGCGCTCGCCTTCAGTGCGCTCCAGGCCGTGGAGCAGGCGCTGCCGGAGTACCGCACCAGCACCCTCGGACGGCTGGGTCGGACCGAGGAAGCCGAGGCGGAGGCGCGGTGGGCGTACAAGACCGAGCAGAACCGCAGGTGGTTCCGTGCGAAGGCGACTTCACCAGCGGTGACGCCGTCAACCAGGCCATCACCTCCGCCGCTCAATGCATGTACGGCATCACCCATGCCGTCGTCACCTCTCTGGGATGCAGCCCGGCCCTCGGCTTCGTCCACTCAGGCCACGAACTGTCCTTCGTCCTGGACATCGCCGACCTCTACAAGACGGAAATCGGCCATCCCGCTCGCCTTCGACGTGGCCGCACAAGGCGAGGAAGACGTCGGCCCCCGCACCCGCCGCGCACTGCGGGACCGCATCAACGAAACATCCTTGCTGAACCGGTGCGTCGACGACATCAAACGCCTCCTACTACCGAAAACCGCCGACTTCAGCAGCGACCGGGACGTGGTCACGCTCCAGAGCGACAGCGGCCACCAAGTCGCCTCCGGCGTCAACTACGACGGGCCCGACGACTACGGGGACACACTCTGGTGACCGTCATCGTCCTCACCAACTGCCCGGCCGGACTGCGCGGCTTCCTCACACGCTGGCTGCTGGAAATCTCCGCAGGCGTGTTCGTGGGCAACCCCTCGGCCCGGATCCGTGACGTGCTCTGGGACGAAGTCCAGCAGTACGCGGGCCAAGGCCGCGCCTTGCTGGCCCACACCACGAACAACGAACAGGGTTTCACGTTCCGCACCTACGACCACGCCTGGCTCCCGACTGACCACGAGGGCATCACCCTGATCCGCCGCCCCAGCCCGAACGCACCGGCTCCCGGGACAACTCCCCGGAACGAACCACCGTCCGGCTGGAGCAGAGCTTCAAAACGCCGACGCTTCGGAAGGGGCTAATGGGCGATAAGTTCCCGGTGCCCCTTTCGGTGGAATCAGCGGAAGTGGTCAGAAACCGACTTCAGCGCCGGTAAAGCAGCAGGTCATCAAGTCTGCTCCCCGCACCCGCGGGGATGGTCCCTGGGCTTTACTCGTGACCTCAGGCGCCCCACACTGCTCCCCGCACCCGCGGGGATGGTCCCTGGGCTTTACTCGTGACCTCAGGGCGCCCCACTCTGCTCCCCGCACCCGCGGGGATGGTCCCTCGGCGACGGCTCGCGTTTCGAGGTCGGTGAGCTGCTCCCCGCACCCGCGGGGATGGTCCCCGAGTCCGGCCACGTCGAACGTGAACGGTTTCCTGCTCCCCGCACCCGCGGGGATGGTCCCGCGCCATGCTTCTACTTTCACTTGCAAAAGTACTGCTCCCCGCAGCCGCGGGGATGGTCCCGGTCCGTGAACCCGCTCAGCCCGCGGCGCGCGCTGCTCCCCGCACCCGCGGGGATGGTCCCGGTGTACTGGACAAGAGAATCGAAGAAGATGTCTGCTCCCCGCACCCGCGGGGATGGTCCCTCGCGCCAGCCGTCAACCGAGTCATGCGCGGTCTGCTCCCCGCACCCGCGGGGATGGTCCCGAGACTGCAGAGTTTGTTCTTGGGGTCGGCCTCTGCTCCCCGCACCCGCGGGGATGGTCCGAAGGCTCCGCTGTTGGCTCGGACGGAGGCCATTGCTCCCCGCACCCGCGGGGATGGTCCCTGGCTGCCGCCGGTCGGCAGCGGCGCCACGGTCTGCTCCCCGCACCCGCGGGGATGGTCCCCACAGTTGCTTTTCGCCGACCTTCTTGACCAGCTGCTCCTCGCACCCGCGGGGATGGTCCCTCCCGCCCCCGATGCCCTGGAGGTCGCGGACCGGTGGCACCCGGGCGCTCAGCGCTTCGCAATCGGCCCCGGGCGTGTGTGGGCTGTGCCAGGTCGCCGGCATGGCACGCGCCGCGGCCTGGCGCCGCGTCAGGTGATCAGGTCGTCGGTGAGCAGTGCGCCGCTTGCATGGATGACGTCCAGATGGTGCACCTCGGGCTCGCCGTCCGGGCGGGAGTCGCCGAAGGCCGCGTCCACAGCGGGGTGGATCCGCTCATCGAACGCGCGGCCGCAGTGTTCCTTGGATTCCCACACGTCGATGTAGCGCAGCCCGCCGTCCGGGCGGCGCACGCACAGGTGGAGCAGCGAGCCGTCCAACGGCTCGGGCCCCAGCGCGTCGATGACCCGCTGGTAGAGCTCCTCGCCGATCGGAACGTCCTGGATGTAGGCGTAGACCATGGCAGGCTCCCGCATGAATTGACCCGAATACACTTCGGGCGAATATTGGTAACGTACGGTCCATGAGCGATCAGGTCAAGGGCGGCAAACGCGGCTACCACGCTCCACGCCGAGCCGAACAGGCCGCCGCCACCCGCCGCGCCGTGCTGGACGCGGCCCGCGAACTGTTCGTGCGGCAGGGCTACGCCGCGACCACGGTCGCCCAGATCGCCCGGCGGGCCGACGTCGCGGTGGACACGGTCTACGCTGCGGTCGGACGCAAACCGGCCTTGCTGCGCGAGTTGGTGGAGACCTCGCTGTCCGGCACCGACCACCCGGTTGCGGCCGCCCAACGCGACTACGTCCTGCGCATCCGGGCCGCGCACACCGCTGCCGAAAAGATCGCGATCTACGCCGCGGCGGTCACAGAGCTCCAGCAGCGGCTCGCACCAGTGTTCCTGGCCCTTCGCGACGCCGCGGTGACCGATGCCGACTGTGCCACCCTGTGGCTGCAGATCGCCGAGCGCCGAGCGCGCAACATGCGCGAGTTCGCCGCAGACCTGCGCGCCACCGGGGAACTGCGCCCGGATCTGACCGACGACGAGGTCGCCGACACGGTGTGGAGCATGAACGCCGCGGAGTACTGGGTGCTGCTGGTCCACGAGCGAGGATGGAGTCCCGAGCACTTCGGCGCCAGACTCCGCGACGCCTGGATCCGGCTCTTCCTGCCGCCCGACCGCTGGCCCGGTCAAGCATCGGAGTCGCCCACCGAGCGGTAGCCAGCCTCCGAAGCGTCCGGTCTCGACTGCGCAGGAGCCCCAGCACCGCTGCGATCACATGCTGGATCAGGTCAGACGAACACCGAACGAGTCGGGTTCGAGGTGTCGACGACTCAACAGGGACAGGCACTCCATCTTCATGGAACTGCGGCCAGAGCCAATTTCAAGAATCGTCAACACCTATGCCGCACGGGTACGGGCCCCGGCGTGGACAGGCCGACTACGCCGGCGGGCTGGGGGATGGTGGTCGTCGGCCCGTGTGCTTCTGCGTGCCAACTCTTCGGGCTGCAGTTGACGTGCGCATACCGCTGGGCGGATGACCTCCCCCGAGGTGGCTGCCCTACATCGAGGGCAGCGTGCTTGCCGGGTCGGTGAGTGTGGGAGTGTGAGGGTTGGCCGGGCCCGTCGCTTCCCCCGTAGCGGCGGGCCCGGCCGCTGTTGTCTCAGCGGGCGAGGGTGACCTCGATCGGTGTGTTCGGGCAGCCGTCCAGGATGTTGGTGAGGGCGGCCTGTTCGGCGGGATCGATGGTGAGGCCCCAGCGGATTTTGACGGTGATCCAGTCGGTGGCGTAGGTGCAGCGGTAGCCGTCTGCCGGGCTGCCAGGTGGCCGGGTCCTGGTCGGACTTGGAGCGGTTGGACGTGGCGGAGACCGCGATCAGGGCGCGCGGGTCGTCGAGGTCGTTGGCGTAGGCGGTGCGTTCCTGCGTGGTCCAGGCGGAGGCGCCGGAGTCCCAGGATTCGGCGAGCGGGACCAGGTGGTCGATGTCGAGGGCGCGGGCCTGGGTGAAGGTGGCGTCGTCGTAGGGGGAGTACCAGGAGCCGCCGGTCAGAGCGCAGTTGGCGCCCTGTTTGGGGGCGGTGACGGCTTCCTCGAGGAGGACCTCATTCCTGGTACTGCAGCCGTCGCGGTCGGCATCGATCCAATGCCGGTACTTGTCGCGGCTGTAGCCGGCACGGCTCTCTTCCTGGACCGGCAACGCCGCCAGGGCGTCGCGGACCGGCAGGGCGATCGTGTCGCCCGGGTCGGAGGCATGCGCAGTAGCGGGGTTGAACAACGCGGCGAGGGCGCAGAGCACGGCGGCCGCGGTGGCGGCGCGGGTGGGGCGCACAGGGCTTCCTTTCGAAGATCGCGAACTAGTTGTGATCTTCGTAGCGGTCCGGCTCCCCGCCCGGCGATCCGCCGTGCTTCACCCGCGCGAGCAGTAAGTCACACGGGCCTCTTCCGCCGTACGACGTTCGGCTGTCAGGAGACGCGCTCATCGAGTGGTGATCAGCCCGACGGCCATGGCCATCAACGTCACGCCGCCCAGGGCGACGACCAGCGGCTGGGCCCATGCTGGGTGGCGGTGCACGAGAAGGGCGAGGCCGGCGAAGACGATGAGGCCGACCAGCGCGAGCAGCAGGACAACGAGAAGCGCGAGCGTGGACACAAAGGTGCTCTCCAACGGTTCAGGGATGCACGGCCCACGCCCGGGACCGTCCTGGGCGGTGCCGGCTGGTGCCGATGCGGGCCGTTGCACCAGACAGACGACGAAGCCCGTCGTCCCGTTACGCCGCGTCGTGCACGAGCTGGGGGGCCACGCGGCACCTCGCACCTCGCTGAAACTTCGTCACCCGGCGGTGTAACAACCGGGGAGCGTAGTGCGTCCTCTCCCGGTGAGCGGGTCCGTGCGGGCTCCTCCTGCGCGCCCTTCGCAGCCTTTGCGCAGCCGGCCGAGCGACAGATGACGGAGTCAGGGAGCTGTGAGCAATGGAGCGCCGGGGAGGCCCGATGAGTTCGCCGCGTTTTTTCGAGCCTCCTACAGCAGAACCCTGGGCCGCCTGATGAGGAAGACGGGCATCTCGAAAACGGACGCGGAGGATGTCCTCTCGGTCGCCTACACAGAAACATCGCGGGCGTGGGACGACATCGTGGATCCGGAGGGATTCCTGTGGGACCGGGTCTCCAAACGGTTCCTTGACCACGTGCGCAAGCAGAAGCAGCGGGACCAGGAGTTCCTTTGCGACCCGTCAGAGAAGATCGCGCATGTTCCGGCACCGGTTGACGGAGAGCCGGAGGGCTGCGTGGGACTCATACGGCTGGCCGAACTGATCACCCAACTGCCGCCCGATGACCAGAAAGTCATCGTCATGGACGCCTGCGGAGACAGCAAGGAGGACCAGGCCGTCGCGCTCAGCACTTCCCCGGGAGCGGCACGCGTCCGTCTCAGCCGCGCGAAGAAGAAGCTGGACGTCCTGGTGAAGAAGGACGCGGAGGAGCACTGATGGGCATCTTCATCAACTACCGGAACGGCGACCAGCCCAGCGAGATCAGCTATGGAAAGACCGTCGAGGCCGGGCTGGTCCTGTGGCAGCTCCTTCAGTCGGCAGACGATGCCGAACCGCTCGACGCGACCGACGTTCTCGCCACGGAGGCCGAGCTGGAAGAGCGCCTCGCCGCGCTGGACGAGGTGAGGATTGAGCCGCTTCCGGACGACATCGAGAGCCTGAGCGACAGCAGCCGATTCCTGCGGGACAGAAACCCCCAGGTCTCCGCGCCGGATGCCCTGAAACCGGTCACCGTGAAGCCGTCACACCGGGGTGCCCAAAGGGGCTTTTTCCTGGACCCCGCCCGCGTGTTCGGGAACCTCCTCCGCGAACGTCGGGAGGCTTCGTGGGTGTGGTGCGCCGAACTGGACGTACACGACCCTCACGCGGTGGTACAAGCTGCACTGAGTTCAGCCCAGGAGTTCATCACCGGCACCTCGCGCTCCAAACTGCCGTACCTGGATGTCCGAGACGACCGTCACGCAAGCAAGGCATGGAGTGATCATTCCCTCTGGCTGGTGCCCTGGAGGCAGGATGAAGGGCTGCCCAGAAAGGTCCGTGCTGACAGGCAGCGCGAAGCCCTGCAAGCCTGCGGTGCCTGCAGGGAGCAGCGACCGTACCTCTTCGTGATCTTTGCTGGGCAGTTCGGAGAGCTGGACACACACCGGACACAGCCGGTGACGTCATGGCTCGACTGCTCGGGCCCGTCGGTGCGTGAGGTTCCCACCCCCGACGCTATCCGCGGACACGGGGCGATCGTCGTCAACTGGGCCTGCGACTGGGAGCGTGACCAAAATGCGGCGCTTCGAATTGCAGCCATGCAGCTGCCCGCGAACCTGTATCCCGTAAATGTTCACAGCGAGGAGATTCGCCGATCCTGGGAAGAAGTGTGGCGTCCCTGGATACTGCAATTTGCTCACCAACCTGATTAGCGAAGTTGACGAAGCTTCACCGCGTCTGGCTGGCGCGGCTCTCTGCCATGTCCGGCGGCGCGGCCCAGGTACCTGCCAGGGGCGCGAGGTAGGGCGGGTGCCGGGCGAACGACCGCATGCTGCTCGACTCGGGCCGGGACTGCCCGCGGTGGCAAGGACCGGCAGGCCGCCCGCCGTACCCAGCGGCAGGCGGTGGCGGCCGCCGTCGACGCCACGATGCCCGGAGCCTCCGCAGCGGAGCGCCGTACGGCGATCGACCGGCAGCTCCACGAGACCGTGACCGCCCGGGCGTGGGCCCGTGAGTACGAGTGGGAGCAGGTCCGGGCCCGGCAGGCGGCGGCCAAGCGCCGTGCCGAAGCCGCGGCCGCGAACCCGGGCCTCGGTGAGCCGACTCCGGTCGTGCTGCCCGCACCCCGTCCGATACCCGTCACGCCGGTGCAGGAGGCCGATGTTGTTGACCGAGAGCTGGTCCTCGAGGACCTGACCCGCGAGCAGGTCCTGGACTGGCGCACCCGCGCCGCCCGCGACCACCAGGTCGTGTTTGACCACATCGATCGGTACGGCGAGGGGTCGGCCCGGCGCCTGTTCACGAACGCCTTCGTCGACCAGGTCACCCGGCTGTCCCGGCTCGCGCACCTGGATCTCGGATACACCCCGTGGGGGCGGTCATGACCGGCGCGATGCGGCCGGGCATGGTCTGGCTCTGGCGAAGTGCGACGTGGGGCCGGCAGACGTGGGGCACCGACATCGGTGTGTCAGGAGCCGTGATGTGTCTGGGAGTTGGCGATTGGCAGTGCGCTGTCTACCGAAGAGTTGGGTACATGTGTTCTATTTCAGGGGCGGTGGGTAGGGGATGGCCGCCGGATGGTTGGATGCCCGTACCGGGTGGCGCGGCGGGTCGTTGGGGATATCGCGGACCGTGGCTACGTCGGAGACAGGGCACGGTTCGAGGGGATGGAGGGCCGGCCGGTGAGTGACCGCAGTGCGATCGAGTGGACTGAGGCGACGTGGAACCCGACCACGGGGTGCGACCGTGTCTCCGAGGGGTGCGACAACTGTTATGCGCTGACGCTGGCGAAGCGGCTGAAGGCGATGGGGTCGCCGAAGTACCAGGCCGACGGTGACCCGCGAACTTCCGGGCCCGGGTTCGGGCTGACGGTGCATCCGGACGCCCTGCTCGTGCCGTACGGGTGGAAGAGCCCGCGCACCGTCTTTGTGAATTCCATGAGTGACCTGTTCCACGCACGGGTGCCGCTCGACTACGTTCGCCGCGTCTTCGACGTGATCGCGGAGACGCCGCAGCACACCTATCAGGTGCTCACCAAGCGGGCACGGCGTCTGCGGCAGGTCGCGGACCGGCTGGAGTGGCCGGACAACCTGTGGATGGGGGTGTCGGTGGAGTCCGTCAAGGAGTTGCCGCGTGTCGAGGACCTACGGCAAGTCCCGGCTGCGGTCCGCTTCCTGTCCTGCGAGCCGCTGCTCGGACGGCTGGACGGCCTGGACCTGGCGGACGTGCACTGGGTGATCGCCGGCGGCGAGTCCGGGCCCCGTTTCCGGCCGGTGGAAGAGGAGTGGATCACCCATATCCGCGATACCTGCCAGGAGGCCGGCGTCGCGTTCTTCTTCAAGCTTCTCTGCACCAAGTCAGAGGTCACGGCCGCTGTCGGTGGTTCGCGGTGAGCAACGGGACGGCCATCGAGTGGACCGAGGTCACCTGGAATCCGACGACTGGGTGCGATCGCATCTCGCCGGGCTGCGACCACTGTTACGCGTTGACTTTGGCGAAGCGACTCAAAGCGATGGGCCAGGCAAAGTACCAGCGTGACGGTGATCCGCGGACCAGCGGGCCCGGATTCGGGGTCACGGTGCACGAGGATGCCTTGTTCGAGCCGCTGCGGTGGCGTCGGCCGCGGAAGGTGTTCGTGAATTCCATGAGCGATATCGGCCATGCCCGTGTCCCCACGGAATTCGTGGTGAGGACCTTCGCGACGATGGCGCTGGCGCCGCAGCACCAGTTCCAGGTGCTCACCAAGAGGCCTCGTCGTCTGCGTCACCTGCTGGAATCGCAGAAGTTCGTGGACGCTGTCTGGACCGAGATGGAGCGGTTGTCGGCGGACGATGCTGTTCCGCTGAGCAGGCTCGTGCGCGAGGGCGTGCGCAAGCGCGTGGCCAACTGGAACGCCTTGAGTTCGTGGCCGCTGCCCAATGTCTGGATCGGCACATCGATCGAGTCGGATGAGTATTGCTGGCGGGCTGATGAGCTGCGGGGTGTCCCGGCTGCCGTCCGGTTCTTGTCGCTGGAGCCGCTGCTTGGGCCGGTGCCGTCCCTGGAGCTGTCGCGGATCGACTGGGTGATTGTCGGCGGCGAGAGCGGCCCTGCTCACCGGCCGCTGGACTTGGCCTGGGTTCGTGACATTCGAGATCGGTGTGTCGATCTTCGGGTGTCTCTGTTCTTCAAGCAGGTCGGCGGGCTGACCCCGAAGGCTGGCGGCCGCCTGCTCGATGGCCGGACCTGGGACGAGTATCCAGCCACGGCGGACGTGGTGGGTGTGTGACCCGGATATGCGTCAAAGAGCCGTCCGGTCGGCGACGGGCGAGGTGGAGGGGCTGACAGTCACGAGCCGAGTGTGAAGAGCGTCAATGCCGGGGAAATGGCTCCGCATTGACCGACCGTCAGGCTTCGAAGCGGCGCCGGGCGGACTCGATGTGCCGGAAGTACCGGTAGGTCCAATCGCACATGCCGTCGACCGTCGCCCGCAGTCCGTGGCCCGCTTCGGTGAGGGTGTACTCGACGCGGGGCGGGACGGTGGGGTGTACGGTCCGCTCGGCCAGGCCGTTGCGCTCCAGCATGCGGAGGTTCTGGGTGAGCATCTTGTGGCTGATGCCCTCGACCCGGCTGCGCAGCTCGCTGAAGCGCAGGGTGCCCTCCCCCAGGGCTTCGATGATCAACAGTGCCCACTTGTTGGCAACGTCGGAGAAGATCTCCCGCGCCAGGGAGTCGGCGCGCCGCAGGTTGGCATCCTCGGCCGAGCCGCTGAACTGCTTGGTCACCATCAGGTTCCCCAGTCACTGAAAAGTGCGTTCTTCCATGTCAACGCACACTCTCCTATGGTTCCTGAGTAACTACAAGAGACCACATTGGTCTGGTTTGATGAACACGGGCTTTCAGGAGCCCAGACAAGGAGGCGGACAGCATGGCCATCACCCTGAAGAACCCCGAGGGACTGCCGAAAATCGATGTCTACCGGCAGGTGGCGATCGCCTCCGGTTCGAAGCTGGTCTTCATCGCCGGGCAGGTCGCCTGGGACGCGGAAGGCGTCACGATCGGCGAGGGCGACCTCGCCGCGCAGGTTGAGCAGTGCTACCTCAACATCGCCACCGCGCTGGCCGAGGTCGGCGGTTCCTTCGACGACGTAGCGAAACTGACCTTCTACGTCGTCGACTGGACTGCCGACAAGATGCCCCCGCTCCTGGAGGGAATCTCCAGGGCGGCCGCGAAGCTGGGGGTCACTCCGGTGCCGCCGACCACGCTGATCGGCGTCGCGGCGCTGGACGTCCCCGAGCATCTGGTCGAGATCGAAGCCACCGCAGTCCTCGACTGAACATGTGCCACTGAGCGCCGAAGCGGCCAGCTACGGGACTCAGTTCCTTGATGGCTGGACTTTAGCTTGTCTTTTATCTACCAGGATCTGCCGGGTCTGCCGATGGCTTTGAGGGTCTCGGGGCGTTTGACTGTTTTGCCGACGTCGTAGCGGGGTGCCCGGTGTTTGTTCTTGGCGCCGGGTGGTCGTCCGGGGCCGGTGCCTCGGGGTTTGGGAACTCGGGTCGGGCAGGGGAGGTGGGCGCGGATGTTCCTGAACCCCCGGCGGACTCGGGCCGGGGTGAGGCGGTCGGAGGCGGTGGGTTCTCCCAGGGCCGGCAGAGGTCCGCGGCGAGCTGCCGGGCGAGCCGGAGCTGGGTGTGGGCGACGATCAGGATCCAGGTCCAGCGGTCCGCCGCTTCGGGGGTACGGAGTTTCGGGGTTGTCCAGCCGAGGGTCTGCTTCGCGAAGCGAAAGGTGTGCTCCAGGTCGAAGCGGCGGAGAAATGCCTGCCAGAAGCGGTCCACGTCGTCCGGGGTGGCGCCGGTCTTGGAGGACCATAACCACACCGGCGGAGCGTCGCGTTCCTTCGACAGGTGCTCGACCTTCAGTCGGATCAACGTCCCCTCGACCAAGGGCAGTTCACCGTCGTGGTCGAGCCATGAGGAGCGGTGGGTGAGCCTTGGGTGGACCCGGTCCCATGCCTGGGTTTCGGCCTTGCCGTAGTTGGTGGTGCCTGTGACGGTGGTGATCGCGGGCTCGGGCCAGGTCTCCGGCTTGGTGAAGCGGAACTCCGGGCCGTGCTTGGGCGGCCGGCCGCTGACACCGGGCACTCTCGGTGGTCTCGGCAGGCGCATCACGCGGTCGGAGCGGACCCGGCCGACCAACTCGACCGGCAGATCACGCAGGACCCAGGCCAGGCGGGTGACGTCGTAGCCGGCATCGCTGACGATCACGATGGCCGGGTCCCCGGGTTGCCACTGGCCCGCGGTGATGAGCCGCTCCACGACACCCCGCAGTTGAGCGGCGGTGATCGCGGTGGCGTCGTCCGCCGGGCCGAGCCGGACCAGGTCCAGGATCGCGGTCCAGGACGTGGCGCCCGGCTCCAGCACGGCCACGAAGGAGTAGGGCCAGCCCGGGATGAACTGCGACGCCGTCTTCGCACGGCCGTAGACGTGGCAGAACAGCCGCTCCGCCGAGCACGGCGCGTCCGAACGAAGCCACGGCGACACATCGACCGCCAGGACCAGGCGCCCGCCGTCGAAACGCGGCAGCGGAAGCCCGGCCAGCACCGTCCGCAGCCGATCCATGTCGATCCGGCCGTGGTTCAGGCCTCCGTACATCGCTCCGTGCCCACGCCGATGCTCGGGCAGCAGCGTCAGGTCCACCGGGGACTTCACGGCACCGTCCGCACACAGCACCGCATCCGTCAGTTCGAACAACTCGTCGCGCCGAGCGGTCAGACACTCGTAGAACTCGCCCCGGAAGCGTGACGCTTCCGCGAACGCATCCCTCCGCACAACATCAGGCAGCAGACTCACCCTCTGATCTGTGACGTTCTGTAAGGGCTGTCGGCGTACTCAGCAACGTGCCCGGGGATGTCAGCCGTGCTGGCTTCGCCGCAGTGAGTGGTGTGCATCGTGAAGTTGCTGGTCACGGGTCTGGTGTGAGGGCCGGGAGAGCTACTCTCGCTGGTTGTCAGCCAGTGTCCACGGCGAAGATCGTCTGACATGTCGTTCGGAGGCGTCCTCAAGTTCTGCTGCGCTTGCCGCGGTAGCGCTTCTACGATCCGTCACCGGGCAGGTACCGCCGGGAGAGCGGGGGAGGACGTGGGGATGCGCGAGCTGGAGTGGATCACGGCTCGCCGGAGTGAATTGGACAGGCTCGCTGCGGAGTTGGCCAAGCAGCTGCAGGAGGTCCAGGCCGAGCGGGAGGAGCTCGTGATCCGCCGAGCGGGTCCCGAACCGGCTGGCCGAGCTGGCCTACGAGGAAGTCGCAGGGCCGACGTCGCCGAACTGCCGGTGTCGGGTCATCGAGCGGTGAGGACGTGCGCCCACGGCTCATCGATGTCGGCCAGGCCCAGCACGGTGGCCACGTTGTCGAGCATTCCGGCGCCGAACCAGCGCCGCACGGCGTCGTCGTCGCCCAGCAGTTGCCGGACGGTGTCGACCTGCTTGGCGTAGCACCGGCGTACGGCCTGCGCCACCAGCGGCTCGCCGGCGGCACAGTTCGCGTGCATGAGGAAACGCAGGATGTTCCGGTCCGCGACGAGCGCGGCGTAGGCGCCGCGTGCGGCATCCAACGCCGCCTCGGGCGCCGGCCCGGCCCCACCCGAGGCCGGTGAGTGAGCGACCAGCGTTTCGGTCATGACGACGGACACGTGGTCGACCACCGCCGCGAACAGTGCTTCCTTGTTCGGGTACAGGCGGTAGAGATACGGCTGAGAGATGCCGACCCAGTCTGCGATCTCGTGTGTCGTCGTACCGTAGAAACCTTTTTGCGCGAAGCATTCGACCGCGGCGGCCATGATGGTCCGACGTCGTTCGTCGCTCTTCGTGCTGGTGCCGGGGGCGGGCATGGGCGTCAGTTAAACACGGCTCTTTTCAGCTTCCAAAAGTCACGCTGAGGTCGGGGTCGGACGGCACGTCGTCGGGTGTGAGCGCCTCGATCGCCACCAGCGGGTTCCAGTAGTCCAGGTAGTGGGTGATGCGCGCGTCGTCATCGGTCCGGACGACGGAGATGCATGTCTGCTCGTACGGCTTGCCGGTCGGCAGCGCAGTGCCCTTCGAGCGGAATTCGGCGATCACCAGACTCGGGTCGACGGTGTCGTGGAACACCAGGTCGACAAACTCGACGTCAAAGGTCTCGGGAAAGTTGCTCATGTGCGCGACCAGTGCGTCTCGCCCCGTTACCCGCTGGGGCACGCCGGCCGGCGCGTACGGGAACTCGAGCACTGCGTCCGGGGCGAACAGCTTCACCCATTCGTCGGTGCGTCCGGCGGCGGTGAGGCGCAGGTGCTCGGCCAGGGTGTGCTGGGCAGCGGCACGGCGGGCGGCGTCGTCTTCCTTGGCTGTCATCTTCACTCCTACGTTAGTGGTCGACCTATAACCTACCAGGCCGCGAGCCGTTGCGAGTAGTCGAGCAGAGGTAGCACCAAGGGATCCCGGTCCGGTTCACGTACAGGATGGCGTCAGGGAAACGCCCCTTCGGTGGCGGGCGGTGCCACGGCACTATCGGCGCCCGTCACGCTTCGGTGAAGATCGTCGGTCACCGGGAGACTTCGCGGTTCGTCAGGACCAGCAGGGCCCTGACCAGGGCGGTCGCCCATTTGGGGTCGGTGCGGAGCCTGCCGAGCACGCGCCAGTTCTTGAGGTGGGCGAATCCGTGCTCGACCGGGGCCCGGACGGCCGCCAGTGCCTTGGTGGACAGCTTCTGTCCACGTGTCAGGGGCCGGTTCCGGGCGGCCTTGTAGCCGGTGATCACCGCAGGGTCGGCGTCGGGGCCGCCGTCGTCGAGGCCGACGAATCCCAGGTCGGCGATGGCTCCGAGCCCGACTCCCCGCAGTTTCCGGGTGAGCTTGTCGTGCCGGCAGGCCGTGATCTCCGAGGTGCGCCCGGGGCGGGCCGCCGAGATCCACAGCAGCCGGCCCCGGTCGTCCGTGAGGGCGATCACGAGCAGGCCGTGCCATTTGTTCTTGCCGGAGTAGTTCTTCCGGTTCTCCTTCCCGGTTCTGCGCCGGGTGCGGATCACCGATCCGTCCAGCAGTACGATGCCGCTGCCCTTTCGGGCGATCTTCTTCAGGGCCCGGTCCAGGCGTGGGGCGCGGGCGGCGAGCAGGCCGACGACCTCCCGGACCCATCGGGTCACGGTGGTGCGGTGTACTCCGTTGCCGTCGGCCAGGTCGCCGGGCCGCTGGTCACAGCGCAGCACTGCCAGCACGATGGTGGCGATCTTCCCTGCGGGCAGGGCCCGCCACCGCGAGCCGATCTTCTTGAAGTGGCCGCGTATCAGGTCGGCGAGCCAGTTCAGGGTGGTGCTCGACAGCGGCAGGCGGGCGGTGTAGACAAGGCCGTCAGGGCCCTCGACGGGATGGTTGTTTTTCGTCACACAAACTCAACTGCCGTCGGGGGTCCGTCAGTTACGCCCCCGCCCCGCACAGTTACGGACGTGCGGTGAACTGCCCGTCAGGGCGTTTGTGCAGCCAGCCGCGGTCGGCGAGCTTGGTCATCTTCGCCCGCAGAGGTTCCAGCTTGCCGCGCACCGAGGCGTCCATGCGGTTCAACACCCGCTCCGCGATCGCCAGTTCATCCCGCTCGGCCTGAACCTCCTGGAGTTGCTTGGCCAACTCCTTGGCAAGGGCGTCCAGTTCGCTCCGGCGGGCGGTGATCCACTGCCGCTCCTGCATCCCCCGCGCCCTCCCGCGTTCTCACGGCGTGTCGACCTGCTGACGGATCGTAGGCGGGGGCCGGTCGTGGGCGCAGCCGAACCCGGCATCCCGCCGGAGCCGGACCCGCCCGATGATCTACGCCATGGTCATCGGCCGCCGACCGGCACGAGTATCCAACTCGCCGTTCACACCAGACCTGTGACCTGCGACTTCACGATGCACACCGCTCAGTGGTCACGCGATTGTCCCGGCCGTGGACCGGGGTGGACGGGTCGGCTGGGAGTGTGCCGGTGCCGGCAGTTTTGGCTGTAGCCGGTCAGCTGTGGGTTTGGCGCGGAGCGGCGGTCAGTGTGAGGCTGCCGGGGAGTGCGGCGACGGCTTCACGGAAGCGGATGGCGAGTTCCTGTTTGGCCGGTGGCATGGTTGAGGTCGGTTCGCTGGTGTGTGCGGCTTGGTCCGCCCAGCCGGTGAGGGCGTAGCGGAATGCCACGATCAGCATGTCTGCGGCCAGGCGGGGACGAGGGTCGCCGTGGTCCTCGAGGCTGAATCTGCCGCGCAGGATCTCCAGCGCCGCCTGGGTGGTGCGTTCACAGAAGTGCAGGCCGTGCGCGTGCATGGACGGGGTCTGCTCGGCGAGCCGGAGGCTGAGCAGGGTCCGGTGTGCCCATTCCTCGTCTGCCACGCGGTCCACAGCGGAGAGGAGGGCGTCCCGCGCCAGCTCCAGTAGCGGACCGCCGTCGGGTCGGATGGTCTGTAGTTCCTCCAGAAAGGCCGTCCAGAAGTCCTGGAGGGGTGCCGTCGCGACGTCTTCCTTGCTGGTGAAGTTCCGGAAGAAAGTGCGTTTGGACACCTCCACCTGGTCGCAGAGCTCGTCCAGGGTGACGCTGCCGAATCCGCGCTGGGTGAACAGTTCGAGGGCTGTGTCGATCAGGGTCTGACGAGTGCGGCGGCTTCTTGCGTTCCCTCAGTGGTGTGCCGGCGGGAGCCCGTTTCAGGGACCCGTCCCGTCGGTGGCCGGTGGCGGGCGGGGTGGAGGGGCTGGCGATCACGCATCGAGTGTACCCCCGAAGCAAACGCCACTTGCATGCTTACGCCACTGAGTGGCATAACTTTCGGGTCACTCCTGGAAAGGTGAACCACATGCGTGCCCTGCTCGTCGACCACTCCGCTGCCTCAGGTCTCCGCCTAGGCGAGACCGCCGCCCCCGATCCGGCTCCCCACCAGGCCCTGATCCGGGTAACCGCGGCCTCGCTCAACTTCGGAGAGGTCACCCACGCCCTCTCCCAGGCACCGGATGGCACCGTCCTGGGCTGGGACGCCACCGGAGTGGTCGAACATGCGGCCGCCGACGGCTCCGGGCCGGCCGCCCGAACCCCGGTGCTCACCCTGGGCGCCAGCGGAGGCTGGGCCGAGTTCAGAGCAGTGGACACCGGCCTGCTCGGCGTCGCACCCGCCGACACTGACCCCGGAGCACTCAGCACCCTGCCAGTCACGGGAACCAGCGCCCTGCGCGCACTGCGCCGTATAGGCTCCCTGCCCGGCAAACGCATCCTCATCACCGGCTCCACCGGTGGCGTCGGGCAGTACGCAGTGCAGCTCGCACACCTCGGCGGCGCACACGTCATCGCCTCCACCGGCGACCCCGACACACACGGCGACCGCCTGCGCGCACTGGGCGCCGATGAGGTGATCCCGGGCCCGGAGCGCACCGGCACCCCCGTGGACGCCGTCGTGGACTGCGTCGGAGGCCCTCAACTGGTGCAGGCGTTCGGCAACCTGGCACCGCACGGCACGCTGGTCGCCGTCGGCGATGTCACGCTGCAGCCCGTACAGTTCCCGCCCGGCGCGTTCCTGGGCAACGACGGACGCCACGGACGCTCCATCGTCACCTTCCACCTCCAGGACGGCCCCCTCCCCGGCCCGGACCTGACCTGGCTCGCGGACCGCCTCGCAGCAAAGGACCTCACCCCGCACATATCCTGGCGTGGCACCTGGAACCAGGCCGACGAAGCCATCGCCGCCGTCCTGAGCCGCAGCCTCCGCGGCAAAGCCGTCCTGGATATCACGCCATAAACGACGATGGGCTCCCGATCGACGAGGTAAAGGAGCCTCTCGCGAGCCCCTCCCATATGTGATGGTTTTCCCGTCCGGGATCAGCGCAAGGTGGTGAGGGCCAAGCGGATCGGCTGTGACTGCCCCAGGATGCGGATGGGCTTGGGCTTGCCGACCGTTTTCGCCTGTTCGACGGGGTCATGCGCCGTGGCCGGGGCGGTGCTGGGACCGTGTGGGCATACCCAGGTCCACACTGCCTGTGGCGGCGGCCCGGTGGGCCTGGGTGCGCTTGCTGTGCAGGAACCTCAGGGTGAGGTCGAGTCCTTCGACCTCACCGCGCCAGCCTTCGTCGATCGCGCGTTGGCGGCGGGTCAGCAGGTCGGCCTCCAGTTCGTCGAGCCGGGGCAGCATCTTGGGGTTGATCGACAGCATCGGGCAGCGGATGCAGGCGTGCTCGTGCGCGCAGGGCGTGCCGTAAGGGCGTCCGCAGGAGCCGAGTTCGACCTTGCGCTTGTCGAAGTGCTCCTGGAAGTCACTCCATTCCTCGTCAGTGGGCCGGCGGTACTCCGTCGGGGGCCGCTTGGCCCGGCGGCGATCGAGGAATTCGGTGTAGTGGGCGATGACGTCCTCGTCGAAGACGGCGACGTAGCCGCGGGTGGTCTGGATATCGAGGTGGCCGAGCAATGCCGCGCCGATGTGGATGGGCAGACCGTTGTTGATCAGGTCGGTGGCGAACAGCCTCCGGAAGTCGTGCGGGGCGAAGCGGATCTCGGCGAATTCCGGGTGTGTAGGGATCAGGGCCTTGGCGGCGTTGAGGACGATCTGGCGTACTCCGCTGGTCGACAGCGCCCGCGGGGCGCCGCTTTGCACTCGCTGGAAGAGGTAGGGCAGCGGTTCGCACCAGGTGCGTTCGCTCTGGTCGTAGCGGGGGCAGACCGGGACGGTCCCGTGCTCCGCGCGGTGGCGGCGGATGATCTGCGCGGTGACGTGGAACAGCTCCGCGGACATCGGGATGACGCGCTCGCGGTCGCTCTTGGACGGGCTGACCACCAGCAGGGCGACGACCTCGCCGTTGGGGCGCTGGTATTGCCGGACGCTCAGGTGGGTCAGCTCGACAAGTTCCTCGCGACGCAGACCGGCCAGGCGGAGGGTCTCCACCACGGCCCATTGCCAGAAGGCGCTGTTCTCCTCGTGCGTCAGGCGTACCAGTTCGCCGGTGTCCCTGTTGATCACCCGGACCGGTTCGGAGCCGAGGAGTTCCGGCCGGCGAACGGTGGCCTTGCTGGAGGCGCGTTGCCAGGTGACGCCGTCGATGGTGAACTGCTCGCCGAGCCGGGCTTGTTTCGCCGCGTCCAGCACGGTGCGCAGGCGGTGCCATTCGGTGGTGACGTGCTCGGAAAGGATCGCCAGCAGCGGCTGGCGTTCGCGGGTGCGGTTGGCCATCCGCTCTTGCAGGCGGCGCCGGCGGATGTGGAACCAGCGCAGATCGGCGTCCCTGATCGGGCAGGGAGCCACCCAGCGTCCCCAGCGTTCGGGCTCGGCCGCCGACCAGGTCTGCAGGTCCAGGTAGAAGGCGCGGACGGCGAGGAAAGGGCTGTCGATGTGCTGGCGGGGCTTGCCGTCCTGACGGACGAGCAGTCGTTCCTTCCAGGCTTGGACGATCTCTTCGCTAAGCCGGAGGTCGGCCTGGTCCGGGTTGATCTCTTCGACGATCTTCCAGAAGTACCGGACCAGGTTGCGCACCAGGTTGTCCAGCGTGCCGTAGTCGACCTCGACGGCGCGGCGGCGGATGTAGTCGACCAGCAGGTCGCGGATCTCGCGGTTGCGCAGTTGGTGGCGGTCGACCAGGTCGTTGACGGACTGGCGGCCGCGGACCCTGGCGTCCTGCAAGGTCTGCGGAACCCAGGCCGGCAGGACACCCATGTCGCGCAGCAACGGCCAGGCGCCGGCGATCCCGCATCCGGGATGGGCGTTGGCGTAGTGCACCAGCGCGCCCGGGGTCAGGTCGGCCAGGCCGATCCTGTAGACGGTCAGGGCCCGGCACAGATGCCGGATAGCGCTCTTGCGCCCGTCGGCGCTGACCGGGTGCCGCTGCAGCCGGGTGCGAAACTCCTCCAGGAGCGGATCACGGCTGAGAGCCAGGAACTTCTCGGTGTACTGCGGAGCGTTAGTCGCCCGCAGGGCGTCCTCGGTCGGCTGGATCAGCCGCATGGCAAAGGCGATCCCGGCAGCCCGGGTGAGTCGACTGCGCCACTTGGGGTCGCCGCCGGCCAGATCGGCGACCGCCCGGCCGGGCTGGTTCAGACCGGCCGCCTCCCATCGCTCCTGCCAGCTCTGCCCCGGCTCGGCGGCCAGCAGGTGCAGCAGACGGCGCATGCCGTGCTTGTAGTCGGCCCGGGCGTTGCGGCTGACGTCGGCGAACTCTTCGGCGACCAGTGCGACGATCTGGTCGATCGCGGCCGACGACAACTCTCCGAGCGGCCGTGGCAGCCGGTCCGGGACCGGCGGCGGTTCCGGCACGATCTGGGTGAGCTGCCCGTCCGGCAGCGAAGTGGCGGGCTCGGCGGCATGGCGGCGGATCCGGTTCGAGGTCAGGTGCGGGCGCATGCTCGGCCCGACGGCGCTATCGGTCACCGAATACCGCCGCAATGTCGTCAGCGTCGTACGTCGCTGACCACCGAGCCGGCTCTGCGGGCCGCTGGTAGTACTCGGCGAGCTGATCGAGCAGGTCGTCCAGCCGCACTGCCGTGTAGAGGGCCGTGGTGCTGAGATGCGCGTGCCGCAAGATGGTCTGCACCTCCACCAGCGTCAGCGCCGGGTCACGCGCCATCCGAGTCGCAGCGGTATGCCGAAGATCGTGCAGCGTCCAGTTCGTGCCCAGCTGCTCGCCGGCGCGCTGAAGGATCCGGCGCGTCGCCCAGTAGCTCAACGGCCGGGGCTCGCCCCGCCGGGTGCGCCAGACGGGATCGCCACCCGCGGGCAGGCCCGCTTCCTCCAGGTAGCCGGCCAGGTAGGCCAGGGCCTCCGGGGAGACAGGGACCGTCTGCCGCAGCCGGGTCCCCTTGGAGATCACCCACAGCTGGCCCTTGGTCCATTCGACGTCCCCCAGCTGGACGCCCAACAGCTCCGAGGCACGGGCACCGGAAGAGACGTAGCAGGCCAGCAGGGCCCGGTCACGGATACAGCGCATCGCGGCGAACAGCTCCTCCCACTGCGAGTCGGGGATCGCCCGCGGCTGCCGGGCCGGGACCTTCGGCCGTAGCCGTGCCCGCCGATGCGGCCTGGCGGGCTCGATCGGCGACACGTGCGCCAAAGCCCGTCGGCGGGATCTGCTGTCCGGCACCGGGTTAACCACAGGACCCCGGCCGAAGTGCAGGTGGAAGGCATAGAAGCCGTGCACCACCGACAAGTTGTGCGCGATAGTGCGCGGCGCGTACCCGGACCCCAGGGCCGGCTTGCCGGTCTTCGGATTGACCGTCCCGGCCGCCAACCCATCCACGCGACGGCGCCGCCGCTGCGGGTTCGGCGCCGACCGCAGCCACCCCACCAGCGTGGCGGTCTCGGCCTCGGTGGCCTGCTCCCACCCGACATCGACCGCCCACAACAGCCGGAACCATCTCAGCAGATCGTGACCGTAGCTCCGACAGGTCAGCGGGCTCGCATCACCCAGCAGCAGATCCCGCAGGTACCGGCTCACCGGCTCGATCTCCCGACTCGCCCCATCGACCACCACGTACGGCAACGAGGGCGCGATGCCCTCGACTACCGCGCCGGCCCGCGGCAGATCCGCCCGGCCGTCCATCAAGTCCCGATGCGCACCAGTGAACTCAGCATTCCCAGACACAAGGACAGATGCTTCATGCCCGTGCCAACTGATCGCCACCGGATCCACCAGATAGTGCAGTCAACGGAGCAATGGGGCGGCCGTACGCCCAAGACCCTCGGCCGCGATCTCGAAGGGCGCACCTGGGATCAGATGCCCACCCGGGAAAGCGTCACCGCAAGCTGACCACACTGGCTTTGGTGAGACGGCCGGCAGGAATGATCACCTGGCCGTCTCCGTCCAGGTCCTGCACGGCCTTCTTCGCGTCGCGGGCACGCCACTGCGATGTCTCCAGCAGGAGCCACTGCCCCAGCTCTTCGAGGCTGACGGGCCCCTGGCTCAGCCGCTGCTGGACGAGGGCCAGCAGCTCGGGGTCGATCACTTCGCCGTCATCGAACAGGGAAACCTGCCCGAGTGCGACAGCGTTGCGCACGCGCGGGTCCCGGAAGCGCATGCCGTCGCTCTTGTCGACCCGCCACATGGCGTCCTTCATCACCTCCACCCCACGCGGGTGCTTGGTCCCGTAGACCAGATACAGCGGCTGTCCTGTCCTTGGCACGACCTCGAACTGCAGGCGGTACTCGAAGCCGACCCGCTGTAAAGCGGCCCGGTAGCTGTCCAACCAGGCCCGCCACATTTCTTCGCTGTCCCGGGCCGCGGCCACATGCGTCCAGTACTCCCGGCCGCCGAACACGCCGTCGACGATGTCCTCGTTGAGTTCCTTGCGCCGGCTGAACCAGTTCGGCCCGAAGGTAACGATGACCTCGCTGGCCGGGTTCGCCGCGACACGGGCCATCACGGACAAGGGAGTGTTGACGTTGCCCCAGCTGTCGAAGACCCCCAGGATCGGGTGACCCCAGGCATTCAGCTCAGTCAGCAGCCGTTCGCTGTCGTGGCCCGCCTCTCCGCAGCGCACCTCCACCCGCACGGGCAGTTGGTCCAGCGGACCGAAGTTCTCATACAGTTCCTTCACCAAGTGCTCGTACGTTGCACGGTCTTTCTCGATGAAGATCAGCTGCACCCGTTCCCGGGACAAGCCCATCCTGTCCACGTGGTTGTGGTTCAGAAGCCCCCGCAGGTTGAACACGGGGGAGCCTTCTTCGCCCGTCTCGTAGCGGCCCGGCCCTGCGAAGGCATCAAGGAACGTCACCTTCGGCCAGCTGCCGCCGGAGCGGGGACTGGGCTGGAGAAGGATTGGCCACCACGCGTCGAAGTAGTGCTTGTACAACCGGTGTTTGGCTCCCGTTGCCGGTTCCAGCGGCCACAGAACACCCATTCCGACCCCCCCTCGGACAGCAGAATGTTGCACAGATTGTCCGCTGAGTAACTACGCGGCGCCAGAACGCGTTCCAGACGGGCATCTGAAGTACGAGCGCCTGGGGCCGCGGCCGTCAACGTAGGCGGCCGTGCTGATGGGGCTCGTTGATTGAAAACTTTCAAATAGCGCCATCAGCCTGGACGTCGACCCGCTCCCGCGTACGGCACCAAGCTGCGCTGGAGCGCACCGAAGCTGATCACGGCGGCCAACGAGACAGTGCAGGGCGCGAGCATCCGCACCCTGCACGTCCTGGCGCCCCCCGCCGGGAAGACCTGCCCTGCCACGGCGGCCGCCGACCCGGACCCGCAGCCGGCCGCGGACCAGTGCGCACCCAGGAAACCGCCTCCGACGGCTACCACCAGGCGCTCGCCGAACACCAGGCAGCCCGGCCCGATGGGTGGCCAGTTTCCTCCTCTTGCGGCGGGGCGTGCGCATACCAGCAGGTCGACGGCGGGCAGAACTCCTCTTCACCGTGACAGCCGCGAGGGGGCCGGATGTCTTTGGACTGGGCGACGACCGTGACCACGATCGGCGGCGTGGCAGCCGCACTTATCGGCGTGCTGGCTGGCTCGCTGCTCACGAGCCGGGCCAACCGAATGCACTGGTCCCGCGACAAGCAGATCGACGCGTGTGCCTCCATCGTCGCCGAGTCGACCCGTATCCAGCTCGCCCTGCGCCGGGCCTGGCGTCACGACGAACCCGTGGACTGGGTCCCCTGGAATGTGGCCCTGGGAACGATCTGGCTGGTCGGCAGCCCGGCCGTTGTCGCTGCCGCCGCGACCATGGACCAGGTCTTCTGGGACCACAGCGAGCAGTTCATCCAGCAGACCGCCACCAGCGAGACGGCCTGGAAAGAAGCCAGGGACCGCATGGAAGCCGCACGGCTGGACTTCATCAACGCGGCCCGACTGCACGTCGATCCCCGACACAACCCGCTCAGCCAGGTGCCCGTCAGCAGGCCTCCCCTGCCCCACGCCGCTGGACCCACGCAAGGCCTTCCGCCGACCGGGCACGCCGCGCCGGACAGGTCCAGGGGGACGTAGAGGCCCGGGGCGGCGTCCGGTTGCTGTGCTCGCTCGGCGAGGGCGGCCTGCAGGCCGAGCAGCCAGTCCCGGGCGATGTCGGTGTCGAGTTCGGCGGTGACGGTTCTGGCCGCAAGGGGTGCACCTCGGACGATGTGTTGGACCTCGGATGCCCCCTCACTCGCGTACGCGGGCCCGCGGCGCCGGCCGAGCGCTGCGGACCCGTCTACTCAGGTGCGCGCCTCAGCGACAGCCGCGCGGAACTCCTGCGTCATCAGCGCGACCGAGCCGCGCTGGACGGGAGCCTCACCCGACTCGGCCGACACCCCGGCCACCGCGGCACTCATCCGCTCGTACATCGCCGCGTCGACCACGGCCCGGTACGCCTCGGGGACCTCCCGGCGGTCCTGAATGGCGACCATCGTGCCGAAGCGAGTGCCGATCCACCCGATCGTCTCGACCTTCCAGTCGAGCTGCCGGGCAGCCTTGCGCATCGCGGCCCTGATCAGCTCCACCCCGCCCAGGCCGACGGCCTCCTCGTCGTCCAAGTTGACCTGGTACGAGCCGCCATAGCCGCCGGCCCCCTCGGGACAGGCACGGCGCAGCAACGGGACCATGGCCTCGGCCATGGCGATGCAGCGCGGGTCCTTCGTGTAGGAAGCCATCAGCGTCATCGTAGAACCGCCCGGGCGTCACGGGACGCCGTTCTGCGGGTGCTCACTCGAAGGGGACCGCACCTACTCCGAGGGCGGGCGCGCGCACCAGCACATGCGCATCGCGCACCCCACGCGAGTCGACGATCACCTGCTGCGTTCGCTGAAGACTTGAAGGGGCACCCGCTGTCGTCCAACGGCCGCTGCCCCTCTCTCCTTGCCCGAACGCCTTCGGCCGGGGCCGGGCCCGCTGGTACCGTCGCTCGTATGGACCAGAACGGATCCCAGGTGCCGCCCTTCGAGCCGGAGGAGTACGCGCGCGTCGCGGCAGCCGCCGACATCGTCGGCAAGTCCCCCCAGGACTTCGTACGCGACGCGGCGCTCAAAGCTGCCGAGGACCCGTTCCTCAAGGCCCTCGGCCGGACCCGCGACCGCGTCCCGCAGCTCTCCGAGGTCTTCGCCACCTAGGACACCCGCGCCGCCGACACCAGCACGACCGAGTGGCCCGACCCCGCGCCCATGGGCAGCCGCGACCTGCACGAGTTCCCGCAGCACGGCCACGCCGCGTGACCCGGTTCCTCACCCCACAAGAGCTCCTGCAGATCGCGCAGACCCTCCCGGGCGACCCGGCCTGTCTCGACCTGGGTGTGTTGGACGCCGTCTGCGCCCGGGTCCAGGCCCACTACATGGGCCGCGACGTGTACGCGAGCGACTGGCTCAAGGCCGCGGCCATGCTGGAGACGATCGCGCTGCACGAGCCCCTGGAGGCGAAGAACGAGTTCTTCGCCTGGCTGGCCGCTGAGACGTTCCTCAACACCAACGGCGTCACCTTGGACTACGAGCCGGAGGAAGCCCTCGCGCTCGTCATGCGCGCCAAGCACAAGGGCGCCCGCGCTCAAGAGGTCGCCGCGCAGCTGCGCGCCTGGTCCACCGGCTGACGCCCCCGCCAGAACCCCGTCTATCCGTCCCCGTCGGCGGGCACCTCGAGCGTGATGGCCTGCTCGTTGGCCGCCTTCTCCGCCGCACTCAGCCCACCGGGACCGCGGCTCCTGGCTACCTGCAGGGGAATGCCAGGCACTGCGGGGCTCTCAAGCAGGGATGGCTGTAACCTCCGGCTCGGTCTGCCCCACCTTCCGGGCGTCCAGGTACCGCTCGGCCCGCGGCCGCGCCGGTCACCAGCAGCGATGATGCCCTGGCGGTAGGTGCGGTCGACGACATAGCCGACGGCGAAGACCCGGGCACGCTTGTACGCGTCGGGGGAGAGGCGAACTTACGCTCAGGGGCCAACCACCCGCCGGCCGCGTCACCAACCTCGCTACCCGACCAATACACCACAGTAAGCCGGGTCCAGTCGGTTCTGGGCGGTCAACCGGTCCGTGGTGGCGGGGGACAGAGTGAACGGGGCGGTGAGCACACCGCGGGCGAACAGGTCCTCGAGCATCGCCCGGCGCTCTCGGTAGGGCCGGGCCACGACTTCGGTCCCGGCGATCTCCAGGATGTAGGACACAGATCAGGTAGGCGGGCAGCTCCTCGGCGGCTGTAATTGCCA
The DNA here is from genome assembly GCF_030817655.1 of Streptomyces sp. V4I2. Lineage (GTDB taxonomy): Bacteria > Actinomycetota > Actinomycetes > Streptomycetales > Streptomycetaceae > Streptomyces > Streptomyces plumbiresistens. Next base: position 222,470 of record NZ_JAUSZM010000004.1, read on the forward strand.
GCCTTCACCCGGTGTCCAGCTACTGCCGGAAGAGGTGGACGCGAGGCCGTCCACGAACTGACTTAGCGTGCCGCGCATTTCGTCCCAGCCGGGATACCGCTCCAGCTGGGGCGAGCCACGCTGCAGGGCGTCAAGTCCTTCCTTCCATGGCACGCGCGGCTCGGTGCCGCCATCGTCCTGGCCGTAGAAGCGGTAGGGGACTGGGATGCGCTCCATGCCCATCGCGGCGAGGTTCCAGTTGTTATCGACGGCCTCCCGCATTTGGTCGGCGTCAATGTGGCAGGTCTTGAGTATGAAGTAGGCGTCGTAGACGTCCTTGTAGCGGTGCCACGGGCCCGTCGGTGTCTTGCGCAGACCTCTGGGCTTGCCGGTGAGCAGCACTAGCTTGTCGGCGAGCTGATTGACGACTGGGTTGAGCAACGGCTGAAAGGGAGTGAACCCGGGGATGTCGATCGCGGTGACCGGCCGCTGCGCACGATCCGGGCCTCCTGTGACGGCGACCTTGGCGGGCGGCTTGATGTCGATCTCAATAGGGATTGGGTCGTCCACTGGCGGGGTGCGCCGTGGCCCGTAGCGGGGGTCGACGGGCTGCGCGGTGACAATGCCCATGACCTGTCCGTTGGGGAAGATGTTCAGCTCGCCGACGGTGTAGCGCACCAAGCCGCCCAGCCCGATGCCATGTGGTGTGCCTGTGTGGTCCGGGGGTGCGCCTACACGGCGGACAGCGCCTTCGACAACCTCTCGGTAGCGGGACGCGGCGACAACCGGATCCGAGTCAGTGACTGCGGTGGCGCTCAGGTCCAAATCGAAGGCGCTGCGCGGCATGACATACGGCTGTGGGATGTCGGAGATCTCCGGCACCCGAAAGTCGTCTGGCCAGCTGACATCGGCCGCAGGTCGGGTCGGCAGCGCCAGGGATCCGATCAGCAGCCAGCTGTGTTCGGCATCAATGGTGAGGCGATGGGCCAGATCCGACATCAGCACTTGCTGGAGGGCGCGCCGCACGTCGAACTCTTGGTAGGGCGCCCCGGATTCGATCATTTGCCGGAAGTCCTGCCAGTGCGGAAAGGCATCGCGGAACGGGCTGCCGATGTGTCCGGATGATTCAGCTTCTCCGAAATCGGCCATCTCTCATCGCTCCCTAGCTGGCGATGCTCTCCGTGCCGTCCACCCCGGCCAGCAGCGCGTCCAAGTACTCGGTCCCGCTGCCGGTCTGACCGCGCACAGTCATCGCCCGGTGCAGTCCTTGGGCGAGGTCCTCTTCGGTAGCCGCCCCTTGGCGTAGGAAAGTGGTGGCGATTCGCCCCAGATGCTCGAAGTCGGCGCCCGCAGCCAGATCAGCAAGAGTGCGCCCGGGCGTGGTGACCGGCAGGCCAGTCCTCTCAGTCACTTCGTCGGCGGCCAACTGGGTCTGGTGCACTATGACATTCAGACGGGTCGGCTCCACCCCGGCCGTATCGGGCACGATAAACTCCGCCTCCGGGCCGGGAAGGTTGCCCACTCCATACACGCGCAACGCGGCCCCATGAGAGGCAACCCCCGAAGCTGGGATGGGACGCTCCCAGGCTGGCTGTTCGGGATGCAGCAGAAGCCAGTGGGCGTACAGCCGGGGAAAGGGGTGCCGTGCTCCGCCGCGCAACCGCCACACGTCGGGAAGAACCTGCTCGATGACGTGCTCGACCACGAGGCCCTTCCGGTATAGCTCGTCCGCCCCGACGCTGTCCGCCTGAGCAGCCGTAATCATCCCGGATTGGCCCTCTGCGAGGTCGCTGAGAAGCCCGAGTGTCTTCATCATCATCAGCCTAAGAGATCTGTTCGAATGCCGCCTGGTCAAATGTCGGCAGCTGATAGGCATAGTGCCATGACGCATTGGAAAGACGACCGGATCGGGTCCGCCGAGCGGGGCGAGAACCCGACCGTCCTGACTCGTATGCATACCGGGTGGGCGGTGATCGGCGACACTCAGTACCTGCCTGGCTACTGTCTGCTGCTATATGCGGGCGAGGCCAACCACCTGACCGACCTGCCGCGAGACGAGCGGACCCAATTCCTCCACGATCTTTCTCTACTAGGTGAAGCCGTAGAAGAGGTGTGCCGCAAGCACGACCCAGAGGGATTCCGGCGCCTGAACTACGAGGTACTCGGCAATTCCTGGGACCACCTTCACGGGCACATCCATCCCCGCTACCACTGGGAGTCGGAGGAATTCCGGCACGGATCGGTCTGGAGGTATGGACCCCAGCGGCTTGCATCCGGCTGCGCTCTCGGCCCGCGGCATGACATGCTCCGAAACGCCATTATTCGGGCACTGGCCAGCATCCTCGACGAAACTCCCGCTCCATAGATCGGCTGGCGGTGCCCCGCGTCTCGGGATGGTGAGAGATATCACGTGGGGCGTCACGGTCGGGCCACCCGGTAAGCGGGGCGATGGTTGCGTAGCTGCCTCCTCGGCTAGGAGTGCGCTGGTGGGCCCCCGACCACGTGGCGGCTCTGACGATCCTCACCCTCGCCGGCAGCCTCGCGTCCGCCGTCTTGGCACCCCTGACCGCTCTGCTCGCCGACCACCTGTCCTGGCGACATACCTATCTCGCAGTCGCCGGCATTCCTCGGCGCCGTCACCATTCCCACCCACGCCCTGGCGCCGCGTTGTAGCGCTCGCCCGCAGCCGAGCCGCCGCTGCCCAGCCGTCCGCAACACCGGCCGGGCTGAGCATAGGCTCCGTCCGGTGGAGACGTTCTGGATCACCGCAGCGGCGGTCCTGTGGGGTGCCGGCACCGGCCTGCTCATACCGCGCGCCGCGTACCGGCTTTCCGTGCCGCCCGACGAGCCGTGGCGGGCAGCGTGTCCTGCCGGACACCCCTTCGCCGGTGCCGCAAACGGATGGCTGGGTCGCGCCCACTGCGCCGACGGCGACTCGTACGGCCCCAGCATGCCCATCCTCGCCGCCGTCACAGCCGCGGTCTGCGCCGTCCTGGCGGTCGCCGGCGATGCGCGCCCGGAGCTGGGGGTTTGGCTGATGCTCGTTCCGATCGGCGTGCTGCTCGCCACCGTGGACTTCACGGTGGAATGGTTGCCCGACGTCGTCACCCTGCCTCTCGCCGTGATCACGCTGTCCCTGCTCGGCGTGGCAGCGCTGCTGCCCGGCACCGACGGCAGCTGGAAGACCGCGCTGCTCGGTTCCCTCGCACTCGGTACCTTCTGCTCCTGGTGTTCCTGATCAGCCCCACGGCGTTCGGCTTCGGAGATGTGAAACTCGCCCTGCCCCTCGGCGCCGTCACTGGCTGGCACGGTTGGGACATCCTCATCGCCGGCACCTTCGCGGGGTTCCTGCTCTTCGCGCTGTACGGCGGATGTTCCCTGAGACCACGGTCTGCCGTACGCCTGCGGCGTTGAGCGAGTCGAGGGCCGCGGCCGCGGCCGGCAGAGCGTGGCCACGCTCCCGGAGCTCGGCGGCGCGCCACAGGTGCGCGGCGGTGAGGGCGGGCGAACCGCTCGAAGTCCGCACGGTCCGTGGCCAGGCCGTGGAGTTTCGCCGTCTCACGGCGATCACCGGCTCCGTGATGCCGTCAATCCGTGCCTGCTGACGCATGGGCTGCCCAGTGGTCTGCAAGAACGCGGCGGCCGACAGCTCGCGGCCCACACCGCGCATGTCGATCAGAGTGTGGTCGACGTCCCACAGGACCAGTCCGGCCATTCAGAGCCTCCTCAACTACCCAGCCGTCACTGGGTCACAGCGTGTCACTCGAAGGTGGACGGATCGTAGGTGCGGGCCCGGTCCCAGCCTCTACGCTGACGGTACGAGGACGGCCCGGGAAGGGGGGCGACGGATATGACGTCGACTCCGCAGTCCGTGGGCCGCAAGATCCGGCGTTACCGGCAAGAGAAGGGCGACCGGCCGGTCGCCGCGGTCGCCGGGCTGTACGGACATACCACGGCGTGGGTGGCCATCGGGAAGCAGTTGTGCGTCGGGTGATCGAAGAATCGAAGGTCCTTTGACGCCATGACAGGCTTTTTCACGGCTCGTCCGTGGTGATCGAAGCGGGTGTCGGTGCCTCGTCCGTCGTCTGCGACCCGACACCGATCCGTCGACGTGGTAGGTGACAGTGCAACGCCCTGCGCCCCTTGCTTCCGCCTCGTCGGCTGCGTAAGCGACGACTTCGAGGATCAGGTGCTGCGTACCACTCGGTGCAAAGGTGGCCCAATCGTGCCGGACGCGCGTGAGGTGGTGGACGTCCACGGTGCTTGCCCAGTCGTGCGTCGTGTTGCGCCACGGAACCGTTGATCTGTCCATTCAGGAAGCATCCCAACCACGCAGGCAGGTTCCAGATGCCCGGCCAGTTCTACCGGCCAGCAGGTCAGCGGGTGTGTGGTGGCCCCGGAGGCCTGACTCGCCGCGCGGTTCTGGTAATTACTGCATTCTTAGCGGTCAGTGCGGAGTCCAGGTTTCTGGCTGATCCAGTCTTCGTGGCGATGGTTACAGCGCGTGATGCGAAGTCGGCGGCGGCATCGAGGGCGCCGTCGGCGGCGTAGATGCGAGCGCTCGTAGTCAGCACTTCGGCCGAGCCGCGCACACTCGTTGTCGGCCAGTCGCTGCGTGCGTCGTCGATTGCGGTCCGACCCTTGCGTACGAACGATGGGTCTGCGGTGGCCAGTTGGACCATGGCGTGGCCGGTCCACTTGCTCAGCTCAGCTGCACTCAGATAGCCGATGTAGGGAGGTTTCTCGCCGTCGTCTGCACGTTCCAGCAGGGCCCACGCGGTACCGAGATCGGCCTGTGCGGCCCGGCCGTCACCGAGACAGGCATGGTGGTAGGCGCGGACGGCGCTCAGCCAGGACCGCACGGCGGGGTGGGCCCGGGTGCCCGCCAGATGGAGGGCCCGGCCAGAGAAGACGAGGGCCCGGTCAAGGTGACCCAGGTCGGCCACGACGCGGCTCATTTGGCCGACGAGGTTGGCGCACGAGGAGACATCGCCGGCTTCCTGGGCATGCTCGGCGGCCTCGCGGTAGTGCGTGGTGGCGAGTTCTGCCGCGCCCAGGTCGTAGGTGAGGAAGCCGACGAACCCGCCGGTGTCGGCGGCGAGAGCGGCGATGCGTTTTCGTTCCGAGGCGGTGGCCGCAGTTGCGTGCCAACCAACGACCTGACGGTGGTGATCGACGGCGTGACGGTAGACAGCCTGTGCACCGCGTAAGTTGTCCAGCCGGCCGTGGACCGCCCGTAAGTCCCTGTGCGCGGCCAGCAGGTCGCCGCTGTCCGCGTCCGCGGTGTCATCCACGCCGAGGCTGGTGGCCAGGGCGGCAGCTGCAGCACCCGTGCTCTTGAGGAAGTCTCTGCGCCACACGTCGTCCCACCATTCCCGCAGGGGACCATCCACGGCGCTGTCCGGAGCCCCGGGGGATGCCCGCTTGATTGCGCACCGTCGTTCCGCTTCGGCTAACGACACTAGTGTGCCGCCTGCCCCAAGTGCGCTGTCTAGAGCGCTCGCCATCCGAGCACTGGGTATCCGGCGCCCGATTTCGAGATCTCCGATGATGCTCTTGCTGCAACTGGCCCGCAGGGCCAGGGCGCGCAGAGACAACTCCCCTCGAAGACGCCGCAGTTCTGCTGCGAAGGTCGCCTGATCGGGCTCCGGCATCGCTACCTCCAACGTTGTGGTCATCGGGTGTCCGCACCGCTCGTGCGGACAGGACCGTACCGCGATGACCAGCACACACTGCCGCGCTGCGGAGGGGGAGCCCTGTGACAGGGGTTGCGGACAACTGCGGACACCGGACCCCTATCTTCGCCCCTTGCAACGCAGCCACGATGGGCATCACGGGCCCTGAGCGTAGGGACAAGCCACCGGCCTAGCCGACGAGTCGGTGCGCGGCATCCCTGACGCTTGCCCGGCTTCCAAACGGTCCAAAAGGAGGGCACAGCCATGCCCAAGATCGCGCTGTCCGGAAAGCCCGGCGCGGGCAAGAGCACGCTTGCCCAGATGCTTGCCGAGGAATGGGAACAGGCGTGCGTGAAGTCGCTGACGGCGAAGCGCGGAGCGCCGCTGTATGAGCGGCATTCCATCGTGTACGCGACAGCCGGGGTCCTGTTGCTGGCCGGCGGCGTCCAGGACGGCCGTCTGGGCAGTGAGCTGCGGCGCTGGAAGGGAGCCGACTGGAGTCACGCGTTCCTCGGCCACATCCGCCCCGCCCGCGGAGAGAGCCGATGACCGGGAGCAACCCGCCCCTCATGCTCGGGTCCGCGGTTCACCACGGTGTCGCTGGCACCCGCGGCTTCGTCGTGGCCCCGGTGCGACACCTGCCCACCCGGGTGGGGCCGCCTGCCGGCGGGCCCCACATCCTGATCGCCCGCGACCTGACACCCGCAGACACAGCGGCACTGGACCTCACAGAGATCGCCGCGTTCTGCACGAGCGCCGGAGGCCCCACCTCCCACGCCGTGCAGGTTGCCTACAGTCTGGGCATCCCCACCGTGGTTGCTGCTGGGGACGGCGTACTGGCCGTCCCGGAGGGGCAGATGTGCGCCCTCGACGGCGGCACCGGCACCCTCTACGCCGGATTGGCGGGCAGTGGCCTGGACGCCGCGACCGCCTACCGGGACCGCGCCCTCGCACAGGCCCGAGTCCGCGCCGCCGGCGCCGGGGACGTACCGGTCACGCTGACCGGAACGATCACGCGAGCGTCTCAGGCTGCCGAGCTGCGCGCGGCCGGTGCCCACGGCATCGGTCTGTTCGCCACCGAGCTGCTGTTCCTCGGCCGCGAACAGGACGTCGCCGACGAGGAACAGCACTACCGGGCCTACCGTGCGATCGCCCGTGCTGTCCCAGACGCGCCCGTGACGCTGCGCATGCTGGACATCGGCGGCGACAAGGACATGCCGGCGCTGAACCTGCCCCGCGAGGACAACTCTTTCCTCGGGATGCGGGGCCTGCGCCTGAGTCTGCGCCGGCCTGACCTGTTCCTGCCGCAACTGCGGGCGGCCTACCGTGCCGCACGCGACGACGGGGCCCGCTTCCGCCTGATGTTCCCGATGGTGACCCACGTCGAGGAGTTCACCCAGGCCGCGCAGACGGCACGGGAGGTCCAAGCCGAGCTGGCGGCCCCCAGCCTCCCCCTGGGAGTGATGGTCGAGGTCCCGGCCTGCGCCCTGGCCGTCGACCGGTTCGTCGAGCACGTCGACTTCCTCAGCATCGGCACGAACGACCTCGCCCAGTACCTCTTGGCGACCTCACGCACGAATGCGGCCCTCGCCCACGACATCGATCCCTTGCACGTCGCCGTCACCCGCACCGTGCGGTCGGTGGCCAAGACCGGCGCCGCCAACGGCGTTGCCGTGTCCGCGTGCGGGGGGCTGGCCGGCGACCCCGTGGGCGCCGTCGTCCTGGCGTCCCTGGGCGTAACCGCCCTCACGGTCGCCGTTCCCTACCTCCCGGACGTGCGCGACGCACTGTGCCGGGCCGACGCATCCAGCCTGCGCACGATCCGCGACCACGCGCTCGACACCGGCGGCAGCCGGCATCTGCGGAGTCTGGTCACCTCGCTGCTCGGCCTCTGAGCAGACCGGCCACTTCCCGCCCCGCTCACCCGCCGTCACCGCAAGACGGTCCCGAAAGCGAGACACCGTGTCTTCACGCCCACTGCAACCGGTCAGCATCCTGCTGGTCGGCGGCTGCGGCCACTGGGCCGCGGCCGAGAACCACTTACCCGCCATCCTCACCCTCAAAGAGCACGGCTACCCCGTCCGCGTGGCCGCCATCTGCGACCCTCGTGACCCCTACGACCAGGCACTCCTGGGGCACATGCCCTCCCTCCACTCCGTCGTGACGCAGGACCGCCCCGTGTGGGTCAAGCCCCAGCCGGGTGAGCCGACCGAAGCACTGGAGCGTCGCCTGCAGCAGGCCCACCGCGAGGACCACTTCGACGTGGTCGTCGTGGCCTGCGACCCCGTCGCCCACTTCCCCTACCTGAAGTGGGCGACGGACCAGGGCATCCACGTTCTGTGTGACAAGCCGATCATCTGCGTCGAGGACGCCGCCTTCAACCCCGACCGTGCCGCCGAGATCCGCCGCCGGTTCGACGCACTGCTCCGCACCCACCGCGCGCAGCCCGACCAACTCTTCGCGGTGCCCCTGCGGCGACGCGCCAACGAAGCCTTCGTGCGCGCCGGCGCACTGATCCGGGACCTCCACGACACCCACAAGCAGTCCCTGACCATGGGTCATATCGACGTCTCAGGCGGCCACTTCCGCCTGCCCGAGGAGTACGCGCTGGGCAACGCGCACGGCTACACGCACGGCGTGGGTGCGCTCGCCTTCTCCAGCTACCACTACCTCGACGAAATGACCCGCTACCTCCTGCTCGCCCGCGGCCAGATCACCGGCCTGCGCCTGACCCTGCAGTACGTCCGCCGCGTCGGCGACCAACTGGCGAGCGGACTCAACGACGTCCTCGGCGCGCTCCTGCGGCCCCTTTCCGAGGCTGAGCTCCCCGACGTGGAACTCAGCGACCGCATCGCCCTGGCCGAGATGGACTTCGCCTTCACCGTGGAGCTGCTCAACTCCCAACAGCAGTCCCTCGGAGTCCTCACCTACAGCTTCACCTCCAACTCCTGCTCCAACCGCAGCGTGGGCGTGCTGGCCCGCGACGCCAAGAACACGATCGCCTACCGGGAGAAGGGGCGGATGTCGCAATACGTCATGGACCTGCACCAGGGCAACCTCCAGCACCTGCGCCTGACCAAGAACGACGCGGTCGGCGAGGCCTACCGGATCCGCCTGGAGCACCGACGCAACCCGCTCGTCGGCGGCACAGGACGACTGGAGACCGTCTACGAAAACGCCCACGACAACAGCGCCGTCACCCCCCAGGACATCACCGCGGCCTTCATCACGATGGCCGCCGGCGGCACCCCGGAACAGAACGTCACCGACAAGATCGCCTTCCTCGACGGACAGGCCCTCACCCACCGGGTGTTCGCCGCCATGTACGAGCTGATCGCGGCCCACCACCACGACGCGCGCCCCTGCCCGTCGGTCCTCGTCGAAATGCCCTGAGCGCGGCCCATCCCGCAGACAAAGGAGCCACCTTGCACCCCCAAGGCGCCGTGGACCACGGCATCCTCTTCTACCCCCGCGGTGGATCGTCCCTGGTCGTGAAGTACCTGACGGAACAGCTCCGCGCCGCAGGACGCCCCGCCCGGGTCTTTGCAGGATCACTCGGCACAGCCGGGGCCTACTCGCACGCGTGGTCCTTCTACGATCCGGCCCATCTGATCGCCTCCGACTACAGTCCCGCTGTCGCCGCCCACACCGCCGGCCGGGACCCCCTGAAGGAACCCGTTCCCCTGCACCCCTCCTACGAAGACCGTGGCGACGTGCCGGACCGGCTCTTCGCCGCCGTGTCACCCCGCACCAAGACACTCATCGAGGACTACTGGACGAGGCAGTTCGCCGCACACGACGCCGGCACGGGCGGCCTGCTCCACCTGCACCACCTCACACCGCAGTACGCCGCCGCCCGCCGCCTCGACCGCACCGTCGTGACAACCCTGCACGGCACCGAACTGAAGTTCCTCGACGCGGCCCAGCGCCGCATACGCCTGGCCGCCGCCCACGGCCTGACCGTCGCCGAACTTGGTCACCGCTTCCGGACGAACCCGCGCGCACTGCTGTCCCTCATCGGTCACCGCGACGAGACGGCCGCGCGCGACGCCGAGCAGCTGCTCCGCGACCGATGGGACACCTGGACGCATGCCGGCTTCTGGACCGGGACCCTGCGGGAACACGCCCACAGCAGCGAGCGCATCATCGTCATCTCTGAGCAGGACCACATCCTCGCGCAGAGACTCCTCCACCTCCCCGACCAGCGGCTCGAAATCATTCCGAACGGGGTCGACACCACCCGCTTCAGGCCCGGCCCCACCCTCACCGACACCGAGAAACGCACCCTCCTGTGCCGCTGGCTGGTGCAGGACCCGCAGGGGTGGCTTCCCCACCACGGCCCCGGCACCATCGCCTACGCGCAGTCCGACATCGACCGCATGCTCCGCGACAGCGACGGCCGACGACGCCCCCTGCTGCTGTGGATGGGCCGCTTCCTGCGCTTCAAGCACCTGGACCTGCTCCTGCACAGCTTCGCTGCCCTCCGGCAGAGCGCACCCGTCCGCCCCGCCCTCCTCGTTCTGGGCGGCTACCCCGGCGAGTGGGAGGGCGAGCACCCGCACACCCTGGCCAGCCGCCTGGGCATCACCGACGACGTGTACTTCGCCGGATGGCGCCCCCACAGCGACCTGGCCGACGGCCTGAGGGCATGCGACCTGTTCACGGCCCCCTCCGTGGACGAACCCTTCGGGCTGGTCTACCTGGAGGCGATGGCCTGCAAAACCCCCGTCGTCGCCTCGGCCAGCGGCGGCCCCCTCAGCTTCGTCCGACCCGGCGGGCCCCGGCCCACCGGGTGGCTACCCGCCCCCGGCAACACCGACGACCTGCACGCCACGCTGCTGAACGCCCTCACCCACCCTGAGGAGATAGCCCGCCGGGGACGCAACGCCCGTGACTTCGTCGTCCAGCACTACAGCTGGTCCACCATCGCCGACCGGTATGCGCAGATGTACGACCGCGTCCAGACAAGCGCCCCCGCATAAAGACCACGGCCCCCGTGCAGTTGTGGAGCGCCGCGGATGAAGCGAGACGGACATCTGGACAGGCACGGAAAGCCCACGAATACCAACGAACAGAAGGAGAACCGAACATGACGGACCGTGAACTGGTCTCCGAAGTGAACAGGCGCGGGTACGCGGTCATCTCCACCCCAGTGACCGCTGGCGACCCGTTCGAGGCACACAAGCGCGTCGCCCAATCGCTGGGGCTGCCTGACGCCTATACACCTCTGCTCTACAGGGACACGGAAGTCCGTTCCGCGGTGGGCCAGGTGGGGCCGTACAACGAGATACCCCGGGACAGCACATCAGTGCCGCCGTGGTCCGAGAGGCCAGGGCAACGCTTCCATGTGGACGGGCTGCTGGAACCACTCGGCAAAATCAAGACCACCGTTCTTCACTGCCTCACCCAGGCGCATTCCGGCGGCGAGACGGAGCTGTTCTTCTCCTGCGACGCCTTCATGGACCTGTCGGCGACCCATGAGGAGGCCGCGCAGAGCCTTCTCCACCCTGCGGCCTTGACACGCTTCGCGACCATCTCGGAGTCAGCCCCCACCCGCCTACGCGCCACAGGGCCAGCCTTCGGCCGGGTAGACGGAGCACTGGCCACCCGCTTCTCGGACGGGCCGACCGAACTCTGGAACACCTCGGAGAACCCCGACCTGCAAAGGGCACTCGACTACCTGCGCGGGCCAGCTCTGGAAACACATCGTGTGCAGGTCCGTCTCGCGCCGGGCGACATGCTGATCTTCCGAAACGACCGACTCTCACATCGCGGCTGCGCTTACCAGAATGGCGTTCACCCCCGCCGGCTCACACGTTCCATGTACAGAAGTGCACCGCGCCAGCGAACGTCCCACAGGTATAGCAAAGAACAGGTGCCCGAGACTTGATCGCCGCCTGCACGCAGGCCCGACACACAAGCTCGCAGCATGCTCTATGGTCGAACGCGGCTGGAGGGGCAGGGGGTCTCGACGCCAGAAGGGTGAACGGACCAATGCTGGAGAAACGCCGAGTCGCTGTTTTCGGTGCGGGCTACATCGGCCTGGTGACCGGCGCCTGCTTCGCGCAGCTGGGGCATGACGTCGTCGTCCGTGACATTCAAAAGGAGCGCATCGACATTCTCCAGAACGGCGGCCTCCCGATCCATGAGGACGGGTTGGGCGAGTTGATCGCGGAGAACGCCGACCGTCTGACGTTCACCCTCGACGCTGAGGAAGCCGTCCGGGATTCGGACGTCGTGTACGTGTGCGTGGACACCCCTCCAACACCGTCCGGAGACGCCGACCTGTCCAGGATTTGGCAGGTCATCAGCACATTGCGCGAGGCCCGTCATCTGGCCGCGGTGGTGGTCAAGAGCACGGTTCCCGTGGGTACCGGTGCGCGGGTCAGGGCCGCGATGGACCGCGCGGGACTCCAGCACGTCGGGTACGCCTCGAACCCCGAGTTCACCGCAGAGGGACAGGCGGTGCGCGACTTCATGCACCCCGACCGCGTGGTGATCGGTGCCGATGACCCCGAGATCGCGAAGCTGGTCGCGCAACTCCACGAGGGTGTGGACGGACCGGTCGTCGAGATGGACATTCCGTCAGCGGAAATGGTGAAGCTGGCCGCCAACGCACTCCTGGCCACGAAGATCAGTTTTGCCAATGAGATCGCCACGATCTGCGAGGCGACAGGAGCCGACGTTGAGCACGTTGTTCAGGCGGTGGGCCTCGACCACCGGCTCGGACCTCACTACATGAAGCCCGGTGTGGGGTGGGGCGGCAGCTGCTTTCCCAAGGACTCCCGGGCACTGCGCGCCATGGCCAGCAATTCCGGGTACTCGTTCCAGATGCTCAGCTCCGTGATCGAGGTGAACGACCTCCAGCCGCGACGGGCTATCCAACGGTTGAAGGACGAGCTGGACGGCTTTCTCGCTGACCGGACCGTCGCTCTCTTGGGCATCGCTTTCAAGCCGGGAACGGATGACGTACGCGAGGCCCCGAGCACGATCCTCGCCTCCCGGCTCCTGGCCGAGGGTGCTGCGGTCCGCTGCTGGGACCCGCTCGCCCGCTCGCTCGATACCGCTCCGTGGTCGTCGACCACTCGTTACGCCACGCCTCTGGAAGCAATGACCGGCGCGGACGCGGTGATCATCGTGACGGACTGGCCGGAGCTGCGGGACGTCGCCTGGGACCGGGCTGCGGCCGCGATGACCCGCCCGTTGATGTTCGACGGACGCAATCTGCTCGAACCACAGCGGATGGGCTCGCTCGGCTTCACCTACATGAGCGTGGGCCGAAGAACCGTTCGTGGCACGGCGTGACGTGAGACCTCCGGCCCGTTCGGCGTCTCGCACGGCCGCCGTCCTCGCACGGCTGCGAGCCCGCGTGTAACGCGCCTGCTCGAACGAAGTCGCGCTTTCCCGCGACGACTTCATCCGCAGACCGCGCACGTCGGCAACGGGTGTGGCACCGTGGACCTCAGGCCGGGTCCCTCACTCCCCCCGTGGTGACGGACCCGGCCTCTTGCGCGCCGCCGACCAGAGCCCGCTCCGGCGGAGAGTCTCTGCGAGGCCCTGCCGCAGATCGACGTACATGCGCACCCGCACGCCGGGCTGGCCGGGATCGCGGGTGGTGCGGTCGATGGCCGTGGCCCATGTCCGGGCGAGCGCGCTCTGGAAGGTGTTCACGGTGTCGTCGTCCCGGCCCGCCACATCGATGACGAGCAGGCCGGGTTCGGACAGATGCGTTTCTTGAATCGGGTCCACGTCTGTCAGTACGTGTTCGTGCACGGCAGGGTTCTCCGCAAGTGCCGGATTCACCCGACCGAGTTCGTCTCACGGCACCGTCGGGCGGACCGGCCGGGAGACCGTCATGGGGGCAGTCTCCTGCTGAAGCGCTCCATCGATCGGCGGGCGGAAGGCGACGCGTTGATCGCGAGGGCGGCGGGGTAGAGCACGTTGTGCCCGTACCGGGCCCGGGCACGGTCGGCGACGGCCTCGATCGCCAGCGGCTTGTCGTCGCGCTGGTCGAGGGTGAGTTGCCGAGTGGCCCGGTCGGCGGGGCGAAGGGCATCGGCGCGCAGTGCGATGCTGCGGACCCGGGCGCGCTGGAGACCGAGGGATTCGTAGACCGTGTACGCGGCGCGGGCCAGGAGGACGGTGTGCTGGGTGGCTTCGGGCAGGGTGCGGCTGCGGCGGGTGTCGCTCAGGTCGGCGTAGCGGACGGTGCAGGTCAGACCCGTCGCGATCTGGCCGGAGGCGCGGAGGCGGGCGCCGAGGTCGTCGGCGAGGGCGAGCAGGGCGCGCCGGTGCTGGGCGGGGTCGAGTTCGGCGCGGTCGAAGCGGTGCTCGGCGTGGATGCTCGCCGGCGTCGGGGTGGGGTCCACGATGGTGGTGTCGCGCCCGAGGGCGCGCTCGTGGAGGGCGCGGCCGGCTCGGGCGCCGAGGAGGCGCTGCAGGGTGAGCTGAGGGACGTCGGCGACGTCGCCGACGGTGCGCAAGCCGTACTCGGCGAGTGTCGCGGCCGCCTTTGCGCCCACGCCTGGCACCTCCCGGACCGGACGGGGCCGCAGGAACGCTGTGATCGCCTCGGGGGAGTCGTCGATAACAGTGCGCCGCCCGGGCGGGGTGAGCGCGCAGGCCATCGCCGCGAGCAGCCGGTTCGGCGCCGTACCTGCCGAACTGCGCAGGCCGAAGTAGGCGAGCACACGCAACTGAACGAGTTCGGTCAGCCCTCGGGCGTCGCGCTTGAAGTACGGAATCGCGCCGACGAGATCGAGCACAGCCATGTCCGGCTCGATCATCTGCACCCGCGGCGTGATGTTCTCCATCAGCCGACGCAGCCGCTCGGGGAGTTCCGCGTCGTGAACGGCCGGGATCTCGAAGCGGAGGTGGAGGACGTGTCGGGACCCCGGGCAACTGCATCCGATGCGCGATGCAGTTGCTCGTGAGCTGTCGGCCTGCGTCATCGTAGATCTCCGTGCTGGTGCCTGCCTGCCCTCAGTCCGCGAGTCACAGTTCAACCAGATAGCCGGGCTCGACCCCGTCAACGGTTTGGATTGCGGTGCCGGACGTGACCCACACAGACGTGGGCCGGTCGCCAACCGGGATCTGGAAGATCCCGTGTACCGGGCCTTTGCTTCCGGGGTTGATGCCGAACGTGGGCCCGGTCTGCCCCTTGCTGTTCCAATACTGTGCGTAGTCCGAGGCGATGTCGGTGTCCTTCTGGGTCTGGCTGTAGGCGACGTCCCCGACGTTGAGGCTGACCGGGTTGTCGGCGTTCCAGACCAACTCTCGCTTCCCGACGTTCACCGCTTCCATGGCGACGACGCAGTACTGCTTCCCGCCTTCCGGCGTCGGGCTCGATGTGGGTGCACCAACGGAGTCGGCGGCATACGCGATGACCGCAGGATCCAAAGGCTTCCCGCACGTCACGCTACGGACGGTGATCTGGAATTCGTCCTGCTGGCTGGTGTCCTTGAAGGAAATCGTGATCTTGAACGGCTCCCCCTTCCGAGGCGTGCCGAGCACCTGCGCGCCGGGTGGGGCGCCGACGGGGGCACTGCTGCTTGCGACCTTGGACGGCGCGCTGCTTGGGCTGTCCGGTGCGGTGTTCGTGTCGTTGTCGGAGCAGGCCGTCATCGCCCCGAGCGCCATGGCCACACCGACGGCCAGCAAGGATCGTTCACGAGAACTCATACGAATGTCCTTTGCCACGACGCTTGGGGACCCGTTTACATGCTGGTTTGCTACGCCCGTACCTGCGCGGTAGACGGGTGCGTCTGGAGCAACCCGGGCGGCGCCGGCCGCAGGGACAATTCGAATAGCCCGGCATGGTGATCACCCTGCGCTTCCCTGGCTTCGGTGACCGAGCCGTTTCAGGTCTGCCGAGCGGGTGCCGGCGGGCTGGAGGTCGGCGTACGGGTGCAGCCGGGCGCCGGCGGTGCCGTCGGCGAGGGTGCGCTGCGGTGCGGCCGGCTGGGCCGGGGTGGGGGAGGGAGCCGTACGGCCGAGCAGGTCGAGGGCGGCCTGGGGGCCGTGGTCGCGGCGTGCCTGGGCTACGGCGTCCAGGTCCCAGACCATTTCGCCGACCACCGTGCGGCGCGGGCCGCGCGCGGTGACGGTGCCGCGTACCAGGAGCAGGCCGCAGTGGAACACGGTGTGTGCGACCTGCTCGTGGGAGTCCTCGAAGAACGCGATGTCGACCAGACCGGAGCCGTCTTCCAAGGTCACGAAGATGACCCGTTTCCCGGACGGGATGGGCGGAGTCTGGGTGGAGGCGCGTACCCCGGCGACGAGGACTTTCTGGCCGGGGACCATGCCGCGCAGGTGCGCGGCGTCGGTGGCGCCGAGCTCGTTCAGCAGCCGGTGGTGGTGCTCCATCAGGTGGTGGGTGACATCAATCGACAGCGTCTCGAGCTCAGCGGTCAGCTTGTCCCGGCTGGTCATCTCCGGCAGGCCGCTCGGCTCCGCGGTCACCAGCTCGCCGCCCAGCGGCAGTTGCCCGTCGCTGGCGGCGCGGGCCCGGGACTGCCGGTGCAGTTCGGTGGCCTGCAGCAGCAGGTCCCGCCGTGTGAGATCCCCGGAGTTCGGGCCGAGTGCCCCGATGCGGATCAGGCGTTGAGCAAGGGGCAGGGAGGGGCGGGCGCGCTGCCACAGGTCCTGCAGGCCGGTGTAGGGCTGCCCGGCGACCAGACGGGCAACCTCAGCTTCACTGATGCCCTTCACCGTGGAGAAGGCCAGCCGCACGCCCAGGCCCTGCTCGGTCTGCTCGACACTGTGCACCGCCCGGGAGTGGTTGACGTCGACGTTCAACACCGGCACACCGTGGCGGCGGGCGTCAGCGACCAGGACCCGGCGCGGCCACATGCCCGGGTCGTGTTCCAGCAGCCCCGCATACAGATACGCCGGGAAGTGCGCCTTCAAGTACGCGGACTGCAGGGCCGGGACAGCGAACGCCACGGCGTGAGCCCTGCAAAAGCCGTAGGCCCCGAAGGACGAGACGATCTCCCACACCTCGTCCAGCACAGCCGTGCTGTATCCGCGTTCGCCGGCGGTATGGCGGAACCACTCTTCTACCTTCGCCAGCCGGTCGGGGTCGGCGAGGGCGCGGCGGGCGACGTCGCCGGCGGCCCGGTCGCAGCCGGTCATCGTCGTGAGGATCGCGATGATCTGCTCGTGCCAGATCACCACCCCGTAGGTGTCGTTGAGGACCGGCTCCAGGTCCGGATGCGGGTAACGGGGAGCTGCGCCGTGCCGGGCGGCGATGTACAACGCGGGCATGCCCCCGGACACGGGTCCGGGCCGGAACAGGGAGATGTCGGCCACGACGTCCTGCATGTGGCGGGGCTGGAGACGTCCCACCAGATCTTGCTGGCCGGGCGACTCAAGCTGGAACAGGCCCACGGTGTCGGAGGCCTGGATGAGTTCGAAGGCGAGGCGGTCGTTGAGGTCGACGTGGTCGGCGTTGTCGAGATCGAGCTGGCGGCCGGTGGTGCGGCGGATCTCGGCGACCGCGTGCGCCATCGCACTCTGCATGCGGACCCCGAGGACGTCCAGTTTCAGGAGACCGAGATCTTCGACGTCCTCCTTGTCGGCCTGCACCATCGCGTAGCCCGCCGGGGTCGGCTGCACCGGAAGCCGGTCCAGCAGCGCCGCGTTCGACAGGATGACCCCGCACGGGTGCATGGCGTAGCCGCGGGGCAGCGCGTCCAGGCCTTCGGCGAGCTCCCACAGCGGCCCGAACTTCCCTGCTTGAGAGGCCAGTTGCCGCAGCTCGGGCAGCTCGGCCAGAGCGGCGCGGATGTCCCGGGCCCGGATGTGCGGGAAGCTCTTGGCGATCTCACCCACGACCTGGGGCGGGATCCCCAGGGCGAGCCCGGTGTCCCGCAGTGCGTGCCGGGCCCGGTACGTCTCGGGCATGCCGGTGACCGCGGTCCGCTCCCGCCCGAACCGCTTGATGATCGCGTCGTACACCTCAAGGCGCCGCTCGGACTCCACATCGAGGTCGATGTCCGGCAGCGACGTGCGGCGCTCGCTCAGGAACCTTTCGAACAACAGCCGGTGCTCAAGAGGATTGGCCGTGGCCACGAACAAGCTGTGGTTGACCATGGAACCGGCACCGGACCCCCGCGCGGCGACCCGGATCCCCAGCGCCCGAGTATCCGCGACCACCTGCGCCACGGCCAGGAAGTACCCCTCGAAGCCCAGCCGGCCGATGACCTCCAGCTCGTAGTCCATCTGCCGCACCGCGCGCACGTCCCGCTCCAGGCCGCGGGCGACCATCCCGGCCTCGCACCGCTGCCGCAGCAGCCGCATCGCCGACCCCCGCTCGCCGGTGGCGCCCACGACGGACGGCTCGGGGAAGTGGGGGGTGCCCAGGCCAAGGTCGGCCGGGGTGAGAGTGCACGACTGGCCGGTGGACTCGGTCTCGGCGAGCAGGCGTGCGGCGCGGGCGGGGTCGTCGCCGACGGCCTGGGCGATCCGCTCAGCGACCGCGGACATTGCGGCCGGGCCCTTCAGCCACCGCTCCCCGCCGTCCAGGTGCCGACGGTCGACGGGCCGCAGCAGCCGGGCCGCGTCGAGCACGTCGGCCAGACGGTGCTGATCGGGGTCGGCGTAGCGGACCGCGTTCGACAGGACAGTGCGGACGCGGAGCTGGTCGGCCAGGCCCACGGTGCGCGCGGCCAGCCGCAGTGATCCCGCGCCGGTGCCCTGGCGTCCCAGGTACACCGTCTCCAGCCGCAGCCGTTCTCCTGCGAGGTCTCGCCACGGTGCGAGCAGCTGCTCGGCGACGTCGGGACGGCCGGCGGACAGGGCCCGCACCGGTTCGGAGGCCGGGCCGAGCAGGATCACCAGGTCGGCGTCGGCGTGCTCGCGCAGTACCGGCCAGGACACGACCGGCAGGCCTCCGTCCGCTGCGGCGTGCGCGGCGGACACGAGATGGCACAGCCGCGCCCACCCGGCCGCGTTCTGTGCGAGCAGGGTGATCCGCAGCGGCGGCTCGATCACGTGCGCGCCTCCGCGCGCCGGCGTACGCGACCGTCCGGTGGCCGGGTCGGGCGACGTGAGCGGGGCGACAGCGACGTCGACGCCGAAGACGGGGCGGATACCGGCGGCCGCAGCGGCGGTGGCGAAGCGGACCGTGCCCGCGACGGTGTCCCGGTCGGTCAGTGCGAGCGTCGTCATCCCGCGTTCGGCAGCACGTTGCACGAGAGCGCCGGGGAGCGATGCGCCGTAGCGGGCCGAATAGCCGGAGGCGACGTGCAGATGAGTAAATCCACCGCTGCGCACCTCCTGCCTCTCGTTCGCCCCTCCCCCTGACCGGTGTCCCTCCAGGTCTCCACCATAACCGAAAACCGAAAATTTGTTCGAAGATGCGGCGCGGCGTTCTCTACGTGTCGCCCGAGCGGTGCGAGATCCGTGCTCGCCTCCTAGGCCTTCCCCTGCCTACGGGGCTCCGGTGAGCGTGGGGGACGGGGTCCAGCGGGGATGATCTGCGCGCGACACCAGAGCAGGCAGACACTCTGTGTCATTATCGGACACACAGAGTAACGTCCGTTAAGGGAGTCGCCATGCCTATGCTGCTCATCAAGGGCTCGTTCAAGGTGTCGGAGAAGGCCAAACCGGACGGCGACACCGTCTCGTTCATCCCGGACAACGTGGCCGACTGGAAGCTCGTACCCGGGAGCAAGCCGATCCTGCCCGCCGCCGACGGCCACGCCAACATCCGGCTCGAAGGCATCGACGCGCTGGAGACCCACTACGGGGGCAACTACGGACCGGACCAGCACCAACCGATCGACCTCGCGCACCAGGCCGCGGACGAACTGCTCACGTTCCTCGGCTTCACCAGCATCGTCCGCAATCCGGACGAGACCGTCACCCTCACCCCCACCAGCGTGCCCGGCTTCATCCTCACCCGAGGCTCCGACATCTACGGCCGCTGCGTGGCCCTGGTCGGCCGCGGCACCCCGCCCGGGTGCAGCGGCTACGAGATCAACGTCAGTGACGCCCTGCTGAAGAAGACCGCAAACCACCACCTGCTCTCGCTCGGCCTGGCCTACCCGACCTTCTACACCGGCTTTCCCGTCTCCCTGCGCACGGTCCTCGCCGCCGCCGCCCAGCAGGCCCGTCAGTCCACACCGCCATTGGGCGTGTGGGCCAAGGACGTGACGCAGTCCGGAGTGAAGATCACCGGAATGGCCTCGCTCACGGCCGACGACGGAGCGGTCATCCTCCCGAAGCTGTTCCGCCGACTGAAGGAATACCTGGACCTCAACCCCACAAGCCCGTCCCTGGCCTGCCTCACCTCCTACCTGGGCGGAGGCGCCGACAAGTTCCACATGCCGCCGACCTCAAAGGAGATCACCGGCCTGCAAAACGCCATCGAGATCACCAACGGCAACACCGTGAGGATGACCCACCAGCCCGAAGAGATCATCTTCGTCGAAAAGTAAACGGCCGGAGCCGGCCGGCCATGACCAATGCGCGGTGAGTCTCTCCAGAGCCGCTCCTGCAGCGGGAGTCACCACACCACGGCAGGTCAGCGCTCTGGCACACCCTTGACGTCAGTGGCCGCCCGCTCTGCTCAGGTGCCTGATACCGGCGGTGCTTTTAGGCTGGGATGGCTCGGGGCGCACTGGAGGTCTCGCATGCCCCGAACGATATGGTCCGGCGCGATCAGCTTCGGTCTAGTGACCATCCCCGTCCGCGTTGCGTCTGCGACCGAGAACCACTCGATCCAGTTCCACCAGTACCACCTGGAGGACATGGGCCGGGTGCGGGTGCGGAAGATCTGCGACCTGGAGGACCGCGAGATCCCCCAGTCCGAGATCGGCAAGGGCTACGAGTACGCCAAGGACCAGATAGTGGCCATCTCGGATGCGGAGTTGCGGGAGCTGCCACTGCCCACGGCGAAGGCGATTGAGATCCAGGCCTTCGTGCCGCTCGAGTCGATCGACCCGATGCGCATCGCTGAGGGCTACTACCTGGTGCCGGACGGAGCTGTGGCGGCGAAGCCGTACAAGCTGCTGCGCCAGGCCCTGGGCCGGTCGTCGAAAGTGGCGATCGCCAAATATGCCTGGTCAGGCCGGGAACGCCTGGGTCTGCTGCGGTTGCGTGAGGAGGCGATCGTCCTGCATGCGATGCGCTGGCCGGACGAGGTCCGTGATCCGGCGGCCGTCGACCCGCCGCACGAGACAGTCTCGGACGAGGAGATCGAGGGGGCGCTCGCTCTGATGGAGTCGATGTCCCGCGACGACCTCGACGGGCCGGAGTTCGAGGACGCCTACACCGACGCCCTGGCGAAGATTATCGAGGCGAAGCGGGAAGACAAGCCCCTGCCCGATGCCCCGGAGCCGGAGCAGCCGGGCAAGGTCCTCGATCTCATGGCCGCCCTGACCGAGTCCGTCCAGCAGGCCAAGGCCTCCCGCGGCGAGGACGCCGACGTCCACGAGCTGCCGAAGAAGAAGACCGCGAAGAAGCAGCCGGCCAAGAAGACGGCGGCGAAGAAGACGGCGGCGAAGAAGACCACGAAGAAGACGGCCGCTCGCCGATCACGCAGCGCCTGACCGCATGTGTCCGGCCGTGCAGAGGCCATGCCGGTGCAGGAGGGAATGTCCGCCCGGCTGGGGCTGTTGTGGAGAGCGTGGGAGTGAAGGGGACAGTGTCCCCGGGCCTCACCTATAGCCTGCGGGGACGATCGTCCGGCTGAAGCCCCGCAGAGCGTTTCGCCGCATAGGCGACCGCCCTTCACCCCACAAAATAACGACTGTGGCCCTGACCGGAATTCTGGTCAGGGCCACACGCGTACACTCCCAAGCGCGGGTCCTGGTACGCGGCGCGAGACCAGCCGCAGCCTCATGAGTAAGGCGGCTGCCGAAGTGGTCAGCCGCCTTGCCCTGCGCTTCGTGGCCCGCTCAGCCCCGGACGATGTTCTGCGCTTGCGGCCCCTTCTGCCCCTGGCCGATGTCGAAGGTCACGTGCTCACCCTCGGTCAGCTCGCGGTAGCCGTTGCCCGCGATCTCGGAGTAGTGCGCGAAGACGTCCGGACCCCCGCCGTCCTGCTCGATGAAACCGAAGCCCTTCTCGGAGTTGAACCACTTCACGGTGCCGCTGGCCATACCGTCGATCCTTCGTTCATACCTGGGAACAGCCCGCCAATCCGGGCATGTTCCGGCCCTGCAACCGCACGAGCCTGCAGCCGTTGTACCCACGATCACTCGGCTTATCCGACCGACACCACACGCCAAGCCCGCCTGCCTCACGCCAGCAGGTCCCTCGCCCTCCACGCCATCTGCTGCGCGTAGCGAGCCCAGTACACCCGCCCTCCGTTGCCCCGGGCCCGGGATGCGTGCCGAGGCCCTAGGCATCACCGAGCCCCATGTCGCGCCCGCATACGCCGCTACACACCGCAGATGACCCGGCCAGGGGGCGGGGCCGGTGCCGCGTCTCCAGCCCGGGTCCGCGTTGTCGGCGTTACGATGCCGGGATGTAGTGGACGACGGTCGTCTGGCACGGTCCGCCGGCGTAGACGTTGATGGTGTCGATCTCGCTCTGGTCGGCGCTCAGGCCCCAGCGGAGCTTGGTCGCGGTCCATTCGGCGAGGTAGCGGCAGGTGGCGGTCGGGGCCGGCGGCATCCAGGAGCTCGGGTCCTGGTCGGCCTTCTGGCGGTTCGTCCGCGCGGTGACCGCGACCAGACTGGCGGCGGCGTCCTGGTCGTTGGCGTACGCCTCGCGCCGTGCGGCGCTCCAGGTGGAGGCGCCGGAGTCCCACGCCTCGGCGAGAGGGACCATGTGGTCGATGTCGAGCTTGGCGGGGTCGCTGACTTCTTGCTCGTCGTAGTAGGACAGCCACTCGCCGTCGGTCAGCTTGCAGCCGGCCGACACGGTCGGCGCCTCGGAGGCTTCGGCCAGGAGGACCTCGGCGCGGGTGTTGCAGCCGTCGGCCGGGTCCAGGCCGGTGTTCCAGTGCTTGAACTTGTCGCGGGTGTAGCCGGCGCGGGACTCCTCGGCGAGGGGGATCTGGCCGATCGCGTAGGAGAGCGGGAAGGTCTGCGCCGCTGCGGGGGCCGGGGCGGCGTTCGCTGCGGCGGGCGCGGCGAGCGGGGTCAGGGAGAGGGAGAGCACGAGGGCGCACAGCATGTTCTTGATCACGACGGCAGGCATAGCGGTGACCCGACCGGGCCGGTCAGTGATCAGGCTCCTTTGTCGACCGGTCGGCTGAACGGTTTCACCGCCGAACCGTTCCGCCCGGTCACCCAGTTGGCGTCGGTGCCCGCCGGTGCCACGCCCGGGGAGCAGTGCAGGCGGGATGGGCGGCGCGGACGCGGCCGGACAGCGGGCGCGCTCACCGCTGTTGCGCGCCGGGCGGGCCCTCCGCGCAACAGCGTGGCCGCGACTGCGCCCCCGTCAGTGCGGCGGTGACGTCCAGCGGGGGACGTCGGCAGGGGAGAGGTCGGGGCGTGCGCGGTGCCAGCGTGCGGGGTGGCGCCACCGGCCGGCAGCGTCGCGGGCAACGTCGACGCCGACTTCCACCACCAGCTCGGGTTCCACCCGCGTGACGTTCAGCGTCCCCCGGCTGCCCCACCCGGCGGAGAACGACCTGTCCAGGGGTGGCCGCGCCGGCTCGGAGCGAGCAGGCCGGCGACCGTGCCGCTCGCCGCCCGGGCGAGAGTGGTGGTGCGGCCGGTGTACTGCAGGCGGCCGTCCTCGTCGTATCTGCCGAGCAGCAGGCTGCTGGGGGCGGCCAGGGAGCCGGTGACCGCGCCGACGTCACCGATCGCCGGGAGACGACGAAGAAGCCGACCTTGTGTTTCCGTCTGCCGAGCGGCGCCAGGGGTAGCTGTTCCAGCCGTCGTCCAGCACCTTGATGCGGGACCGAGCGTGGCTGGTGAAGGCTTCGCTCAGTCCGTAGGCGGAGCGTTGCGGGGCACGGCCGGAGCCGGTGCAGGGCGCCATCCGTGGGGACGGGAACGCGCCCCAGGTGGGGTCCCGGTCCACCCTTAGGACCAGGACCCCATTCGAACGACCCGGACGACCGACGATGGGGAACGTCCGTGTGTCGTTGCCGGAGCGCGGACTAGATCAAGCCGACCGCTGACAACGAAGCGCCCACTGCGGCATCCGGCAGAGTGTGACTATGGTCAAGGCTCTTCAGTACAGCCCCGCTACGAGGAACCTGATCAACATGAAAAGTTGACCAGTTCCGGCACCTTGGACACGTGCGGCCAATCAGAAACGGACGCAGGAGATGGAGTCCGTGCTCGCGGTCAATCAGATACAGGCTGTCAGGCTCAAGGTCGTTGCGGCCGCTCGAGATGGTGTTGGTCGGGACTACCGGGTGGTCACCCATCATGCTCCGGAAGTCCACCGTCGCGGACCCTAGCAACTGATCCCACCGCACGTCCGTGAAGTGCGCCAGGCGCAGGTCGGCGAGAAAGCGCGCCCGGTCCAACAGTTTGGATAGATCAGCATGAGCGCCACTCAGGGCAGCGGGAAGTTCTACGGGGTCGGGGCCACGGTGGTGTGCCACGGCATTGCGCTGATCATAGAGCCGCTTGCGCGCCGCTACGGTCTCGGAACCTGCGAGCAGGGAACCGAACTCGTGTAGGGGGTGTTCCGCAGGTAGCGTTCTCCGCTTACGTCCGCTGACGATCTCCTCAAGAACCGCAACCCATTCCCCGAACCCGGGACCTGTGCGCCCCCCTGCCAGTTTCTCCCGGATAGCGCGCACGGAGCTGAGCTCGATGCCCGCCTCACGGGCGAGCGCCGCGACTATCAGGGCACTGTAGCCGCACAGGATCTCGGCGGTGGCGAGCACCGCCTCATAGGCTTCTTTCGGTTCACCGGCGCTCATCCGCACTTCCACTTCTCGCCAGCGCGCGGCGATCGGAAATGGAAAACGTGTACGGATGATGTAGCCAAACTCATCCAACTGTGTTGCCGCTTCGACTCGCAGCCGTAGTGTCTGTCCAGAAGCGATGATCCGCTCACGCGCCTGAACGACATTCCGGTCACGGAAAGCCGAGTGGAGTAGCTGAGTAGCGGCACGTCGCCAATCGCTCATCCGCTCTTGAACGATGGCCAGATCGTCCAAGGCCGCAGCTAGAGCGTCATCCAGGGCTGGGATTTCGAGGTTCACCAGCTCGCTCCGCTTCACACGGACGATTTCGGCTGTTCCGATAGCGATCGCCCGGAGGTCCGAGGAGCGCAAGAAAGCAAGAACCCACCGCACGTACCCGGGATCGAGTGGCTTATGGGCGCGCAGCACCAGCACGTATTCACTCGTAACAGCTGGTAGGTCTGCTTCCGTAACCACTGCGGCCCTGATGGTGCCGTCTGCAGCGAGAACCTCTGTCGCAACGATGTCGCCGACCTCGAGCCGCGGCAGGCTATCCGGAGGCACCACCCAACTGCTCGTCGGATCGGGGGCGGCGAGCGAACCGTCGTATCCGATGTCGCGGGCCACCACGATGCGAAGCGCTCCGGGCGTGCCCGCAGGGACCTTTTCGCGTTTGAATCGGAGCCCGCCCACCTGGCTAAACAGCGAGCCCAGCGGAGACCCGCTGGCCTCAACGGCTCCATCTGAGTCAGTGCTCCCCACGGTGCCCCCCGACATCCCGCCCTACCTGTGGCGAGCCAGACTATTCCAGTTGATCGCCGAGCAGGATCAATATGCCCGTGAAGCGAGGTCAGACCATGCCTACGGTGCCGACGAGGACAACGGCCACGTTCAAGCCCTGTCCATAACACGGCCCCGGCAGCTTGCGCCGTGGGCCGGGAGCCGCCCCTCCACCTGCCCCTGCTTGTAGTGCAGGGGTGCGCTGGATGAGAGGCGTCGACTGAAACCCTCCCCTCGGCTTTCCGTGCGCTCAGAATCTATGTGGCCAGAAGAACGTGCCTGGGATACGTACGGCAGGCGGCCTCCGGGGGGTGACGGGTCCGATGGCGTCTTCGGCGGCCCGCAAGGCCTGGTCGTGGCTGCCGCTGCCGAGGTGATGAGCAGCGCAGCTTCCGCAGTCGCCGGTCCGGGCGTGTGCATCGGGTGTGCCGTTGAGGCCCCGTACGTGGGCGAAGGCGTGTTCGGGGAAGTCGGCCCGCACCGTGTGCCAACTGCCGCGTTGCTCCTCTTCGGTGAGGCCCGCGGCGACTTCCGGGCGCATCGGCGCGTACACCTGGCCGTCGTGCTCGCGGAGCATGAAGACGCGGTCGACGTAGTCGACGGTGTCCCCCTTCGGCTGCTCGGAATCTAGCCAGGCCAGGGCGTCGCTGCGGCTTCCGGGCCCCCAGAGGTAGTCCGAGGGGAACTGCGTGGTCTCGAACCGGGCGTCGAACGCTGACCAGTACGCGTCCTCGTACCGGCTTCCGGGGCGGGAAGCGCTGCGGATCAGGAGGTAGCGATATCCGTCGGCACCGGTGTCGTCGCGCAGGACGTCGGCCTGGGCCATGTGGACGCTTCCCTCGTCGTTCCAGGCCATGACGACGATGTCGCGTTCCACCGGGGCGGGGTACAGGCGCCCGCCAGGGGTCGGGTGTCCCCACAGCTGGTTGATGAACTCTGCCAGGTCGTGCAGGGTTCGTGCCGTCTCCACGGGCGTCGTGCGGTGGTAGCCGGTCGGGTGCGCGACAGCATTGCGCAGCTTGGACTTCGCGTGCTCGATGCCGCGCGTGCGTTGCCCCCGCAGCAGACCAGCCGCCCGCGCCCAGGCCCGCAGCCCGCCGAGCATCCCGTTGAAGTCGATCAGCGTGCTGCCGGCCTTCAACTGCCACCGCGGCGACGGCTGCCGCTGCGGTCCCCGCTGTCTCCTCCTGCCCAGCTTCTTTACCGCGGCGAGCACGTCATCGTAGGTGCGCACCTCCTCGGTTACTGCAGACTCGCAGCCGTTGGCGTCCTCGAAGGTGACCGCACCGGCGCACCACTGGACGAACCGCTCTCGCAGCGCCTGCTCCATCACCAGCAGGGCACGGTCGTCGACCACGGTGAAGACGTCATACTCGAGCAGGCCGTAGGCGAAGAGGCGCTGAAGCCGATCGAACTCCCGGCGCGTTCCCTCCGCCACATCCGAAGCAAGCTCGCAGTCCGCGACGAGCCGCTGCAGGAAGTCGGCGGACTGCTCGGCTGGCATCGCGCTGCCCAGCCCGAGCGGGGTGAAGACGAGCGCGGTGCTGTCCGGCGTCTGCAGCTCCTCCAGTGAGTGGATCTCTGTCACGGCTACGACCCCCTATGTGGTTAACCCGCCAGAATGCACGGGGAGTTCGCCCTCTGCCACTTCTTTTGCTGCGTGGGATGAGGGAGCGAGTCGCACGTCCCGCCTGCCTCGCGGTGCCCGGCAGCGCGCTCGCTGCGTTGTCAGGACGACAGACGTACGCTCCGAAAGTCGGCCTCCGTCGTATGACCGCGCACAGCCGTGAGGTGTGCGGCGGGGCTTTACGCTGGCCG
Source organism: Streptomyces sp. V4I2 (assembly GCF_030817655.1). Lineage (GTDB taxonomy): Bacteria > Actinomycetota > Actinomycetes > Streptomycetales > Streptomycetaceae > Streptomyces > Streptomyces plumbiresistens. The sequence goes on from NZ_JAUSZM010000004.1 coordinate 249,548, forward strand.
TCGGGGGCAAGTGGGAGGCGGGGAAGGTGAAACGGGAGCGGGCCACCGCGCTGGTGGAGGACATGCTGCGGCGACTGGATAAGGGCACCGACTGGCCTCTGACTCTGGTCGACGAGATCCACCTCTTCGGCTCCTACGCCCGTGGCGCACTCCAGCCGCATGACGTGGACGTCGCGGTCGACGTCCGCCGCGATGAGCGAATGACCCAACACGTCGTCGCCTGCCTCTTCTCCGGCCGCAGCCCATACAGCGAACTCCGCGGGCAACTGGTCGGAGGACGCAGCCGCGGCATCCAGCTCCAATTCGACACCGCCCAGCGCATGCAGCTCGAGAGCGAGGGCGTGCCCATGCTGCGGCTGTGGCGCCGCGGCGACACCTTTCAGCACGCCCTCCAGATTCTGCGAGGCATCGAGCCGGATCCCGAAGCCGGGCGTGCCCCGCGCGACGACATGATCGAAGAGTTCGAGGGCCTGGACCGCGCGATTCCCCGCCCGGTCCGCCACGACCTGATCAGCTGGCGGAACACCGGCCAGATCACCATCTCCCGCATCAGGCTGCCCGATCAGCCAGCCGAACCCGTTGACCGTGACGTCGCCATCGACCTGCGCACCCGCTGGGTGGACCACAGCCCGCTGCGCCGCGCTGCTCTCGCGGCCCTGCACCACCTCCAGGAGCAGGGGGTCGACTTCAGCGACGTGGAGTTGTCCGGCTACCGTCTGCCCACCCCCAGCCGCATGGCCGGCCGTCTCGAAGAGGCCCGCTGGTGGGTGAACTGGAAGTGGCAGCACTACCGGTCCATCCCGTACTGCCTGGACGACGGCGACGGCTGGCTCGAAGTCCTGGCGCCCACCCGCACCCGATCCCTTCACGCCCTGCTCTTCACCCCCGGCCCCACACCGGCCAGGACCTGAAGGCGAGGCCACCTCGGAGGACGGCCAGTTACCCGCCACGTCATCCCACGGGAATTTCGCGGGCCTTCGCCGCCCGCCGAGCGTGCCTCAGAGCAACGGAACCAGCGGGCGGCGGATCGCGTGAGGTCGGTTCACCCCGCCCCATGACCAAGCGAACGGCCCCGGACACAAGGCGGTTCCAAGATCCGCCGGACAGGCCCCTAGTCCGTGCCGGGGCGCCCGTCCTCGGCTGGCCGTCACGGACTGCGCACCCCCCGGGTAATCGGCCGGATGGTCGGCCCCGCCGGGCGCGGCGGCCGCGCGGCTCAGGCCACAGCCTCGACGTCCTCCTGCGCCAGAGGAACGGCCCCCTCGGCGTGCTTGAGTGACTGGCGCAAGGCGACCAAGTCGGCTCCCGTGACGCCCTCCTGCTCGCATCGCTTCCACCACCCGTGCCCCTGTACGGCGGCCGTGGCCTCCCGAAGATCATCGAACAGCCTGTCGTATGTGGCGGCCTGCTCGTCCGTCCAGCCGGCCGTTTCAGGGCGCCCGGGTCTCTCCCTGCCCCGCTCGGTCTCGTCCGGCCAACCGGGGTGCGGCACCCGGGACCACGGAAGGGTCTCCTGGTAGGAGCGGAGCTGCGCGTACAGCTCAGCGGCCAGGCGCTGCGCCTCGCGCAGGTCCTTCGGGAAGTCCTTCGGATCGAACTTCTTCTTCTCCTCGTCGGTGGCCTGTTCGGCGGTGTCACTCATGCTCGGAGCTTAGTTCGAGCCGGTGACAGCGCCCGGTGTGGTCGCCGACACGGGCCCCGCCGCCGTCGCAGCGGCAGCACACAGTTCCTGGGTCTCTCGCGGCTTGCGGATCGCCGCATGAGGCTGTCTTCGCGCCGTCGTTGAACCGGCAATCATCCGGAGTCGGCTGTGACCGTTTCGCTGATGCCTCCGACGGTCGTCAGTCACGGCCAGCGCGGATGCTACGCGCGGTTGACCAGCACCCATAACGGTTAGGTAAGTTGTGTAGTTCGCGTTTTTCCCCCGTGCAGCCGTGTAATGATCGCGGCACTCGGCAACCAGGGGAGGCGGTGGATGCATGTCCAGCCCGGGGGATCCCTTCGAGGCGTCGGCGTCAGCGCTCGGTTACCTCTACCAGCTCCGTAGGGCCCTCCAGCGGTGTGTGGAACTCTCCAGGGGCGGGATCGAGTGGAGTGTGGCGATCGAGGCGACGGACGACGTTCAGGCCCTCATCGGGTCGCACACCGAGCTAACCCAGCTGAAGAAGCGGGCAGAAAGAGTGAGGCTGACGGACCTGTCGTCGGACCTATGGAAGACGATCAGGATCTGGTCGCAGGCCGTCACTGACAGGCGCATCGACCTCGCTGAGACGAGCCTGTATCTGATGACCACCGCAGAGCTGCCGGACGGCAGCGTGGGGTTCTTCCTGCAGTCCAAGGCCAGCGGGCACCGTGACGAACAGGCCGCCGAAGCCCTCCTCGTCCAAGCTCGGCAGTCATCCCAGAGCAATACCCTGGCCAAGGCATTCGACGCGTTCGACGCGCTCGGCGAGCGGCGCCGGGCCGAACTCGTCAGTCGCATTGAAGTCATCGGTGATGCACCAGGCATGGACGAGATCAGAGACGATCTGCTCGGTTACGCGAGCCTGGCAGTCGAGCGCCGCTTCGCCACTTCGTTCTTGCAGCGACTGGAAGGCTGGTTCTTCGAACGCGCGACCGCCCAAATGAGCTCTCCGGGAGGGGAGCCAGTGACGGGTGCCGAGTTCGACGAGCTGTTCACGGATCTGCGCAATCAGATCGGTGAGCACAACCTGCCTATTGACCGTGACGTCGTTGCCCTTACGGCTGAGTCTCCCGCCGCCGCCGACGCTGCCGACAAGGTCTTCGTACAGCAACTGCGGTTGATCGACGTGGGCGCCGAACGGATCGGCTACGCGGTGCGCGATTGGATCCGGGCCTTCGTCCAGCGCTCCCGCTGGGCGAATGAGAACCTCCTGCGCGCCGGTGAGATCGGAGCGTACGAGCGTCGGCTTGTGGAGGAGTGGGAGTCGCGCTTCGCGGAGATGCGCGAAGAGCTCGGGGATGAAGCCACCGAGGAAGAGATGAAGCGCGAGGCCAAGGTGATCTACCGGTGGGTCGACCGCGAGGCCCGCACCCGCATCCGCACCGGCTGCGAGGAAGTCTTCGTCGCCAAGGGGTCCTACCACATGCTCGCGGATGAACTACGGGTCGGATGGCACCCGGACTTCTCCGCGCGGCTGGCGGCCCTGCTGGAGCCGACGGGAGCCGCTGATGGCCGGGCGTGAACTAAGCAGGGAGGAACGCGGCTTGTTCAACCCGGCATTCACCGCGCTCGTGTGTACCCGCGCGGTGCAGGGCTACGAACAGCAGTACGCCACTGTGTGCCCGCTGCCTGTCGCTGTGACCGCCGCGGTCATGGCCCTCCAGCCGTCCATCCGGGCAGCGCTGCCGGCCACCCTGCGCACCGGGCTGATGGGGTGGCTGGACGCGAACGAGGCCGTGCGCGTCGCCATGGGACTCAACGCTGCCGCTCTCGCTGCCGTCGTGCGGCCCGGCCTGCTCTTCGCCCTCCAAAGCGATGTCCTGAGGCTTCAAGACAGCGGGCTGACCGTGGCGCCGCGAGCCCTGGGCAAGACGGTCAAAGGCGGCACTGAGCAGAACACCGCCATCCAGAAAGCGGCCGTTCAACTCGGGCGCTGGCTGCCCAGCACCGGCAGCATTAGTACCGTCATGACGCTCCTGGGAGTGCAAGCGTGACTTTTCAGATCCATGCGGTCACCGTCTACGGCAAGCAGCCCGGACAGGTCCGCACCGTCCCCTTCCGCCCCGGCACCCTCAACATCGTCACGGGGGACTCCCGCCGCGGGAAGAGCGCGCTGCTGACGATCATCGACTACTGCCTGGCCAGCTCCGACTACCCCGTCAAGGCCGGCGTGGTCCGCAAGTATGTAGGCGCCTACGCCGTCGCACTGACCAAGCCCGGCCAGCAGTTGTTCATCGCCCGACGTGCACCCGAAGCAGGCAACGCCGTCAGCACGGTGCTGTGTGTTCTGTCCCAGGCACCGGGCAGTCCGCCTCCGCCGCTGGAGGACCTGTCCTTCGCGACTCCGTTGGATGCCGCCAAAGACATTCTCAGCGATTTCTGCGGGATCGACCGCACCGTCAAGGTGCCGGCCGTCGCGCGTGCCCAGACGATCTCTCCGTCGGTCCGCCACGCGTTGTACTTCTGCTTTCAAGCCCAGAACGAGGTCGCCAACCCGGCCCTGCTCTTCCACTCCCAGGGCGAGGAGTGGCGGCCGAACACTATCCGAGGCGTGATCCCCTACTTCCTCGGCGCCGTCGACCCCGAACAGGCGGCACTGCGCAACCGGCTGCGCCTTCTGCGCCGTGATCTATCCGACCTGGAAGCGAAACTCGCCCAGGCCCGTGATCTCGCCCCAGCCTCGGGCCAGGCCCGGGCCCTGCTCGCCGAGGCGGCCGAAGCAGGGTTGCTGCCGCAGCGCAACGATGAACTCGCAGCTGACGAAGTACTATCTCTGCTGCGGTCCGCCCTCGACGAGGACCCGCAGCCAGGCCCTGAAGCCGACAACGCCGGTGATACCGACCCGTTGGCCGCCGCAACGGCCCGCCGGGCGCAGCTGCGCGGCGGAGTCGGGCAGGTCCGAGCCCGCATCGCCGACCTCAGGCGCGCGCTTGAAGAGAACAACGACTTCGCCGGGCAGGCCAACGAACAGCGTGGGCGCCTCGCCTCCATCGGGCTGCTACGCCTCAACCAGGACACCTCCCAGACCGCCCAGTGCCCGGTGTGCGACAGCCAGATCGCCTCGGCCAACGCCTCCGTAGCGGCCATCAGGGACGACCTCCAGCGCCTTGATGGCGACCTGCAGGTCATTGGCAGCGACACCCCGGCTCTGCAACGCCTGCTGGACCAGGAGCAGGAGCAACTGCAGCAACTGCGCTCCGCGCTCGCCCGCAATCAGGACGAGATCGACGAGATCAGCGCCGGGCTGCGTGCACTGCAACGGGAACCGGACGACGCGCAGCGCGCAGCGCATGTGCGCGGACGCATCAGCCTCTACCTCGACACCACTGCCCACCACGCGGCTACCCCGCAGGTCGAAGACCGACGCGACGAGATCCAGCAACAGATCTCGAACCTGGAGGAACTCCTCAGCGACGACACCCAAGGCGACCGGCTAACCAGCTACCTGTCCCTAATCAGCCAGAACATCCGAGCCAAGGCCACCGAGCTCGGGCTCGACCACTCAGAGGCCCCCATCCGGCTCGACGTCAACCGGCTGACCATTGTCGCCGACACCGCGGACGGACCAGTCCGGCTCGCCGACATGGGCAGCGCCGAGAACCACCTCGGCTACCACGTCGCCACACTGCTGAGCTTGCACGAGTGGCTCAGTGAGCACAACGGCCCCGTGCCCAGAACGCTGATCCTCGACCAGCCGTCCCAGGTCTACTTCCCGCCCGACTACACCGGTGAGCCCACCCCACAAGGTACCGACCTCAGCCACCTGCTGAACGTCTACCAGACCATCGTCAACACGATCCAGTCACTCGACGGCGCCCTTCAGGTCATCGTCGTCGAACACGCCGACCTGGCCGAGCCACTCTTCCGCGACCATGTCATCGAGCGCTGGCGCTACAGCAACAACCAAGCCCTCGTACCGGCGGAGTGGATCACCGAACCAACCGACGACGAAGACGAGTAACCGCACGCGCGAGGCCCACCTTCGCGATCGGCTCGCCGTCGCTGTTGTGGCCATAGTGGGGTTCCTCCAGCAACGTCTCGTCGAGTTGGAGGACCTGCTCGGCCGGCAGTCCCGCCTGGGCGGCGATGGACCGCAGGCAGCGGCTGACATCGTCGGTGTGCCTGGCCTCCCACAGCTGCGCGAGCTCCTGCGGATCTGACGTGTACGGGCGCGATCGGCCGGAACGCAGTCCAACTGGTCGCGGATCTCCCGCTCTCGCGCGGCGGCCCCCGCGACCTTCGCCGCCACCTGCAGGGCACTCAGGCCCGCGGCCTGCCGGCGAAGGGTGTCCCAGGCGACGTCTTGGGGATCTCAGATCACTGCGGTTGCCCTCCGTCCGCTGCTGCCCACGCCAGCCCGAGGCCCGAGAGGTGCTTGAGCTTGTCCTTGGTGAGTTTCGCCCGCCTTGACCGCGTGTTCGACAGAAACACGCCCAGCTTCACGGCGTGCTCCTGACCATCGAACACGACGTTCTCGACGTGGTCCCTGGGGACGGTCACATGGCCTTCCCGGTGCTTGTACTGCCGCAGCGCCTCAAGGCCCCGCTCGAAGGCGCCGGGGCCGCCCGTGCGGGCTTTCGGCGGGGCTTCTTGCGTCGGGGGCAGCGGGACGACGCCGAGCTGTTCCAGACGCTCGCGCTGCCCGGCCTTCAGCCCCTGCCAGACGGTGTGCCGCCGCTGCTTTTGCAGCCACTTCCCGACGTCCATCCCGTGGCAGGTGACCCCCGGCAGGATCTCCGAGAACTCCGCTTCCTCACGCAGGAGTTCGCGCACGGCGGCGTAGTGCCGCTGCCAGTCGGCCGGCCACTTGGGGTTCCAGTCCGGATCGATCTCCTTGAGCGCGGCCTCCCATTCGGGGTGATCGGCCAGCGCGCCGGGCCGGCGGAGGTTGGACAGCCACTGCCCCACCCGCAGGTCCAGAGCGGACGCGGTCCGGGGCGCGCACAGGGTCCAGTTGTCGGCGAAGTAGGCGCGCGCCGCCTCCAGGTTCTCCTGGAAGCGTTCGTCCGCGACGGACCACACCATGCCGAGTTTCTCCAGCCGCCGGGCGCGCAGGCCGGTCATCTGCCCGGCTACATAGGCCCGCCGCTGCTCGGCGATCCACCGCCCCAGCGGGTACGCGCCCTCCTTGTGCCCGATCAGCACCCGGGCGTGCCCCTCGCGGTCGGCGAACCGCTTCAACGCCGCCCAGCCCCGAGCCCAGTCCTGCTTCTCTGTGTCGATCACGTTGAACGACACCCAGTTCGCGACCATCTCCGGGTCGCGCGGAGCCGCGAAACGCAGCAGCAGACGGGACTCTTCCTCGCCGTCCTCCGGGGCCGTGCCGATGTACTCAGACGGCTGTACGTCCGCCTTCTGCGGTTCCTGGGGGATGGCGAGCAGTTCCACGGCTTCTTCGTCGTGAGCCCGAAGTCCCTGAAGGACCTGCACCAATGGCCGGTACGAGGCGGAGGTGAACATGTCCTCCTGCTGCTCGTCGGCCTGAAGGAAGACGGGAACGATCAACGAGGCCAGCTTCCCCTGCCCCGGCTTCTGCCGCAGAGCGCGGCCGATGGCCTGAACGATGTCGTGGGGCGCGCCTTTGGGGTCGAGGAGGGCGACGCAGTCCACGGCCCGGATGTCGACGCCTTCGCCCAGGACGCGGCAGTTCGACAGGATCGCCCGACGGACCGTGGCGGCATAGCTGCCCAGGACCCTGCGCCGATGGTCCGGCTCATGTTCTCCGCACAGCCAGTCAGCCCAGATCTTGGCCGGGTACTTCTCCGGCTGGTTGGCGTGCAGTTTCGCCGCGACGCGCTCCAGCCCCTTCGAGTAGGCCTGTGCCTCTATCGTCCGGTGGTGGAAGGTGATGCAGGTGTTGAGGCTGTGGTGCGCCATGGTCCGCAGCAGGGCCGCGTGGAGGGCCCCGAGCCGCTGTCCGCGCACCTCCTCACCGCGCCGCTCCTCGCCCATCAGCCGCTCCGGGGTGACGACCGGGTCCCGGAGTTCCATGACGATGATCTGGTAGCGGGCAAGCAGGCCTCGGGAGACCGCGGAGGCGAGGGAGAGCTTGTAGAGGACGGGGCCGAAGACTCTTTCGTCGTCCATGGAGGCCGCCATCTCCTCCGGCAGGGCGTCGCGGACGCCCTCGGCGACCTCCCAGTGCGGGGGGCGCTCCTGCCAGATCCGCGGCGTCGCCGTCAGATACAGCCGCCGTGCCGCCGGGATGATGGCCTGGTCGTGGACGTCGGCCCACGCCTTTCCCATCGACCCACTGGTCCGGTGCGCCTCATCCACGCACACCAGGTCCATGAGGCTGAGTTTCTGGCCGTACGCCCCTTCGAAAGCCTCCGCCAGGACGCCGAGCGAGGCGTACGTGGCGTAGATGGTGACCGGCCCGTCACCGTGCCACAGCGCCAACTGGATCGGGTTGGTGGTGCACCGGACCTTCAGGGTCCACAACTCCGGGTCGTCATGAAGCGAGCACACCGCCACCGCCGGGCCCTTGTGGCCGGCCGCGCGCCAGGCCCGTACGGTCTGGGTCAGCAGGTCCAGCGTCGGCACCAGGATGAGGACCCGCCCCCTGGGGGCGATCCGCTTCGCGGCCGCAGCGGCGATGATCGTCTTGCCCGTGCCGCACGCGGCGTGGACCTGCCCCCGCAGACCATGCGCGGGGATCCCGCCAGGAGGGACGTCCAGTCCTCGCACGATCGCGGCCACCGCCTCGATCTGGTGGTCGCGCAGCTTGATCCCGGTCACCAGTCGTCCCTTCCCCGCGTCTCGTCCAGCCGGGCCCACTCCGCTGCAGTCTTCTCGTGGCCGCCCCGACTCCCGCCTCGTGCAGCAGTACGAGGCACTCGGACTCTTCCATCTGGACGCGCACGCAGCACGGCCAACGCGACGACCCCTCCCGCCACCGGACCCTCCTGACTCTCCGGGTGCGGCCGCTCACGCGGCCGACCGGGACAGCCTAGCATCAATCGCAAATCCATGGTTAAAGAACTGAGAACATCCAGGGTTAAATCTGATACGTTGGCTTTATGGAGAAGCCGACGGAGGAAGAGCTGTTCGCACGGGTGGACGAACTGCTCGTGGGTGAACCGGAGTTGCCACCACCAGCAGAGCGGGTCCGGCTCCGTGAGGCGGCCGGTGTCAGTCAGGCCCGGCTCGCGCAGGTACTGAGGACCACGAAGCAGTCGGTGAAGAACTGGGAAGGCGGGCGGTCCGACCCGCGCGCCCCGCGCCGCCAGGCGTATCTGCGGCTGCTGGAGGGATGGGCGGTTCAGTATCCGGACCAGTCCGCACCGGTGCCGCAGACCTTCACCGGACCGGCAGCCGCTGCGGACACGCCTTCTGCGGCTTCAGGCCAGGCCGGCATCCCTGCACCTGTGACGCGCCCTGAGACCAACTCGCCCCCGGTGCGCTCCACTTCCACCCCTTCCCGCCCGGCCGGCCCCACCCGCCCGGCGTCGACGTCGCGTCCTGCGGCCAAGCCCAAGGCGGCCGCCCCTGCGGTCGATCCGCGCTTTCCGAACGGGCCACTGGCGGTCCTGGAAGGCGACGGCACCGCGTACTGCCTGGGCGGCGTCCTGCTGGAATGCCCGGCATCGACCATCCCGCAGCTGGTGGACTGGGTATTGAAGGAGTCCGGGATCGGCGCCGCACGCCTGCACCGGCACGGCAAGGACTCCGACCCGCTGATCGTGCTCACCGAGTCGGCCGCGGCCCGGTTCGGACTGCCCGCGCACCTGGAGGACCGCCGGGGCCTGCGCCTGGCGGAGGACCACCCGGTCGTCAAGCAAGTCGCCAAGGCGAAATGGAAGTTGACGCAGCGCGGCTTCGGCCCGTGGCCGCGGATCTACCGTCCGGCGCAGAAGGGCCAGCGGCAGTGCGTGCAGCTGGCGATCCTGCCGTGGGACGCGCTGGACACCCGCGCGTGGGGCGACGCTGCCGCCCTGCACCCCGCTGACCTCGCCCGCGTCCTCGGGGTGTTCGCCACACGCGTGCTCACCCCGCGCGGCTCCACCGCGGTGACGGGACTTGAGCTGATGACCGCACTGCGGCCACCGACCCGCCCGGTCAAGGACGACGCGAGCGGTGAGTGGGTCTCCGGCCCGAACCCGGGCGCGCTCACCCGGCCGATGGACCCGGCCCCGCCGGAGGCCCCGCCCGAGCACCCGGTGGCCCAGGGCTGGGAGGGCGGCTTCCTCGACGAGGAGGCCTACCAGTGGGTGCGCGACCCGAACCTGCTGTCGGACGAGGAATGCCTGCTGCCGTGGGCGGTCGGCATCGACATCAACACCGCCTTCCTCGCGGCCGCCGCCCGCCTGACGGTCGGCCTGTCCGAGCCCGTGCACGTCACCGCGCCGGCCTTCGACAAGAAGATCCCCGGCGTGTGGCTGGTGGACCTCTCCCACATCGAGCTGGACCCGCGCCTGCCGAGCCCGTTCACCTCCAACGGGCAACGACCGCAGGGCCCGGCCTGGTACGCGACGCCGACCCTGGCGTACGCAGAAGAGCTCGGCCACGAGATCCGCCCGATCGAGGCGTACGTGCGCGAGGAGACGGGTGCGTACCTCGATCCGTGGCACGACCGGCTCAAGGACGCCTACCTCACCACCACGGCCGAGATGGGCATTCCCGTCGACAAGGACGCCGACCCGGCGGTGTTCCTGGAGGCGATGGCCCTGCACAAGACGTGCGCGGCAGCCGACGAGGACAACATCGAAGGCCTGCGTGCGGCACTGCGTGAGCTGGCCGGCCCCCGCGGGGACGCGGCCCGCCTGGCGGCCGCCGACGACGCGGAGCTGGCCGCTCTGACGAGCCGGCACCGGCAGGGCGCCATGGTCCTGTCGGCCGTCAAGGCGACGGTCAAGGGGGGCATCGGCAAGCTCCGCGAGCGCCCCCAGGGCCGGCACTACAAGGACGGGGAGCGCTGGCCCGCACTCGAACGCCCCACCTGGAACGCGCTCATCCGGGCCCTGGTCATCGCCAAGGCGCGGGTCAACATGCACCGCAAGATGGCCAGGCTCGCCGCCATGACCGGCCTGTACCCCCTGGCGGTGCTTTCGGACTGCGTCGTCTACGCCAGCAGCGGCCCGTCCCCGCTGGACTTCCTGCCACGCAACGGCGACGGCACCCCGGTGTACGGCTCGTTCCGGATCGGCGCGAACCCCGGCTTCTGCAAGCTGGAGGGCGTCCAGGAGATGGCCTGGGCGGTCGACCTGATCGAGCAGGGCTACAACCCCGCCCGCCACATCAAGGGCGGCGGTCACGACGCCGTCATGGACGAGGGCGAGTAAGACCGTGACCGATCTCGACACCGGCGCATCAAGGCTCGAAGCCGAGGCCGAACGCGAACGGGCACTGGACCGCATGGAGGCCCTGCAGCTCGCCATCCGAACGCGCCGCGACTCCTCACGCGCCGAACTGTGGCGGCACGACCTGCGTGAGACACGCGAGATCTGGTTCCGGCTCGTTGACCCCGATGGCCAGGACCCGACCCCGGAAGGGAGCTGAACCCGTGGCAGGAGAGATCGACGACGCCATCAGGCGTGCCGAGCAGGAAACCTTCACCCAGGAGCCGCCCAAGACCCTCAAGGGCCAGATCGGCTTCCTGATGCGGCAGTTGGGCAGCGCGAAGGCCGTCGCTGCGGAGATCGGCGTCACCGCCGACTCCGTGAACCGCTACCGACGCGGGGCGCGGAAGCACCCGCCGAAGGACATCGCCGCGAAGATCGACAGTGCCACTCGGCAGCGGTGGCAGCCCGGGGTGCGCAAGCGCCGCCGCATCCATGCCGCGACCACGGGCGGGATCACAGTGGAGACGAGGGCCCGGTTCGGCTACACCGCGCCGGTCGGCACCACCGACGACGGCCGCTTCCGCCGCCTGACGGTCCATCTCCCGGCGACGTACGCGCAGGCCCTCTTCGACGCCCGCGACGCAGGAGCAAGCGACCAGCAGATGCGTGAGATTATCGCCGAAGGATTTAAAGACATCTATTTCCAGGACGGCGGAAGCCGCGCTATGGGACTCTCAGATGTCGCACTCAACGACATCGACTACATCGACTTCGACCTGAAATAGGGAAAGCATTTCTTTCACCGAATTTCCTGAACCAAAGCGCGATAGCTGTCACAGTCTTCAACGTCCCGGACGGCATCATGGGGAGGACCACCACGGTGGGACGCCGGACTGGTCGACGAGGGCTTGGCGGGTTCCGGGGTCGGGTCGGCAGACTTGGCTGACCCGGTCGAACCCTACCGACGCTTGTAAAGCACTAGGCGCGAAGCCGTAGCGACGATTAGTGAGTGGTCAGTTGCCCAGGCAACGGCGAGATCGTGAGACGGCAGGTGGTGAACCTGGACGTCGCTGTGGCCGGTTATCAAGTCCCACATCCGCACTGTGCCGTCCTGGCTGCCGGTGACGGCGACGGGCGTGCCGTCGAGAACGGTGCAGGCCACCGCATTCACCGTATCGGTGTGGCCGGTGAGGGGTTCGCCGATCTGCCGGCCCGCGGCCAGGTCCCACACCCGCACCGTGCCGTCCCGGCTGCCGGTGATGGCGACGGGCGTGCCGTCGAAAACGGTGCAGGCCACCGCGTACACCGTGCCGGTGTGGCCAGTGAGGGGTCCGCCGATCTGCCGCCCCGCGGCCAGGTCCCACACCCGCACCGTGCCGTCGTGGCTGCCGGTGACGGCGACGGGCGTGCCGTTGAGGGCCGTGCAGGCCACCGCATGCACTGCAGCGGTGTGGCCGGTGAGGGGTTCGCCGATCTGCTGGCCCGCGGCCAGGTCCCACACCCGCGCCGTGCCGTCGTGGCTGCCGGTGACGGCGACGGGCGTGCCGTCGAGAACGGTGCAGGCCACCGCATTCACCGTATCGGTGTGGCCGGTGAGGGGTTCGCCGATCTGCTGGCCCGCGGCCAGGTCCCACACCCGCGCCGTGCCGTCGTGGCTGCCGGTGACGGCGACGGGCGTGCCGTTGAGGGCCGTGCAGGCCACCGCGTACACCGTGGCGATGTGGTCGGTGAGGGGTTCGCCGATCTGCCGCCCTGCGGCCAGGTCCCACACCCGCGCCGTGCCGTCGTGGCTGCCGGTGACGGCAACGGGTGTGCCGTCGAGAACGGTGCAGGCCACCGCACACACCTCGCTGGTGTGGCCGGGGAGGGGCTCACCGGTGATCGTGCCCCAGCTGCCGATGGTCAGGTCCCACAGTCTTACGGTGTTGTCCCGGCTGCCGGTGACGGCGACGGGCGTGCCGTCGAGAACGGTGCAGGCCACCGCATTCACCGTGCCGGTGTGGCCGGTGAGGAGTTCGCCAATCTGCCGCCCTGCGGCCAGGTCCCACACCCGCACCGTGCCGTCGTGGCTGCCGGTGACGGCAACGGGCGTGCCGTCGAGAACGGTGCAGGCCACCGCATTCACCGTGCCGGTGTGGCCGGTGAGGAGTTCGCCAATCTGCCGGCCCGCGGCCAGGTCCCACACCCGCACCGTGCCGTCGTAGGTGCCGGTGACGGCAACGGGTGTGCCGTCGAGAACGGTGCAGGCCACCGCACACACCTCGGCGGTGTGGCCGGTGAGGGGTTCGCCGATCTGCCGGCCCGCGGCCAGGTCCCACACCCGCACCGTGCCGTCGTGGCTGCCGGTGACGGCGACGGGCGTGCCGTCGAGGACCGTGCACGCCAATGCACACACCTGGGCGGTATGGCCGGTGACGTGTACGCCGACCTGCCGGCCCGCGGCCAGGTCCCACATCCGCACTGTGCCGTCCCGGCTGCCGGTGACGGCGACGGGCGTGCCGTTGAGGGCCGTGCAGGCCACCGCGTACACCTCGGCGGTGTGGCCGGTGAGGGGTTCGCCGATCTGCTGGCCCGCGGCCAGGTCCCACACCCGCACCGTGCCGTCCCAACTGCCGGTAACGGCGACGGGCGTGCCGTCGAAAACGGTGCAGGCCACCACGCACACCGTGCCGGTGTGTCCAGTGAGGGATCCGCCGATCTGCCGGCCCGCGGCCAGGTCCCACACCCGCACCGTGCCGTCGTTGCTGCCGGTGACCGTGACGGGTGTGCCGTTGAGGACCGTGCAGGCCACCGCGCGCACTGCAGCGGTGTGGCCGATGATGGTGTCGCGGAGGGCTGGGTGGGAGACCCCGCCGATGGCCCAGCGTGGTGCCCAGACGCCGGAGGGCATGCTGTGGATGAGGCGTTGGTGCAGGGTGGTTGCTCCAAAACCGGCGGCATCTGTGGCGAGAATCTGGCGACGCGAGTCCGGGGTGGCTTTCAGGAGTAGCGGCAGGCTGGAGCGGTAGATGGCGGCGATCTGGCGGGCGGTTTGGCTGCGCGCCCGATGCAGGTGGGGGGTCAGGCTACGGGGAACGGCGTGGACGAGGTAGCCGTCGTGGTCGAGGAGTTCGTCCAGGCGCCCGGCCATGGCGGCATGAAATGCCAGGTAGTTGAGGGTGTAGGGGTGGGCGCGTGACCAGTCGCGGGTGCCGTCGGCACGATAGGGAACGGCCTGGATGAGGACGCTCATGTAGGCGGCGTGGACGTGGGCGGCGTCAATGCCGTCGCGGAGGTGCTCGACGAGGGCCTGGTGGTAGAGGCGGTAGGCGGAGCGGTCGGCTTCGGTGGCTTCGATGACGTAGGCGCCGGCGTTGCGGCGCAACCACATCAAATCGGCGTTGGTGTAGTGGCGGCCGGAAATTTCGGAGGCCAGCGGGGCCCAGATGTCTTCCCAGGGCAGGCCCTGACCAAGGGCGAAGGCCAGCGGCCGCAGGAGGTCTGTGACCCGTTGCGCATCGTTGCCGAGGCGACGGGTGAGGTCGTTGCGCATGGCCGCCCCGGCATGGCGGGGCAGAGTAGCGCGCCAGTGGGGGTCGTCGGGGTCGTCGACGACGGTGTCGGCGGCGGCGAGGGTGCCGGCGGTGATGCGGGCGACGAGGAAGGAGTTGCCGGCTGCTTCACTTACCGCCTGGGCCACTGGTCTAAGGGCGGCGGGGCTGTGTCGGTAGGGGGAGTTGGGCTGGGCGTCCAGGAGGTTGCGGATGGTGTAGATCTGCAGGGCCCTGGGGTCGGCGTAGCGGGGGTCGTCGAGGTCGATGACCTGCTCACGGTAGGCAGGCGTGGCGGCGGTCAGGCCGAGGCAGTCCAGGAGATAGGGGCGGGTGCCGAGCAGCAGACGGACCTGCCCGCTTCCGTACTGGATCAGTGGTCGCACGATCTGTGAGCAGAGGCTGTCGGGGGTGGCGGCTTCGTCGAGTGCGTCGATCAGGGCGGTGAAGGGCCGCGGGCGCTTTTGTGCTGCGAGGGCTTGGAGGAATTCGCCCACCGTGTTCACCCTCAGGTCGGCTGCGGCGGCCAGGCCGGCCAGGACTTCGGTGTTGGTCAGGCTCTGTGCGTAGATGGCGACGTCCACGCTGCCCTCGTCCGGCATCAGGCTCGCGGACAGGTTCAGGGCGCGGGTGGGGACGGTGAGGCGGTGTTCGGGATGGGACAGAACGGCGATCATCCCGAGCACGGCCGTCTTGCCCGAGCCCGGCCCGGCGGTGACCACCCGGCAGATACTGCTGCCGTTCGGGCGTGGCTCGCGCAGCCATGCGGCCAGGTCGGCAAGCACCCGTTGGCGTCCGCTGAACCACCAGTTGCGCAGGCGGGGATCGCTGGAGCCCATGGCCCGCATCAGCAGGCGGGTGGTGAGCTCGGTGTCGCGTCGTTTGGCCTGCGCATCGAACTCCGCCGCGTGCTGGATCGCCAGATCCACACCGGTCAGACCGCTGTCGCGGCGGGGGTTGGTAAGGAAGGCGGGTGGTTCACCGCTCAGGCCGACCAACGTGAGGTTGATGCGCTGGTGACCAGGCCGCTCGGGGCTGTTGTTCATGTGCTCGACCAGCGTGGACACCGACAGCGTCCGCGGCCCGTGTCCGGCCGTGGCCCAGCTGCTCACCGCATCGGTGAACAGCTGGGGAAACGTCCCGGCTTTGGCCTGCTCGTGGGACTGCGCCGAGGAGATGATCACCAAGCCTGAGCCGGTCGCGTTGCGCCACTGCTGGTTGATGCGGTTCAGGGCGGCCCCGGTCATCTCGTTGCCGCCCTGCCCGGAGTAGCAGGTATCCAGCATCAGCAGCAGCCGTCGCACCGGTGTGTCGCGCAGCATCGCCCGCGCCAGCTCCACGGTCGGCAGGCTGGTGTAGGCGGTGTCGGCGGGATCGGTGTCGGAGGTGTACAACACATGGTCGCCCCCGTCCTCGAGGACCTCCCCGTGCCCGGACACATACACCGCGACCAAGTCGTCCTCACGCCGGTCAGCAGACTTGCAAAACGCCCGCAGCTGGTCGGTGAGCTGCCCGCGGGTGGGGTCCAGGCCGAGCGCCGTCTGGTGGCGGTATCCCAGCTGGCCGGTGAACAGCTCGATGACAGCCTCGCGGGCCTGCACCAGGCCGGGCCGGTCCCAGGCAGGACACTTCGGGTAGCGGGAGATGGCGGTGGCGATCAGGAAGCGGCGCGGACCCTCACTCTCCAGCTGCCCGGGAGTCTCGGTGGTGGTCATGCCAGGCCGTCCTTGACCGTCTGCCCGCACAATCGGTCCGTCAGATACGCGGCCGCATCATGGGCGTGCGAGCCATTGTGCACCCGCGCGCAGCGCACGTGCGGCCCGAACGCCGGCCGAAGGTCCTTCACCAACGCCACCACGTCACCGTCCTCGGCAAGGTTCGTCCACACCAGCCGCTCCCTGCCCGGCCACACCCCACGCGGCTGCCCGCCCAGCTGGATCGGTGCCGGCTGCAGACGGTGCAGGATCAGATGCGGAATCCCCAGTGGCGAGCCGATCGTGACCAGTGCCCGCACCCCGTGCCCGGGCCGCGCACACAACGCCTCATACGCCACGACCGAACCAAGGGAGTGAGCGACAACAACCCGCGTGTCATCGCTGATCTGATCGGCCACCCGGCCGCGGGCCCGCACCCGTAGCTGCGGATCAAGGAGGTAGCGGTGGACCTGCTTCAGATCAGAGACCATCGCCCGCAACGCGACCCCGGCAAAAAACCGCGACCCCGACAACGCCCGCAACCCGGCCTGCACCGACCGCGGAGTTCCCGCCAGCGTGTCCTCAGCACCGGGCGGAACGACCCCCGGGTCACTGGCGGCCGCGGCCTGCCACCAGGACAGCAGCAGCTCCGACTCGAAGCCGGCCTCCACGTCCTGCGACGTGTACGGCGGGTCGCCCACCGCCAGATACTCGCCCTCCGGGCGGAACACATCCCCGTAGAACGCCATCGCCACATCGGCGTCCGCCAGCCGCTCCGTCGCGCCGGCACGCTTCAGCCCGTCGTTCAACGCCGGTAACCACTGCTGCCGCAGCGTCTCCTCACCCAGCAGCTGCTTGCCGATGCCATGCACCCCAACAACGCGCGCCATGCCCCATGCCCCCGTGCTCGCCCCCGGCCTGCCGTGGTCAGCACTTTAGGGGCAGAAAGGGAACGGAACATCACGATCTGCAAACTCCACCCGCAAGGCAGCCCGGCCAAACCACGCCGTCCGGACAGTGCCCGGTAGCAGGCGTGCGCTCGCTGCGATCCCGTTCATGCCCCGCCGCCTAGCCCGGCACCCCGTGCACCCGAATGCGGAGCACGCCGTCCACCTCGGCCCGGAGAGCGTTGGGGGTCCGCCCGCGCCGGGACCACCGGTTCCATGTGGGAGTCAGATTCCGAACGGCAAGAAGCTTGACGGCCCTCCCGGGGCGAGGAAGCGGGCGCCCATGTTGTCCAGCGGGCTGAAGTAGACCATCGCTGTGAACCAGGCGGCGGCCTTGCGAGGGTGCTTCAACTGCAGGAGGTTCGCGTAGGCGTACACGAGGCGGTGAGCGGGACGGTTGTCGATGGGGCCGTACGGCAGGACGTCGCGGAAGGGGTAGGGGAGCGACTGCTGCAGGACGCAGACGCCGGCGGCGGCCCAGGCCAGCGCGGCCTCCAGGTCACCGCGGACTAGATCGTCTTCGCTTTCCACGTCGTTGGGGTCGAACTCCTCGTCCTGGTCAGCGAGGTCGGCGAGTTCGTAGGCGATGACGGTGTAAGCATCAAGATCGCGTGGATGCAGTCGACGGCCGCCGATCGTTATGCACGCCTTGTCATAGGCCGCGTCGTACGCCTCGTCGGTTTCCTCGTCCGGCGACCACACCCGTTCCATCTCCCATTCCGGGCGCGGTGGCAGCTTCGCAATCTTCCGCTCCAGCCGGGACAGGCCGCCTGGCTCGTCTGCGTACTCGGCGTAGTGCGCGGCCGAGTCGAACATGTGGAGCTTGGGATCCTGCATCCAGGCCAGCAGCGGTCGGTCCAGTTTCTCCAACGCCTCCACCGCAAGACCTGTGGGCGTCAGCCAAGGCATCACACCCTCCAGGGCTGCCTTCAGTTCCTTCGGCTCCAACCCCACACCCATCGCCATGGCCGTCAGTATCTGCCACCAGCTCTCTCGCAACCGGGTTCTTGCCAAAGTGCACCCCGACGTGGGACGGACCGATTGACAGGGAGGTCTTTCAGCGTTGCAGCTCCAGGGTGAGGACGGCTGCGGCGATTGACGTCATTTGATTTGGGCTGCATCGCGCTCTGCGGAAGATCCGCCAGGACTTCAGACGGGCAACGCCACGTACGACGGCACGAAGGGGTCGACCAGGTACAAGTTCACTGCGTCCCCGCGCCCCTCGGACTGACCTCGATACTTCGCGACGGGGGCTGTGGTTGGGCAGATTCCCCACTGGGTCGCGCAACCCGGCGCTATGTTCAGCAGAGACGAGATCGGGCATAGCCAGCCATAAGCATCGTCTGTCCCAGGCTCCGGAGGTTCTCACGCGGGCTCGGACGGGGTCCACAGGCGGGCGAGCAAGATTCTTTGCCGGTAGCCCCGGTGCCCGGGACCGAGAGGTGTTCGCCCATCTCGACGAAGGAGCACCCCGTGAACCAACAGCACGACGACGACTCAGCTGAACTGCGCTGCTGGCCCACCACGTTCCCGAAAGACCGTGTCGCGGAGCTTTACCACCCCCTCACAGCGGATCGTGCCGAGTACGCCGCACTCTCCTGCTGGCCCGCCGCGTTCCAGAAGGACTTTGTCGCGCCGCACTACGAGCTCGTCACGGACGGTGCCGAACGGCAGCGCACGGTCGCCGTGGTCGTCGCGCTCTCCGTCGAGGACGGCGTGCGCCTGGCCGATCGCCCTCCGGCCCGTCGCGTCGACCACGAGCGCTGTCCCGAGTCGGATTTGGGTCGGTCGCTGTATCTGCGGGGCCGGATCAGCGGAGTGATCGATCCGGAGCCCGGCGGCACGGAGCGGGCGCTCGTGGACGAGCTCGCCGCGAAGGTCCTGGCCGTGCCGCGGGGTGATCAGTGGGCGGAGGCGGTGTCGACGGCGCTGCTGGGCAGTTGGGCCGATCCGCTGGTGTTCACCGGACACCTGTCTGACGCGGCGGTCGGGGCTCTGCGAGCCGAGGCCCGCGGCCTGCACAGGGCCCTGACACCCCTCTGGCGGCGAGGGACTCGGCACGGTCGGGTGTTGTCCCTGGACGCGAGCTTGGGCGACGGGCTGTCGCTGTACGACCTGGTCGCTGCCGATGTCGACCTGCTGGCGCGGACGTTGGGCGGGGTGTTCGCCGATGAGCGGCTCAACCGCGTCCTGCGGGCACTGTCGCCGGATGAGCGGCAGGTCGTGTTCGCGTATGCAGAGGGCGAGGGGACCTCCTGGACGGAGGCCGCCGCGTACGCCGAGGCTGCCGACCCGGAGGCATTCGGCGAGCGGGTCCGGCGCAAGGCCAAACGCCTGGCCGCCGAGCAGGCCCGCCGTACTGCCCAACGGAACGGCGGCCCGGCCTCGCTCTGACCCACCTGCCCCACCTGCCTCGCCTGCCCCGGGCCTCGGTGGCCCGCGCCCGCCCGCGCGTGACGCCGTCGCCCATGGGCGGGTGGCGCGGCCCGCCTCCGGCGCAGCCCTTCCACCGGCACCGACCGGGAGAAAAGCGCAGCTCAGAGACTTGAAGGGGCGCTTCGCCAGAGAAGCGGCAGAAGGGCAAGGTCTCCTTGACCGGCCGCTGGAGGCAGGACGACGTGGACGCGTACGTCGCCGAACACGGCGTCCTCACCAACCCGCTGCTGAGGCACAGCTACACCTTCGGAGGCTGCGCTCCTGCACCCACCGGGTGTTGAAGCGCTTGGAACACGCATGCCTGAACCCGAAGGGAACCCTCTCCATGTCGACGCTCGCCCTACTCGTCGTCCTGCTGCTCGCCCTGATCGGCGGCATCATTTTCGGCGGCCTTGTCTACCTGGCGCACCGCCATCCGTCCTGCCGCGAGCCGCTGCTCGTGGGGCTGACGGGTGTGGCGGTGCTGGTCGCTCTAGTAATGCCGATCGTCACCCGATGAGCTGGGGTGCCCAGGGTGAGTCAGCGGTCCCAGCGGTAGGCAAATGCCTTCACCCCCAAGGGGTGGGCCAGGTGAACCTCGGCCCCGTACTGCACACCGTCGTACGGTGAAGGCATCGAGGGCCTCCCCGAGTTCGGACTTCTGCGTGAGCCGAGCATCCTGCGCACCCAGCAGGAGCCGGAGGCCTCGCCCCTTTCATCGCATCAGAGAAGGCCCGGGCGATGCATGCGAGGCGATGGACTCCTACACCGGGGACGTCTACACCGTCGTTGCCAGGCGCGCTGCGGTCGACCGACGCAGTGTGCAGTTCTTGTCCGTCCTCGGCAACACGGTGGTGACGGTCTGAAAGACAGATGGCGTGGCTGAGGTTAGGGGTGGTGCAGGTGGCCTCCGTTCCTGATTGCCCATGTGCACCGCCATCGTGGCTGACTTTCGGTGGTTTCAGTCAGTGATGGGTGTTTTAAGACTTCTTCAGGTTGTATGAAATTTTTTGTGCTGACTGTCCCGTCGAGGGCAGCAACTGAGGTAGCGGGTCATTGACTAGTTGCTCTTTAGTAAGAGGACGCCGCATCTACAGGTCTCTGACCTGCACTTTTATGGGATCCATGGTGTTCTGCGGGGCACATTTGCGACCTCGAAATGTCAACGTGGCGCGCACGTTTGACCTTGAAAATCAAGCGGCAGTTGATTCTTGGAAGCCCGACCTGCGGCAGGGGACGTCGCAGGTCAGGGCGGTGCACCGAGACTGCCGAAGGGGCTACCGCGGAGGTCCACGGAGCGGCGAATGTGCCGCCATCGCGACACAGGAAATCAAGCACCACTTGATTGGAGGGGCCAGGCGGCACTGAATCTCAACGCAGAGTTGATTTCTGGGGCAGCCATGCGACAGGAAGCGGCTTCGGTGGACTCTTCGGCGCGCCTCGGCACCAAAAGACAAGCCCTGGTTGATTTTTGGGCTAGTCTCTGGAGCGCCTGAGTAACAAGGAGGTCCTGTGACATCTGATCCGCCAACACCCCGAAGCCCGCGCCCCCGAGCTGTCCCCGACGCAACGTCCGAGGACGTCGGCTTCGACGACCTCCTGCAGGTGCTGGGTGAGCAGCTAGGCCAGGCCAACGCGAGCGCCGACCCCCGCGACCGTCGCAAGCTCAAGAACGTCACCTTCGAGTACGAGCCCGACCACCGAGCCGTGCACGACATGGCCGGCGACGCCGGCTACAGCCTCGCCTCCAACTGGTTCACCCAGTTGTTGGCGCAACTGGCCGTCGCCAACAGCATCACCAAGTCCCAGCTGTGCGTGTTCCTGTACGTTGCCGGCGGCCAAGAGCGCGGTACCGGCATCGCTGCGTACACCCAACAGGAGATCACCGACGGCCTGAACAAGCTCGCCGTCAAGAAGGGCGGGAAGCGGATCACCCGTTCCACGGTGAACCGCGCAGTCCGGGCCCTGGTCGGCTACAAGTGGGTGGAACAGGCCGGAAACGGCTTGATCCAGCTGAACGTGAAACTGTGGTTCCACGGCAACAGCACCGCCCAGCACACCGTCCTCGATCAGATCGCCGCCCAGCACGATCGCGATCCGGAGGCCTTCCCCAACGCCATCGGACCCGACGTGCACCAGGAAGAGCTGGACCTCGAGTTCACCCAACAGGGGTACCACAACAGAGGGAAGCGCACCGGGTGATACACGTCCACCAACTGTCCCGCTGTCGTCGACGAGGAAGGGATACCGATGGCTGAGGTCCTGTCCCCGGTCGTATCCGAGCGCATCTGGGCACTCCCGATCTCCGGATCCTCGGTGAAGTTCCTCAACTACCTGCTCTACCGCTCCGACTTCGGCGGCCACCTGCCCATAAAGCAGAAGGACATGGCCCGGGAGTACAGCGTCACCCCGCAGGCCGTCAGCAACCTCATGGCCCCGCTGTGCGACCTCAACATCGTGCTGCGCCCGAAGAACGAGGACGGCGGCAAGGGCAACTCCTACCGCCTGCATCCCCTCGCGGCCAAGTACGCCAGCTCGCAGGACATGGAGAACGCGTTCCGGCAGGCCATCGCCAGCATCAAGGCCGGCGACCTGCCCAACCTCAAGCTGCCCTCCTACGCCTCGGTACCTCCCGCTGAGGGACGCCCCAACCTGCAGGTGGCCTGACGCACAAATACAGGGGCCCCGCCGACGTATCGGCGGGGCCCCTGTGCCTGAGTAAAAGGTTGTGACTGCACTATACCCACGCTCAACGGCTGCCATCCCGCCGAAATACGCCGTCCAGGTCACACCGCGCGGACCGCTGGCTGTACAGCAGCGATCCGGGTCAGCGCGATCGCGTCGCAGCTGCTCATGTACGGCCGCGACCTGGAGGTCTGGATGTAGTTGCTGTTGTGGTGACCGATTACCACTTCACCGTTCAGCGGTCGACGCGCTCCATGGGTTGTGACGCATGGTTACAGGTTCTGGAGCAATGCTCAAGACCTAATAGCAGTGCACGGTGACGGGTGACCCCTAATAGCAGTGCACGGTGACGGGTGACCCCTACTCAAGACCTGGAGCTGGACTCCTCTCCACAGGCAGAGGGCCCCGTCACCGTGCATCTGCCGGAGTACGTCGCGCAACTCCACGATGACGTCATGATCGTGACCTGAGCCGTCCGTACGGCCACCTCTCCCTCACTACGCGAGCCGCCGAGCTCCTTCCAGAGACCGGGGACCGTGCGGGGAGCTGGGGCTGCGAACTGCTCATCGGATGTCGGGCCACCGAGCCCTCCTATTAGGTCGCGGCGCGCCCTGCGCAGGCTCACACCAGGACGAGTACGAACAGTAGGGAGCTTGAAGTTGACGATCACGTGCGGGATCGACTGGACGGAAGACCACCACGACGTGGCGCTGGTCGACGAGACGGGAAAGCTGGTCGCCAAGCAGCGCATCAAAGACGACGCGGACGGTTTCCGCCAGCTGCTTTCCCTGCTCGCAGAAGCCGGCGACTGCGCTGAAGACCCGATACCGGTCGCGGTGGAGACCGCCCGCGGGCTGTTGTTCGCCTGCCTGCGCACCACCGGCCGCAAGGTGTACTCGATCAACCCGATGGCGGTGGCCCGCTACCGCGAGCGGCACCGCAGTGCCCGCGCGAAGTCCGACCACGCCGACGCGATGACGCTGGCCAACATCCTGCGGACCGACGCCGACGTGCACCGGCCGCTGCCCGCCGACTCCGAACTGGTCCGGGCCATCGCCGTCCTCGCCCGCGCCCAGCAGGACACGGTGTGGAACCGCGCCCAGCTCAACAACCAGCTGCGCTCGCACCTCAAGCAGTACTACCCGGCCGCCCTCGCGGCGTTCGCCGTCCGCGGCGTGGGCCTGGACTCCCGGGAAGCACGCGCGGTCCTCGCCGCGGCACCCGACCCGCACACCGCCGCCCGCTTGACCCGTGCCCAGTTGCGGGCCGCCCTGCGCAGATCCGGACGGCAGGGGCGCCAAACCCTTGCGCTCGTCGCCCAGTTGGATGCCGCCTGCCGGGCGGCCGACGACCTCGCCGAAGCTGCGGCCGAGGCGTTCGCCACGCATCCGGACGCCGAAATCCTGGGTAGCTTCCCCGGGATCGGGCCGCTCACCGGCGCACGCGTCCTGGCCGAGATCGGTGACGACCGCACCCGCTTCGCCGACGCCCGCGCCCTGAAGGCGTATGCCGGCTCGGTGCCGGTCACCATCGCCAGCGGCAAGAGCCACCTCGTGCGCCACCGCCGAGTGAAGAACCAGCGCCTGGCCGCCGCAGGCTACGTATGGATCTTCGGCGCATTGCCCTCCCCACAGGTCAAGGCCGAATACGACCGACGACGGGACCTCGGCGACCGGCACACCGCCGCCATGCGCAACGTCTTCAACCGCTTCCTGGGATGCCTCCACCACTGCCTGCAAACCGGGCAGAGCTTCGATCCCGGCAAGGCGTTTCCCGCCACGTCCACGCCACCGGTGACGCTCGCGGCTTGACTTCTTAGCAAGCTCGGATGTCTGTGGATCGGCCTCGGGAAGGGTGCCTCGCGGAACGCGGAGGGCGTACCTTCCCGAGTGATCGACTTCTGGTCATCGAGTAGGCCCGCGTTGGCGCGCGGGTCGGGGAAGGCACGCCCGTGCTCAGCGTAGTCAACAACGACGGAACCACCGAGACCGGCTTCCTGATGGACGACATCGTCCGCGAGGGCGCCCGGCGGATGCTCGCCGCAGCCCTGGAGGCCGAAGTCAACCAGTACATAGCCGAGTTGGCCGACCAGCGTGACGAAGCCGGTCGCCGGCTGGTGGTCCGCAACGGCCACCACCGCGAGCGCACCGTGACCACGGCCGCAGGCCCGGTCCCGGTCAAGGCGCCTCGCGTGAACGACAAGCGCGTCGACACCGCCACGGGCGAGCGCGAGCGGTTCTCGTCGAAGATCCTGGCCCCCTGGTGCCGGAAGTCCCCGAAGATCAGCGAGGTCCTTCCCCTGCTCTACCTGCACGGACTGTCCTCCGGCGACTTCGTGCCCGCCATGGAGCAGTTCCTCGGCAGCCCGGCCGGGCTCTCGCCGGCCACCGTGACCCGGCTGACCAAGCAATGGAGCGATGACCACGCCGCCTTCCAAGCCCGCGACCTGTCGGAATCCGACTACGTCTACGTGTGGGCCGACGGCGTCCACCCCAAGATCCGCCTCGGCCAGGCCCGCTCCTGCGTCCTGGTCCTCATGGGAGTGCGCACCGACGGCCGCAAGGAGCTCATCGCGCTCGCCGAAGGACTGCGCGAGTCCACCGAGTCCTGGGCCGACCTGCTACGTGACTGCCGGCGGCGCGGCATGCGGGCCCCCGAGCTCGTGGTCGGTGACGGCGCGATGGGCCTGTGGCGGGCTCTCACGGAGGTGTTTCCGCAGGCCAGGCACCAAAGGTGCTGGGTTCACAAAACCCGGAACGTGGTCAACGCCCTGCCGAAGTCGGCCCAGCCCGGAGCGAAGAAGGCATTGCAGGAGATCTACAACGCCGAAGACCGCGACCACGCCGAGAAGGCCGTCAAGGACTTCGATCGCGCCTACGGCGCGAAGTGGCCCAAGGCGGTGAAGAAGGTCACCGACGAGACCGATGAACTCCTGGCGTTCTACGACTTCCCCGCCGAACACTGGGTCCACCTCAGAACGACGAATCCGATCGAATCCACCTTCAGCACCGTCAAGTTGAGGACCCGGGTCACCCGCGGAGCCGGCAGCCCCGCAGCGGCCCTGGCCATGGTGTTCAAGCTCACCGAGTCCGCCCAGGCCCGCTGGCGCGCGATCACCGCACCCCACCTCGTCGCCCTCGTCCGCAACAGCGCCACATTCCACAACGGCTACCTCGTCGAGCGTCCCGAGGTGAGCGCAGCATGACCAGGCACGGGAACCGTCCACTGCTCTTCCTGGACGTCGACGGGCCGCTCCTGCCGTTCGGTGACGACCCGCAGCGCGATCTCGCGGTCACCGCATCCAACTCGCACCTGGCGCGGCTCGACCCGCAGATCGGGCCGCGGCTCGCGGCGCTGCCGTGCGACCTGGTCTGGGCCACCACCTGGGAAGAAGAGGCCAATATCGAGCTGGCACCGCGACTCGGCCTGCCGCAGCTGCCGGTCGTGAACTGGCCAGAGCCCTCAGCCGCCCACGAACGCGAAGACC
This sequence comes from Streptomyces sp. V4I2, assembly GCF_030817655.1. Taxonomy (GTDB): domain Bacteria; phylum Actinomycetota; class Actinomycetes; order Streptomycetales; family Streptomycetaceae; genus Streptomyces; species Streptomyces plumbiresistens. The sequence continues at coordinate 275,271 of NZ_JAUSZM010000004.1, forward strand.
AGTGGTTCGGGCTCCACTGGAAGACCCGAACCCTCGTGGCGTGGGCGGACGGACGCCCGTTCGCCTGGGTCGACGACGAGATCACCGACGCCGACCGAGACTGGGTATCCACCCACCACCCTGCCCAGGCGATCCTCCATTGCGTCGCGTCGTCCCGCGGCCTCACCGACCAGGACTTCGCAGTCCTCGATGAATGGCTACAGCTGGCTTGAGATTCTCCGCGATGATCCACAGGATTTGACAGTTACTCCAGGTTCTGCGCCCTACAGCACAGCGCCGAAGCCGCCTACATGCCGGTGCCCGGCGCCGCCCGTGGTGACCTGGCGCTGCGCGTCCTGTCGGCGAGCGGGGCGGGTGCGGCACCCTGGGGGTGTCCCCAGCCCCGGACGATCAGGCCCGGGAGGCATCCGAGGAGGAGCAGCCGGTGACACCGCCCGTACCTGAGTACCTCTCGCCGCTGCGGTGGCGGTGGATCTTGTTGGCCACCCGCGGCCAGGAGGTCCGGTTCCTGTACTGGCCGCCGCGGCGTCTGGCCGGGCATCGACGCATCCGCATGTTCGACCGCGAGGGGTACGACATCGGGATGCTGGTGTGGATGGTGTGCGATGCCTGCCGCGTCGGGAGCATCAACAAGATCTCCATCACGATCGAGCACCAGGGCCAAGGACTCGGCCGTCGGCTGATCCGCCGGGCGCTGAGCGACGGGCCCGGCTATACCTGGCAGACCACCGGTCAGTCCCCGGAGGCTAAGCAGTTCTTCCCGGCGATGGAGAAGGAGATGGGCGTCGCGTTCCCCGAGTACGGCGGAGGGTGTGAGCACCTCTCCTCGCCGCCGGGCTACCGGCCGCCCCCGCCAGGCCGCCGCCCTCGGCCGGTCCTGGAGCGGGAAATCTGAGACCCGCAATCGCTTCCCCGCCGTGTCAGTGCCGCCTGTCACGCTCCGGTCGAGGCCCTTATACGGCCAGAGCACACAGCCCAACACCCGGATGAATAGAGACGTGCACGGTGCCCACGTTGACCCCCACCCATGAACACCGTGACGCTGTTGCAGCCTTCATGACGGGCAGAAACTCGTCCTCCAGGCCCGGGCTGACACAGGCAAGACCGCCACTCTCGAAATGTGTCTTACCAGCGGTCTGTGATGTTCTTCGCGGCCTGTTCGACGCCGGGGTCGAGTGGGGAGGCAGCGACCAGCTCTGCATGGCCGGTGCGGCGGGTGTGTGTGACCAGGTCGTGGTCGCCGACATGGACGTGGCCCAGGAGCGGGATGCCGGCGGCAGCCATGTTGGCTTCGACCGCGTAGACAAAGTCGGGCTCGGTAGCCGGCAGTTCACGGCCTCCGGTGATCATCCCCAGGAATGCCGACGGGCGGTGGTAGAGGAAGTTGAGGTGCCGCTCGCGCAGCAGCGCGGCACTCTGCGCGGGGGTGAGCGGATGTTCTTGGCGTTCTTCCGGTACCGCGCCGTGGGTGAGGGTCTCAGTAGCTGGTGCGCCGTTGCTGGCGGCGAGCACGACGAAGTGGTCCACGAGCTCGCGCTGCGGCCAGGTCGGGCGGCCCATGAGGACCACGGTGTCGAAGTGGCGGCGTCCCAACTCGAGTGCGTCCCGGAGCGGGTTGTCGTCACGCGTCAGGAGCTTCGGGTCGGCGGGCGGAGTCGACCAGGGAGTGTGCTGTTCGACCAGCAGCCCACTGTGATCCCGGCTGGTTCCGACCGTCCGAAGCAGGGTGCTGCGGTGCCCGGGCCAGGCCTGCTGCCGCTGCTCGGCGGCCTCGCGGTCCCGGGCACGGCGGGAGTACAGCGCCATATCGATCCCGTACGGCTTGTACTCGTGCACCAGCAATACCCGCATTCCCCGCCGCGCCCACGCGGCCGCGATCTGCACTGCGAGCGTGCCGAGCTCGTATCGGTCCTCCAGCAAAAACTGCACCGTGCGCCCGTTGCGGGAGGGCGAGGCCGTGCGGCGGACCTGGGTGTAGCGCACGCCAGCGGCCTGCTGTGCCTTGCGGGCGCGGGCCTTGGGGCCGCTCGCACCAGACTTGGTCATGAGGATCGATCTCCGCTCCAGGGCCCCCGCTGCCCCGCAGAGTCGATGACGCGCGGGCATGGGCGAAAATACGGTGCGGGACCGTCCCTGAAACCGAGTCGGCTCCGGTGTCCTTCGCCTGGTGCATGACCGGTGCGGGGTACCGGACGCAGGCTCGCGGCGTGCGCATCCTGCCGCAGCCCAGAACCATAGCGGCACAGCAGGCCAACGAGACGGCACAACACGGGACCTGATGAACCAGTCCACGCCTGACCCATACGCACAAGACAGGGGCCCCGCCGATGTCTCGGCGGGGCCCCTGCGCCTGAGTTAAAAGGTTGTGCGTTCACTATGCCCAGCTGCAGTCACCTCCAGCGCGCCGAAGTAGCCATCGGCCACGGCAGCGAAGACGAGCACCCATGGGACGATCACCCCCATGGGAAGAGCATCACGCCGCCGAGCCGAACACCGCGCCCAGTCCGCGGCGCCGAAAACCGACCCGGTCCTGCGCCCGTTGACGCACGCTGACATCGCCGAGGTCATACCTCTGCTGCACTGAGTGATCGCGCAGGATGACCCGGAAGTACTGGGCCTCTACCTGGGCTGCACCCGCAAACCGGTTCGCTGCAGGTCTGGTGGCGCAGGCCAACGGTCACGTCCTCGGTGTGGTTGCAGGAGCTGGCATCGGCCTCACCCTTCCGGGAGTGCGGGTGTCCGAAGAAGAGATCACCCGCCGAATCGCCCTCATCGCAGTACAGCCGGACCACCGACGCAAGGGGCTGGGCACACGCCCTGCTGGACCACTTCCGCTCGGTGGGACACAGACTCGCGATGGCGAAGTTGGCGGCAGGCCGCCGCGAACTCGTCCCGCTCTACTCCGGATGGGGCTGGAACGTAGGCCACCCCAACGCAGGCGTGGCCGTCGCGCTCGGCCCCGACCCGGTAGTACTCGCCGAGGAGTTGGCCACACGAGTGGCGTGGACCGCACTCGATCCCCAAGTGCACCAAGAACTCTCCATCGTGCCCGGCACGCCGGTCGTGACAGGTGTATTCGACTGACCCGCGTACAAGTCGCCAGCCCGAGTCTGCGAGCTCCCACGCGTGGGGTAAGGCGTCGCAGATGTTCGAGCCCAGGGCTGCCTCCGTTGAGGCGATGGCGGCCGTCGCTCGCCGCTCCTCCGGGGCATTTGCCCTCGCGCCGATCTCAGGGCATCTCTTCTTGCCGCCGGGTTACCGGCCCAGGGCGCCAAGATCACGGGCGCCCGCTGGGCGGGCTGCCTCTGCGGAGGGTCTCCGGGGTCGGTATCGTGGAAATGTGAGCGATTCGCCCAAATGGGTTGGCTCGGATTATGGGATGTCAAAATCGCGGAGATCAGAAGCTGGCTGAAGCGTTGGTGCTGGTTGGCCGCGGCGTGTTGAGCCCGAGCGTCATCGTGGACGTCCTAAGTACAGAGCTCCACGAGGCCGCGGTGACCGCGAGCAATGACCAGGCCCGGCACTTCATTGGCGACGTCGGAGAGATCGCACTGCGCATTGCCTTGGAGACCGACGGGCACCAGGTGGTTCAGGCGGCAGACAGACACGCGTCGCGGCCGGACCGGCAGCACTCTGTCGATCTCGTCACCCGATTCGGCGTTGATTTCATTCACGAAGTGAAGACCTTCGGCAGTCAGCGCCAAGGCGCGGTGTACGCCGCGAGACTCAACTATGAGGGGGTCCCAAGTCTCACCAAGCCGCTGTTGAGCAGGACCAAAGACGGGATCCGGCAGGGTTCCTCGGAATACATCGCTGCGCGCCTGGGAGAGGTCATCATCACCTCCGAGAACCCAGCACCCGGCATGGGCCATCAAGTGCTCGTCCATAAAATTGACCTCAGGGTCATGAAGTACCAGAGCTGGAGGGTCGAGAGCACCGGCAAGATCGGTGATCCGACTGGTCGGCCGAAGGACTGCCTGGACGAGGTCACCACGGCGATGCTGGCACTGGCGGAACAGGACGGAATGGGCCTGGAACAATGACCACCTCCCGGGAGCCGCATCAACGGCAGCAGAACGCCTCGCCGTGGACCGGAATCGACAGAGCGGTCGAGCGTGGAAAGTTGCACTCCTTTCCCCCGGGTGATCCCGGCGCCGCCGGTGTCCTCTTCCCACACCTGCCGCGGGCGTGGATTGATTGGGTGCGCCGCTACGGCGCTCTTGCCAGCGGCGATAAGCGCAGGTACCTCCTCGGCAGCCCCAGGGACGGGCCTGCGGACCTCGACGCCGTCCGCACCACCCGCGTGCTGCGCCTGCTGAACCGGCTCCCCCCCGATCTGCTGCCGATCGAGCTGCTTCCGGAACGCCAGGTCGCCTGCGTGATCGCTACCGACGAGCGCGCACCGGTCGTCCTGCTCGACCTGGACAACATCGATGCCGGCCTCGTTCCGTGGGCACCGACTCTGACAGACTTCGTCTACGAGTGGTATAGCGACCTCTCCTCCATTGCCGCGGTGCTGCGTCACCTGGAGAAGCAGGAGCGGGCCGTGCGGGAAGGCCGTCGGGCCAAGGACCAGCTCGATCGGCCCGGCGATTGGACGATCACGCGTCTGTGCAGCGAGGACGTCGTCCTGGCTGTGCTGCGCACCCGCCACAATCGGGTGCACAACCGGCAGGACATCTCGGAGTTCGCTACCGCCGCCCTCACTTCCTTCGCCCCCGGGGCGAGCGTCCGGGCGGCGCTATGCGCCGTGCTGTCCGACGCCTATCGTGCGGGAGGCCCGCTGGCTGCCGCCTTCGGTGAGCAAGGCGACGGTCAGATCCCGGGCTCCTTGCGGAGGTGGGCTGCTGCCAGGGGGATCCACCTTCCGAGGCGAGGCGGATGGGACGCCGGCACCGGTGAGCGCCTGTACGCCCTGGCCACCGACCTCACCTCCGCGACTCGTGGGCTTTTGCCGCTGGACGGTTTGTCGACCGGGGCGGTGTGTTTCGCCGTGGCGTCCGGCATGTGGCAGCCCCTGGCGGTGGAGGCGCTGATGCGCTGGAGCCCTCATCCCGAGCGGATTCTGACCGGCGCCATTGGCGTGACCAATCGGCTGTCCTGGATGGTTGACCAGCAAGTATCCCGGACGGCACTGACCGTCGCCGCGATGAAGCGGCGGATTGAGCGGGCTGACCAGCGTTCGGCCAGTGACGACGACGACACCGCAATGCCTGTCGAGGCCGTCTTCCTGGACCCGATCGCTGGCGCTGACGCCTGCTTGTCCGGGGTGTCGCTCACCGTGCCGGAAGGCTACGGGGCCCGCCTCGGCTGGGCCGTACTGGCTGGCGCGGAGCCAGTTGCCCGGAGCGTCACCGTGCACGTGCTCGCGGTCGAGAATGACCTCTTGCCGACGCAGCTGCCAGCACTGGCGGAGCGGCTTCCCGCAGGCCGTCTGATCGTCGTTCCCGCGGACGCCAACAGCTCCACAGACCTCGCCGTCACCGAGGCTCTGGACGCGGCAGGAGCGGTCGGCCTGACGGTGCTGGCTTCGCCGGACTACACCACCACGCTCGACAGCACCTGCGACGCGGCGGTCCTGAGAGCACGGACGGCGCGGACATGATCGCCGTGCTGCACGCGGTCGCCGAGGGGCCGTGGCCGGGCGATCCCGCGCCCGACGTGGATGGCTTCCGTGACGCCGTCGAGGTCCTGCTCGCCATGCGCCGTCGCGTCGATGCAGAGACCGCGAGCAACGACGACCTGCGCCGGTACCGTCTGGCCTCGGCGGCCGTCGAGCGCATCGCCCGCAAGCGGCCCCTGCGCTGCCTCGCGGTGGACGCCGACGCCCTCGCTGGCATCCTTGACGCGCCATGGACCGTCTACACGCCCGAGGAACTGCCTGACCAGCTGCGGGCCTGGCAGCCTCGCCTGAGCTCCGGAGCTGCCGTCGCAGGATTCGTGCGGGACGCGGCCGGACGGGGCGACGGCCTGGTCATCTCGATCCAGCCGATGGCGTCCGACCCTACGGAGGTAATGCTCACGGCGCCGGAAAGCGGACGCGTAACGCCTCACAGGCACCTGCAGCCCGACGTCGCTGACGCCATCGCGCGACGTCATGAAGAGCTGCCGCCCATGTACGCCGACGACAAGCGGCGCCATCAGCAGGCCGACGCCCTGTGCCGCCAGATCATCGACGGACTGCGCCACGGACGGGCCGTCCCCATCGGCATGGCAGCATCGCACGACGTCATTACCGAAGTGCTGCGAGACCTCCAGGGCCCCTCCACCCCATCCGGTTCGGTACGTCTGGTGCAGGTCGACGGCAGCGAAAGTGCCCCGTTCCCACTGGGACTGCCGCTCCGGCCTCCTGGCAGCGGGACACAGACCCTGCATCTGGGCCTCATGAGCGTGCGCCACATGGAACTCGACGCGTGCGTCAGCGGCTACTGGTTCCGCAACCGGCGGGTGTCAGTAGCCGATCGGACGCTCGCGGAGACCGAGGAGTTCTGCTACCGCGACACCCTGGCCCGACTCCCTGAGCTGATCGACTGCGGCATCGATGTGCTGGAAGTCGTCCACACCGGATTCGAGCCAGCCGTCATCGGCTTCTACCGGGCGGTCGCCGCGTACGTACAGACCCACCCGCTGGCCGTGATCCCCCGCTACGCCCGCCCCACGGGATACGTCCACGGCGTGACTTGGCTGGAGGAACTGTGAGCACCGTCTGGACCGTCACCTGCAAGGACTGCGGAAATCCCGTCCCTTACTCCGACGCAGCCCGCACGTCCGCGCTGGAGCGAGGTCACTCTCCCCCTGAACGCTGCGGGGCCTGCCGGGGCCAGCACCGGCGTGACACCTCCCGCCTTGGCGCGGCCTACCTCGACCTGGAGCCCGGCCGCCCGGTCCCGGTCACCGGTCTCAAAGCCGGGCGCCTGGGCCGTATCTCCCACCCCGAGCGGCCCCACACCGCGCAGACAACCGAGCCAGAGCCGGTCGGCGAGGACCAGTTCGGCATCAAGGACGAGCACGTGTGCACCCTGCTGGAAGGCCTGCGCACCCATCAGGTCGCCATCGTGGAGGCCGGCACCGGATCAGGAAAGTCGACCTTCCTGCCTTGGCGGCTGCTGGTCCCGCCCGAGCCGTTCCCGCGCGACCACCTCACACGCCACGGCCAGATCGTGGTCACGCAGCCCAGAATCGACGCCTCCACCGGGATCCCCGAGTACGTTGCGAACCGACTGCACGGCTCGCGGGCCGGCCCCGGCCTGGACATCGGCTACCGCAACAGCAAGGCGACCGACAAGACCGATGCGGCGAACAAGCTGGTCTATCTCACTGACGGCACGCTGGTGAACATGATCCGGCGGGGAGAAATGCACACCATCTCGACGGTGGTCATCGACGAAGCCCACGAGCGCAGCCTCAATATCGACCTCATCCTCGCCCTCCTGCGCCGCGAGATGCGCAACCTTCCGCACCTGCGGCTGCTCATAGTGTCAGCAACCCTGGACCCGCAGACCTTCACCGACTTCTTCGCACCGGACATCGACGTCCTGCGCTGCCCGATGCCGAGCAAGACACAGCACCCCGTCCACGAGCGGTGGCGGACCGAGGAGCCAATCCCGCTCCGCACCTGGCCCCGCCGGATGCCCGACGAAGTCGCGTCCCGCGCCGTAGAGGTCCTGCGGTGGATGGCGCACGGCCACCGCCCGGCCGACATCCCCGACTCAGTCCCGGCCTACCAGGGCGACGTGCTGTGCTTCCTGCCAGGCAAACGCCCAATCAACAACGCCATCGAGGAGATGCAGCGGCTTCTGGCAGAGGACGACGAAATGGCGCCCCTGCTACCGAAAATCGAGATCCTTCCGCTGCACTCCGAACTGCCAAACCGGGAACGACGGCGTCCGCTGGACCCCAAATCGCGCCCACAGAGAGTGACCTGGCGCGTAGTCGTCGCCACGAACCTCGCCGAGACGTCCCTGACCATCGACGGCGTCCGGCACGTCGTCGACTCAGGACTCAACAACCTCACCTCCTGGGACCCAGTCACCGCCAGCGCCGAGATGCGTCCCGCACCACACTCGCAGGCCGGGCTGCTGCAGCGCCGCGGCCGAGCCGGACGCAACGCGCCCGGCGTGTGGCACTGCCTGTTCACCCACGAGCAGTTCAACGACCTCGACTACGCAACCGAACCAGAAATCAGCCGGTCGCCGCTGACCGCTGTCATCCTCAACGCCGCCACCGCTGGTGTCTCCGACCCACAGTCGCTCCGCTGGCTGCCCCCTGGCCCTGTGCCCGTCGAACTTGCGCGCGCCCGAGCCGACCTGCTCAAGCTGGGCGCGATAACCGACACCGGTGACCCCACGACCTTCGGCCGCGAGATCAACTCCGCGCGCGGCGAGTTCTCCGACAGCACGATCCTCATCAACGCCGATACGGCCGGCTGCCTGGTAGAAGCAGCAACAGTCCTCGCACTGAAAGCCCCTAACCTCAGGGGCCGCTCGCTACTGCGCTGGGAAACCAGATGGCCGGCCCCCGCGAAGATCCACGTCGACGACATCCACCATGTCCTCCTCGACGGCTGCGCCGACGACGTCGAAGTGGTCTGCCGGGTGGTCTCCTACTGGGAAAATCAGCCGCCCCAGGAACGGCACGCATGGTGCGAACGGCACTACGTCGACCACGACTTCCTCACCGACCTGCTCGCTCAACGGACAACAATGCTCACCGGAATGCAGTCGAAGACCAAGACCGAGCAGGTCAGGCCCATCGACCTGGTCCTGTTGCCGCGGCTGCGTGCCGTCATCGCCTGGTCCAATCCGAACGCGGTGTACGCCACGGCGCGAGACGACGAGGGCAAGCTCACCCTCGACCCGGTCGAGACGCCGCGCAGCGACCCGGAGCTGATCCAGGCCATGCACGACGGCGCCCGCCCCACCATCGATCCGCGATCCCACGCCTACCTCCAGCCGCCCGGCCACCTCGTGATGCTCGACCGCTCCCGCGGCACCCGGTGGACCAGCCCGCTCAGCGACCCCGAAACCGTGCAACAGGGCTCGATCTGTGCGGCCGTCGACCCAGCGCTGCTCAAACCGACCGGTTCCCTCCTCGGCATTCTCGTGGACGTGCTGCTGGGGGAACGGCACCCGGAGCCTGTCCACCTGCCCGGCGACCGCTACCTAGCCCGGCTCCACGGGGGTGCTGTCTGGCTACTGGAGTCCCTTGCGCCGCTGCCCGACGAGACAGTCACACTCGGCTCCGATGACGAGGAACTCCCGCCAGATAGCGACGAGATCCCCGTTGCCGCGGGGAGCGAATCCGACGAAGCCGACCTCAGCGCATTCCCCGAAGATGTCAACTTCCAGCCGCCTGCGCCACCCGAACCCCAGCCCGACGTCCCCGAGCTTCCTGCGGCCGAGCTGGCCGACTGGTACGACGGCGAAGGAACAATCGACGTGCGCGTGGCACAGGTACGCGACGACATCCTGGTCGTCGTGCCCGACCGGACCGAGGCCGAACTCGAAGCCCTGGAGGCGGCCCACCCCGTCGGCACCGACTTCCCGGTCACGGTCGAGGAAACGCGGACCTTCCCCCGCGATAGCCGGCCGCTGCTGCTGGTCCGCGACACCGTCACCGGCCAGCGCCTGGTCCTCGACGGTGGACGCCTGGGCACCGGGCTGCGGTTCACACAGACCCGCCAACTGCAGCCCAACACAGTCCTGGAGCTGACCGCGGAAGGCTACGACCACGAGCGGCTCATACCGCACCTCGGACAGACCGCGGCCACCATCAGCGCCCTGACGCACCTGGCCCTGCTCGGCGGCGCACCACGACGTCCCGTCGGAGCTGACGCCGACCTGGTCGACGCCCAAGAGGGCAAACTGTGGGTACAGATCGCCACCGAGGACTCCAGCCAGCCGGAACCTTCTACACCGCCCCCGCTCGTGTTCTGGGTCGACTCCGGCAGACTCCCCGACTTGCCCGACGCATTGGTCGTCGGGCGCACGATCCGAGCCCGCCTGTCCTGGGCGCGACATCCCACCGCATGGGCCGATGTCAAGGACATCGACATCAACTGGACGCAGTTTCCGCCCGGGCCCTGGGAACGGCGGGGCGACCGACTCGTGCTCACAGGGCCGCCGACAGTCGGGGACTGGCGCAAGATCATCGAATTCTGCAGTGCCCTGCCGGACCCAGCGGACGCCGCGCGACTACGCAGTTCCACCGCGTACGCCGCGCTGCGCATCCTCAGCCCGCGGGTCGAGGTGATCGACGAGGACGCCATCAAACGAATGGCGGAGGAAGGACAGACGGAGGCCCTAGTCACGGCAAGCGACGAGCGGGGCGTGACCGTGAAACTGCCGTCGGGCGGCACAAAGCGGGTAGCGGCCGGGCAACTTAGCTGGGACGGCTCGCAGCCGGGGTACGAAGTCGGCACCGTCGTACCGGCGTACATCACATCCGCCGACCCAACCAGCGGGGACATCCGCGTGGAACTCCGCGATCCTGCGGCGGATCCTTTCCTGACCATACGCGAGGGACAGATCGTCACAGGCACCGTCACGGGACGAGTCGGCCAGGCGGACCGGGACTTCCTCGTCGAGGTAGCCGGGACTGGCATCAAGGGGCATTTGAGGGGCAACAACGCACCTGGTGTCGAAGTGGGCGAGGTCCTGCACGCTCGGGTTACGACTGTCCGGACGGAGAGTCGCTCTGTGTATCTGAGTTGCTGGTTGTTCGACCGGACGGTCCCGCTCCCCCGAGAGGCGGAAGAGCTTTGGAACGACAACGGAAAGCGCGACTCGCGACCGCTCACCCAGTTCCTTCCGGACAGGGTCCATATTCAAGTCCGCGATGGGGACGAGCCGCAGGCGCGCATCTATGCCAACGACGAAAGCGCCGGCCAACGCGCCTGCGAGTCCATTCAACGCGTATTCGCCGGAATCGTCCGACACATCGCGGTACCCGACTTTGCCCCGCTTACGGAGAACCAGGCTGAGCTGATACGACGGTTCGCCCCCCACGCCGCGCTGGCCACACGTCGTGTCCGGATCAACGGCAAGGCGGTCTGTGTCGCCGTCGTCGCGGCGGACAGCGACGACACCGTCACCCGGGTAGAGGCAAGCCTGCGCGCGGCCTATCCATCGCAATGGGTGTCGGAGCCCTTCAGACGAAGAGGAGAAGAGTGGAAGGCCGCAATGGCCGCGGTGAAGCAGAGTGGCCTTGGCGTCTGGGTCACCAGCGAACGGGTCGAGTCGGAGAGCCGACCTCCATGGTTCCGCGTCGTCCTCACCGGTGACGCCGATAGGGTTAATAAGGCTCTAGCCATCATGCGCGACCACCTTGAGCTGCCGTCGGTCGGCAGCTGGCGCGAGGACGAGCAAATCTGCATTCTGGAAAGGTCCCAAGGCGCTTGATCGCTGTCTTCAGTGATGAGGATCTGCGAATTTCCAGCAGCGCGGATTCTCGCCTCAGGTTGTTGGATCTTGAATGGTCTGAGGAGGGTCGGGAGCGGGGAGTGGAGAGCCGGTTGCAGGGTGGTCACATAGGATCGCCGCTCATCTGAAGCTGGGGCTCTTTGCAGGGAGACGTCGTGAGCTTTGATCTTGGGGTGTGGTTCGAGGAGGTCCGCCCCTCGCGTGCCGCCGCGTCGGAGACGTACCGGCGTCTGTGCGCGGGCGAGTCTGCGGCGGTCAGGCCGGCTGCGGCGGTGCCCGGGTTCTATGCGGCATTGGTCGCCGAGTTTCCCGAGGCCGAGGATGCGACGGACGAGTTGTCGCCGTGGTCGGCTGGCCTGGATGTCGGAGACGGCCATGTACTGATGCTGGTTTTGTAAGCGAGACTGGGCAACGTTTATCGCTGGTTTTGGGCAGCACTTAACGATCAGATCGCTCGGAAATATCGATGAGAGCCGACAACGCTGGCGCATGTCTGCCGTCGTTGGGTGACTTGTTCCGCCGTCGTCCGGCGGTGATCTTCGCTGATACGGTCCGATCATGCCGCGCCTGGTGGAAGTCCCTGGGTACGTACGTTTTTTGACCGCCTCGGCTGTGTCTGCGTTCGGTTCGCAGGTCACGGGGCTGGCGTTGCAGATCCTTACCGCCGTGGCGCTGAGCGCATCCGCCACGGAGGTTGGCATCGTCAATGCCGCCCGCTGGGTTCCGTATCTGCTCTTCGGGCTCATAGCCGGGGTCGTCGTGGACCGCTGGCGGCGCAAGCCGATGATGGTCGCCACGGACCTCGGCAGGGCAGTCCTGCTCGGTGCGATACCGGTGCTGTATGCGCTGGATCGGCTCAGTATCCCCGCGCTGTGCCTGTTCGTCTTCGTATTCGGGGTGCTGTCTTTGCTGTTCGAGGCGGCGAATCAGTCGTATGTGCCACAGCTGGTACCAAAAGAGCTGCTCAACGCGGGATACGCGCGCGTGCAACAGGCCGACGCGGTGGCCGGCTCGACCGGCCCTCTGATCGCCGGGGTACTGATCAAAATTATGGGAGCGCCGCTTGCCGTGCTGGTGGACGCCCTCACCTATCTGATGTCCGGCCTTCTGCTCGCCTCGGTGAAGGCACCCGACCCCGTCCCTGATCGAGGCGCACGGCGCAGCCTGGGCAGCGAGCTGCGCGAGGGCGTGGCATGGGTCTACCGGCATCGCACGCTGGCGTCCATCGCCCTGACCTCGCACGCGATGCTCCTCTTCAACAGCATGGTGAGCACGGTCTTCGTGGTCTTCGCCCTGCAGAGCCTCAAGATCGGGGAATTCGGTCTGGGGGTCACCTACGCCTGCGCGAGTGTCGGCGTGATACTCGGCGGTGCGCTCTCCGGTCGCGTGGCCAGAAGACTGGACGTGGGCGCCACTCTGATCGCCTTCCGCCTGCTCGCCGCCGTCGGCTGGCTGCCTCTGGTCCTGGCCGAGCGCGGACCGTGGGCGCTCGCCTCCGTATCGCTCGGCTTCTTCCTCGTGTCCCTGGCCATCGGCGTCGAAAGTCCGGTGGAGATGAGCTACCGCCAGGCGGTGACACCCGACCGGCTGCGCGGGCGGATGAACGCGACGATCCGCTCGATGAACTGGGGAATGGTAGCGGTGGGGGCACCACTTGGCGGAGTACTCGCCGACCAGGTCAGCTATCGCTTCGCCCTGTGGATCGGACTGTCCGGAGCAGTCATCCAGGCACTTGTGCTGACGTTTTCTCCCACCCGGAGGGCCCGTACTGCCGACGAACTCGATCCCTCGGCAGCTGACCTGACACGGCACGGCGCAGAAGCCGCTGCTGGAGAGAGCAAGGACTGATCAGCTCGTGGTGGCATTTTGGGCCTGGGCGGCCCTGGTGCTGGCGAGGCGGTAGGAGTCGCTGCCGGTCTCGATGATGTTCCCTCCGAAGGTCAGGCGGTCGACGATGGCCGCGCAGAGCCGCGGATCGGTGAAGGTCTTCGTCCACCCATCTGGGGCTGGCACATGTTCCTTTTCGAGGATCGCCGCTGCCACCGGCCCGTATCCATCTCCTGCGGTCCTCGTTGGTCTTCACGGTGGTGCTCGGATTCTCCAGGCGCTGCCTTGATCGGTCAGGTGCGAGGAAGGTGTGCCGGTGACATCCCAGTTGCGGGTGATCGAGGGTGGTGCCGTCCTGCTGGAGCCGGTGACTGCCGATCCGTGGGAGTTCCAGGCCGAGTGTGTCGAGGCGTTCGTTGCCTCGTGGAGGGCCCGCGGGTTCAGCCCGGTGACAGTCGAGAATGACATTGGCCTGCTGGAACGGACGCTGAACGCGCTGGGCCGACCCGCGTGGGACGTCACTCCGGAGGACATCGATCGCGTCGTCGGTGACTTGGCCCTCGCGGGGCGGGCGGCTTCGACCCGGCGCGAGTATGTGCAGATCTTCAAGGGTTTCCATCGGTTCCTGCAGGTCCGCAAGGCCGTTGAGATTGAAGCGGGGTTCGGCGTCCGTCTGGTCTGCCCGGTGGACGAGTTCAACGCCTCACGGCATGTCGGGGACGACTCCCCGGCTCAATTGCCGCCGCCGACCCCGGAACGGGTGGCGGAGTTCTTCGATTTCCTCAAGGCCCGGATCGCCACTGCCCGCAAGTACGGGCCCGCGGCCCGGGACTATGCAATGTTCCGGACCCTGTATCACGCCGGCCTGCGCTCGGAAGAAGCCTCCCTGCTGGAGCGTCCCGACGTCCACTTCTCGCGGGGCCCGTTCGGAAAACTCCACGTACGTTTTGGCAAAGGCGCCCGCACTTCCGGCCCCAGGCCGCGCTGGGTGCCCATGCTGGACGGCCTCGACCTCGTCCTGCACTGGTTCCTCGACGACGTGCGGGGCAAGTTCCCCAACTCGCCGGTGCTGTTCGCGGACGAGTCCGGCGGCAGCCTGCACCGCGGGACGATCCGCAACCGCCTGCGCTATCTGATGGAACTCGAAGGACGTCCGGCCACCGACCGGTTCAGCCCGCATGCCCTGCGGCGGGCCTGCGCGACCCACAACTACGAACGCGGTGTGGACCTCGTGGCGATCCAGCAACTCCTCGGTCACTGGACGGTCAGCTCGACCATGCGATACGTCCGGCCGTCCGCGACGTTCATCGAGGACGCCTATCGCCGCGCGGTGACCACCACGCTGAGCGAACTCACCGCCGAGGAAGGCAGCCCCGCATGAAGATCCGATGGCGCCTGCGGATGGCCGCCGCCCAGCGCGAGGTCTGGACCGGCACCCAACTGCAGCGGCTCCTGGCCGAACGTGCCGGCCTGCAGATGTCCTCCGCGTCGGTGTCCGCGCTGTTCACCAAGGAGCCCTCCCAGGTGAAGATGTCCACCCTGATCGCCTTGTGCACCGCACTGGAATGCACTCCCAACGACCTGTTCGAGGTCGACACCACCCCCGTCGAGCGTCCTGCCGCCCCACCGCGGCCAGCCGCTGACCTGCCCAAGGCGGTCTCAGCCCGCGGCCGTTCGATGCCGCCGCTCTGACCCGGGTGGCATCGTGGGCATCAAACAGAGCGACTGCGTCGGCTGCGGAGCCCCGGTCGGCATCATCGACCGGCAGTACTGCTGTCGCTGCACCGCCCGGCAGAAGGAAGCGGCGGCCCAGGCCGCGTGCCCCCGCTGCGGCCAGCAGCGTGTCCTCCAGGAAGACACCGGCCGGTGCATCACCTGCTCACGCGTATGCACCACCTGCGGCCATCCGGTCAGAGACAAAACAGCGACGTTGTGCCGGGACTGCTCGCGCAAGACGGAACGCGACGCCGCCAAGGCGCCCTGTCCTCGGTGCAGTCGGCCCGGCTATCTGCGCGAGGACACCGGCTGGTGCGGGCACTGCTCGCGTCCCCGCCAGACCAAGCAGCCGCCCCGGCCCTGCCGCGAATGCGGCCGCGTGCGACGGCATGCCGGGCTGGGACTGTGCTCAGCCTGCTGGCAGCGTCACCCCGACCGGCCCTTCATCCGGGCCGAGAACCTGATCGCTGAACTTGCCGAACCCCCGGACTGGCTGCGGGACTTCACCGCCGACCTCGCTGCCAAGTACTGCGTCAGCCGCGCATGCACGATGATCACCTCCCTGGGACGACTTCTCCTGGACGAGCAACTCAACCACCCGCAGGCTCTGCTCGAACGCTCCCGTCGTTCGGGACGCTCGATGGGCTCCCTCGCCCGCGCGCTGGAAACCTTCTTCACCGGTCACGGCATGGCCATGGCCACCGATCAGGCCAAACGGCTCGCGGCCGGCCGCCGACAGCGCCGCATCGATGCCGTCCCCGAGACCCTGAGGCCAACGGTGGACGCATTCGCCGACTTCATGATGCGCTCGCGGGAGAGGGCCCGCCGTGCCGGAACACGACCTCGCAGCGACGGAACCATCGAGGCGGCACTGGCCATCATGCGTGACCTCGCCCGCTTCCTCGCCGGTGAGCGTGGAAAGCAGGACTGGGCGCTGACCGATGTCCACGACATCGAAGCCTTCCTCGCCGGCTCGCCCCAGGCCCGGAAACGTCGGCTGGTCGTGCTCGGGCAGTTCTTCCGTTTCGCGCGTTCCCGGAAGATCGTGCTCGTCGATCCCTCCCGCGGTCTGGCCTCCCAAGGGCCGAGCGGCTTCACCGGAGCGACGCTGACACTCGACCAGCAGCGCGTTCTGTTCCGTCGCTGGACCACTGGTCCGGCTGTCCACCCGCACGAGGCTTTGCTGGGCATGCTCGCGCTGTTGCACGGCGCCTCAAGCCGCGAGGTCAAGATGCTGCAGACCGCTGACCTCGACCCTCACGCCCGGACTACCCGGCTCGGCGACCGTCCGCATCCGGTTCCCTTGGATCCGGCGTCGTGGGCAGTGTTGGAACGCTGTCTGGCTCATCGCGAAGCCCAGCGGACAGACAATCCCCACGTCATGGTCACCCGCCAGACGAAGTCCGGCCGGGGCCCGGCGTCCACCGCCTATGTCAGTCACGTCCTCGACGCCTGCGGCTTCCCGCCCCGAATGATCCGCTGCACTCGACTGCTTGACCTGGTCAACACCATGGACCCCAAACTCGTCGCCGCCGCATTCGGCATGGACCCCGAGGCCACCATGATCTATCTGTCTGATCGCGTCGACGAGACCCGCTTGTCAGAGTGGGAGACGACCAAGGACTGACCTCTGGTCAGAGTTCGTAGGGGTAGAGAGCGATCTTCTCGCGCTCGATGAAGAGCTCGACCCAGGTGCCGGCAACACCTTCGGGCAGCTGATCGGCAAGGTCCAACAGGATAGTTGTGCCGTCCAGGTCCAGCAGGGCGGCACCATCCTCTGTGAGGCTCAACCGGCCCCGCATCACAACGCAATGCCCGCCAGTCCGGAGCCTAGGACCGATACCGGCAGCTGGCTTGGCGTTCCGCCCCCAGACGATGTCCTCGTCGATGGTCCACTCGACGTGGTACTCACCAGGCTCTGCGGCCCGGTCCCCGCACCACCGGACTGCCGTGTGACCGAACGAGGTTCGGACATCGGCCAGCCAGGAGGTTCCGGGAAACCTCGCGACCTTCACCAGTTCGATCAGCACGGGTCGATCATGCAGTATCCGAGGCGCCACCGGAACCTGTGAAGTTTCGGCGCTGCCTGGCACAGGTTCGCCGGAACATGTGCGCTTTTCCGAACGTCTCGTTCGAGGCGATGGCGACGCTGTTCTTCTCCTCCCGCTCGGTCAGCACCTGGATCTGGCTACGACGTCGCGTAGTCCCCGTGCAGCGCCGCGCTTATCTGGCGTCGTTGGACGTTCTTGCAGTTCAGGAGGGTGGTGCGGGGTGTCAGGCACGTGAGACATGTATGGGAGTGTCAGGCCGGGGCTGTGTAGTTCATGGGCCCTAGCCTGACGCTGTTGTGGTCGGGCGTGGGTTTAGGTGAGGTGGTCCAGGAGTCGGGCGATGATGGCGCGGACGATGCCGGAGACGGCACCGCGCAGGGCTGCTCCGGCCAGGGCGAGGCGCTCGCTGCGGGTGAGGCGCGTGCGGGGCATGAGGTCCTCCACAGGGAGTGTGGTGGGTGGATGGGGCAGCCGGCCGGCTTGCTGTCCACCCTGAGACCCCTGTGGAGCCCGTCTCCGAGTTGCGACGGGTCGTCAATGGGCGGGCCATTTACCGCTGTTCAGGCCGTCGCGGGGTGCGGGTTCGGGGACGATGGTGCGATGAGTGGCGACATGGGGGGCGGCCAGCCGGACCCGAAGGACAATCCGAAGCGCCTGCCGCGGCCGCGGCTGCTGACGCGGGCGCGGGTGGGATGGCCGCCGGCGCTGCGCGAGCTCAAGGACCTGCTGTACGAGGTGTATCTGGAGGCGGGCGCCCCGAGCCTGGATGACATCACCGGGGACATCGCCGCCGATGACGATCTGCCGGGGGCACCGAGCCGGGACACCATCAGTCGTGTCATCACCGACAGCGAACGGCCCAAACAGCAGTCTGATGTGGTGGCCGTGGCCACCGTGCTGGCCCGCCGCGCCGCGTGGGATGCACCGGATCTGGCTCGCCGGGTGCGGGAGCTATGGGTGCGGGCCCGGATGGCGCAAGGCGCGGGCCGCCCGATCAGCGACCTCCGCGACGACGTCCGGCTCGTTCTGGACAGAGGCCTGGGCATCCACCCAGCGCTGGACACCGAGGGTGCCCGCGACCGGTTCGGGATCTTGCCTGACTATGTCCCGCGGGACCACGACGCGCGCCTGAGGACGGTGGTCGATGCCGCCGTGGCCGGACACAGCGGTATCGCGGTCCTAGTCGGGGGATCGTCCACGGGTAAGACCCGTGCCCTGTGGGAGGCGGTCGCCACGTTGCCGGACGGCTGGCGGCTGTGGCATCCCCTCACCCCCACTGCCCCTGATGCGGCCCTGGCCGCACTGCCGGACATTGCCCCGAAGACGGTGGTGTGGCTCAACGAGGCCCAGCACTACCTGGCCCCGGACCCGCTCGGTGAGCAGGTCGCGGCGGGCCTGCGGAAACTGCTCACCGATCCGTCACGGGCCCCGGTACTGATTCTGGGCACTCTGTGGCTCGAACACTGGGACACCCTGACCACCCGCGACCGGCATCCCGGTGCCCGCGCGCTCCTGGGCGGGCACAAGATCGATGTGCCGAAGGCCTTCACCCCGGCCGACCTGGCCGCATTGGACGCCACCGGCGATGCCGACCCCCGCCTCACGCACGCCGCCCAGCACGCATGCGATGCGCAGGTCACCCAGTACCTGGCCGGCGTGCCCTACCTGATAGACCGCTACCACGCTGCCGAGGGCGCCACTCTGGCCCTCACTCATGCCGCGATGGACGCCCGCCGCCTGGGCGCTGGCCTTCACATCCCGCTGGACTGGCTCGCCGACGCCGCCCCCGGCTACCTCACCGACACCGAGTACCACATGCTCGACGGCGACTGGCTGAGCAAGGCCCTCGCCTACGTCATCACGCCCTGCAACGGCATCCCCGGCATCCTGACCGCTGTCACCACCAGCCGCCCTCGCAACCAGCGCACCAGCCGTCGGCCCGCCGCAAGTAGCGTCCTGGCCGACCGACGCGCTCCCAGTCAGCAGGGACCGCGCTACCTGCTGGCCGACTACCTCGACCAGCACGGCCGCCGCCACCGTGCCGAGAAAATCCCGCCCATCGACTTCTGGAGCGCAGCTTCCACCCACGCGCACCCCGCCGACCTGACCACAATCGCTCGCGCTGCCTGGGCCCGCGGCCTGTACCGCGACGCCACCCAACTCCACAAACGCGCCACCACGCAGGGTGACTCCAACGCAGCATCCACCCTCGTCTACCACCTCCACACCCTGCACCCCGCAGACCACCGTCCCGCGGCATGGGCCGCTGCGCACGTTGCCCTTGACAACCCATATGCCGTCATCCGGCTGCTAGTCGAGCTGCGGGAGGCTGGGGCGCACGAGCAGATCAGGGTCTTGGCTGAGCGGGCCGCCGCTCAGGTCGCTCTCGATGACTCGCGAGCCGTGGCCCGGCTGCTGGAAGGGATGAGAGAAGCCGGGGCGCACGAGCAGATCAGGGTCTTGGCTGAGCGGGCCGCCGCTCAGGTCGCTCTCGATGACTCGCAAGGCGTGGTCCGGCTGCTGGTCGAGCTGCGGGAGGCTGGGGCGCACGAGCAGATCAGGGTCTTGGCTGAGCGGGCCGCCGCTCAGGTCGCTCTCGATGATCCGGCCGCTGTGGCCGAAATTCTGGAGGGGCTGCAAGTCGTCGTAGCCGGGGAGCAGATCGCGGCCTTGCTGGCTCGTGGCCCCGCCGCGCACGTCGTTCTCGATGATCCGGCCGCCGTGGCTGAGATGTTGGAGGGACTGCAAGTCGTTGCAGCTAAGGAGCAGATCACTGCGTTGCTCGCTCGTGATCCCGCCGCGAACGTCCTCTGCCACAACCCACGCCCTTTAGGCCGGCTGCTGGAAGCGTTGCATGAGGTTGGGGCGCAGGAGCAGGTCACGGTCTTGGCTGAGCGGGCCGCCACGGATGTCCTCCTTGATGACCCAGGCGACGTAGCCCGGCTGCTGGACGGGTTGTGGGAGGTTGGGGCGCAGGAGCAGGTCACGGTCTTGGCTGAGCGGGCTGCAGCGGGTGTCCTCCTTGATGACCCGGGTGACGTAACCCGATTGTTGGCCGAGCTGCATGAGGTTGGGGCGCAGGAGCAGGCCACGCTCCTGGCCGAGAGGGATGCCGCGCGCGACGCCCTCAACGAGTCGTACGCCGTGGCTGAGATTCTGAACGAACTACAGCAGGGCCAGACATGGGAGCAGATCGCTGCACTGCTGGACCGCGACCCCGCCGCACACGTCGTCCTTACGGACCTGTATGCCGTCGCATTACTACTGGAGGAACTGCGGGAGTTCGGGGCCCAGGCACAGGTCGCAGCCCTGATCGAAGGGGCTGCCGCTGACGAGGTTGTTGACGACGTGCGCGCTGTGGTCCGGCTACTCGAAGGGTTGCGGCAGGCTGGGGCACAGGAGCATGCCACGGCTCTGCCCGAGAGAGCCGCCTCGTGTCTCTTCTTCGGTGCCACCTACACGGTGGGCAACATCCTCGACCGGTTGCGGGAGGCTGGATTGCAGGAGCATGCCACGGCTCTGCCCGAGAGAGCCGCCTCGTGTCTCTTCTTCGGTGCCACCTACACGGTGGGCAACATCCTCGACCGGTTGCGGGAGGCTGGATTGCAGGAGCAGGTCGCTGCACTCCTGGACTGGAACCCCGCCGCGCAGGTCGTCCTTGAGCACCCGCACGCCGTGGCCCGGCTGCTGGACTGGCTCCGGGAGGGCGGGATGCATGAGCAAGTCGCTGCGTTCTTGGACCGCAATCCCGGCGCGCAGGTCGCCCTTGGCCACCCACAGGCCGTGACCAAGCTGCTGAACGCACTGCAGGGAGCTGGAGCGCACGAGCAGTGCACAGTCCTGACTGAACGGCTTCCAGCCGCAGGGCAATTCGACTTGTTCATTGACCTCGGAGGAAACCGGCAGGAGTTTCGATTCGGACGTGAGCCCAACGGGCTGGCCGCCCCTTCGTGGACGTGGGACGACCTGGAATGAACCAGCACGAGCTCCGGCGCCGGATGGCGGCCGCCGAGGGCGGCGGCCGGGTCGCGCTCGTCTTCCGCCGCAGACGGCCGCCTCGCCGCCGGTGACCCTCAACTGATGCGATTTCGTCGGGCGTTGAACGCTGCGGCCGGTGCCGCCGTGCTGCTCCTGACCATCCCGGGCTCCGCCTACGCGGTGACCGTCTACGACGAGATCCTCGCGTCCTGCAGCCCGGCTACGTCGGTGAGGGCGATTTGGCGAAGGGGTGCAGTGGCCGATCAATCACGTCTCATGCTTCCTGCGGCACGAGTAGTGCTCTGGTAGCCCTTCGGGTCCTTGGAGGCTCGCGGGCTGACCGCAGCCGAAGCGGCAGAGCGGGATCGGTTGACCTGAGGCGTCGAGCGCAATCCTGACAGCCTCGGTTTCCGGAGGGCGGGACTCGAGGACGATCGAGCGGCTGCCCCGTTTCTGCTTCGGCTCAGCCCGGACCTCCGAGGCCGGACGGTCCTCGGTGCACCTGTCGCGCCGGTCCCCTTGGCGTACGGATGGCTGGCGCTCTTTGGTGTCCGGGGCGGGCCCGTTCGCCTCCATGTACTGCTGCCACTGCTGTGCGGGGAGCCAGCCGTGGTGGCCGCCGCGCTGGAAAGGGATCCGCTCGCCGGCCGCAGCTTCCACGATGAAACGGGTGAGGGTCAGGCTGCCTTCTCCGGTGAAGGTGCTCGACTGATGGGCAGGTACGAGGACGCGGTGCCAGCCCCCGCAGTACCCGGTGTCAGTGGGGTTCTCCGGGTCGTAGGGCTTCTCCGGGCACCGGGTGAGTGCGCCGTTCTGACTGCACTGACCCTCCTCCAGGACGAAGTTGCCGTCCTGGACCGCAATGGGGTTCTTCTGCACGCGGATGACGGAGGCCGGCAGGTTGGGCGTGCGGACGTAGGGGACGGTGCCGATGCCAGCGTGGTCGGGGTCGGCGAAGTCCCAGACCGATTGGATACCGCCGCGGCGCCTGAACCTCTCCCGTGTCCGCATTCCGCGGGCTGTCTGGGCGCTCAGTTGAGGCTCGTAGCCCAGGACTATGCCGTTGGCGCCGCTTATGCGTACATCGAGGCGCGCGTGCCCGTCTGGGGTCTGCGACTCGATGTCGGCGTGGAAGCCGTGATCTTCGGAGTCCTTCGCGACGCGTTCTTTGCGGGCGAGGTGCTCGTCGGACTCGTGGCTGATGGGCTTCTCCCCTGGTTTCCGGTAGTGGGAGGCAAGCCATACGCCGTCACGCTGGACGAGGTACATGGGGACGCGCCGGCTGCGGAGGTCTCGGCAGTCGGGGCAGATGAGGCCGCGCTCTTCGACGGGGACACGTCCTCGCATGCGTAGGAGCACGTTCAGGAGGTCTTGGCCATGCGGGACGCCGAGGTCGGGGCGGTCCAGGTCGAGGTTGCGGCCGGCCGGTTCGTAGTAGACGGGGTTACGGAAGAGGTCCTCGTCGCTGTCGATCGGAAGGTCGTCGTCCATCGGCGCTCCCCGTATCCGCCACGTGCAGGGACCTACAACGCTACGGGGAGGGTCCGACAATCGCGACTGAACTGCGGAAACAGGGCACACTGAGGGACGCTCACCCTGCAAGCAGCATCACAGCACCAGCCCATCCAGTAGACGGCTCGCCACATCGACACCGAAGCCAGGGAATGCTGCCTGTCCAACCGCCCATACGGCGAGACAGCCGTCGGCCGACTGGCCGGCCAGGGCCCCGCGCGCCACGGGAAGTGGTGCCTGACGTCTCGTCCTGGAGATGGAAAGCCCCGATCGACCGGCACCTGACCGCCCTGCCCTCCATCCTGGACACATGACGTCCAGCGACCTCACCCCGGCACACGCGCAGCCATCGATTACAACGGTGACGCGGCACGACATCTTCAACTACCTGCGCGAGATATCGAGCCCCTGGTGGGGGAAACTGGACGAAGTCACGTTCCTGGAGCACCTCTACGACCTGGACCAACCTCCCCCCGAGAACAGTCGGTTCCCGACTGTCCGCGCCGACATCCAGCAGCACCGGCTTAACAACTACGACCTGGACGACGACTGGATCTTCGAGGACCCTCGGTTGGAGCTCTCCGACGGACCAGACGAGGTGCTGCTCGCCTTCCTGGCACGAACCGTCCATCCCGAGGTCGCGGTCGAAGTCGAGGCGACGATGAAACAGGTCGAGGAGCTGAACCGGCTGCTGGCACCGGACGGATGGGGCCTGCGTTCCTACGATTTCCTCTCCGGCCGCCCTATCTACACACCGGTCCGGCTTCCGCCCACGGGCCCGCTGGTCCCGCTGCCGCTGAACGACGACGACACGGGCAAGCTCGACCTGGTCCTCGGGCAGACCTACAGCCTCCTGGACTGCGCCGGCGAGGAGACCGCACGCGACCTGCTGCGCACAGCCGTCCTGACTCTCCGCCGCGACGGCGGCTTCTTCCACCCCATGCCGGGTGACGGTTGGACGGCCGACACCTACGAGGCGGTCCTGACACTGGAGCGCGAACTTCTGCCCACCTGCACCCCGGGAGCGAGGGAGGTGATCTGGCGAGCACTGCAGTCTGTGCTCACCCAGCTCGGGCGCATCGACGTCCAGGACCTCGTGGTCGAAGGCGATACCCGACCGCTGCCCAACACCCCACCGGACTGGCGGACCCACGCCGCTACGCCCGCCACGCCCATCGTCCGCGGCTTGCGACTCCCCTTCTCCAGCACAGAGTTCGATGTCACCAGCAGGGACTTCACCGACCTAGAGATCCGCGGTTCACAGGACAGCAGCGGGTTCCACTATCTCTATGACACCCGCGCACGCCGGATGATCACCGACTTCGTCCTCGACGACCGGCCTCAGGTAGCGACCTTGTGCAGCGTCACCATCATCAAGAAGGGCGACACCTTCACCCCGAGGATCAAGCTCTGGAAGAAGGACAAGAAGAAGGCCGGGGACGTCTCCGCCACACAGACAGTGCCTGAAGCCGGGACCACCCGGGCCGTCAAAGCACTCGTCGACACCGGGGACGTCCACGAGAACTTCTGGAAAGTCATCAACTTCCTCCAGGGCTGCACCGGCCTGAGCACACCCGGCGACTCCCCCCAGCTCGTGGCCGGCGACGAAACCCAACTGGCCCAGCTGCTGACCGGCCAGGACCGGACGACAGTGCTCGGTGCGGTCAGGACAGCCATCGGGAGCGGGCTCACAGAGGAGGACATCCGCCTGATCGGCAACCGCAAGGAACAGCTCCAGAGGTTCGAGCGGCTGCTGAACGATCCGGACTACTTCCAGCAGGAAGAGAGCCTGGCAACGACGCGCGGGGCGGAGGCCGTCTGGCAGGCCTTTTTCGAGACGAACCAGTGGATCTTCGGCTACGGACTCAACCTCATCGCCTGCGAATCCATCGACGACGGCAAACTGGAACGCATCACCACCGGCGCCAACATCTTCGGCGGAGCCGGGAAGCGCATCGACGCCATCATGCGTTCCAAAGGCCTGATCAGCAGCATGCTCTTCTGTGAAATCAAGACCCACGACACGGAGCTGCTCGCCAAGACCCCATACCGTGCAGGCGTCTACCAGGCATCGAAAGAACTCGGCGGCGGCGTGGCGCAGGTGCAGAAGACCGTCAGCAAGGCCCAGCAGCTCATCTCCCGCGAGTTCCTCACCCGCATCTACGACGACGACGGCACCCCGACCGACGTTGAACTGTCCACCACTCGGCCCCGGCAGGTCGTGGTGATCGGGAGCCTGCGCGAGTTCACCGATAACGGCGCCGTGAACCCGGAGAAGATCAACTCCTTCGAGCTGTACCGGACATCGATTCAGGACGTCGAGGTCATCACGTTCGACGAGCTCTACCAGCGGGCGTGCTTCATCGTCGAAGATCGCTAAGATTCCACCGCCGGTCAGGGTGGCCATCCGGCATGACCCGTCGCGCTGCCGCCGCAGTACGCCGCCCGCCTCTTCGACGCCCAGCAGTCCGGCGCCAGCGACCAGCGCCTGCAGGAGATCGCCGCCGAAGGACTCAAGGAGGTCTACTTCCAGGACAGCGGCCGCCGCGCCGGCAGACTGGAAGAGGTCCGCTTCACCGACATCGAGCACCTGGAGTTCGACCTGTAGGCCGCAGCCAAGGATCGCTGGTGAATGGACGGCACGCCTTCGGTCACCAAAGATTGGCAACACCCGCCGGGATGTTGCCCTTCGCCCGCCGCGTCGAAGAGGCGCGGCGCCGAGCGGCGCAGGAAGCCGCCGAACGCGAGACTCAGCGCCGGCAGCACGCCCAGCACCCGGCGCGGGCATGTCCATGCTCCGCCTCCCTTCTCACGTCTTGACCGCCTGGGGCCGTTGGCTTGTAGAGGCTCTTGATCCAGAAAAATCGCGGTCATCGGATCAGCATCCTGAAGGATCCGAGACAATGGTGACTGGGCGGGGAGTTGAAACTCGGGGGTGTGCGTGTTCGACAAGTGGCTTCAGACGGAGCCGGTGCAACTGCCGGCAGGACCACTGCAGTACGAGGCGCTCGTCGACTCGGGGCAGATTGGTGAGGCGGAGCTGCTGGAGCAGCTCGGACGTGAGGTGGCTCGGAACTACGTCACCCCCGGTGAGCTCGCTCTCGTTTTTGACGACCTGGGCGCGCCGGAAGTCGCCCGTTACGTGCGCACGAACATGTTCCCGGCTGAGACCCGCACGCGGCACGGTGACTTCGGGGAGATCGTCACCGGGGCCTTGTACAGGAGGGTGCGCCGATGGTGCGTGCCGATCATGAAGCTCCGCTGGAAGCAGACTGCGAATCAGGCGGTCCAGGGCACGGATGTCCTTGCGTTCCGGCTCCGCCAGAACCCGCCCGTGGTTGCCGTGCCGGAGGTGAAGACCCGCGCTACGCGCAAGCTCGACCTGGGGCAGGAGGCGCACGAGAGCTTGGAGAAGATCCTGGACAGGGACCGTCTGGATGAGAGCATACGGTTCGTCATGGTCCGCTGCTTTGAACGGGGGCAGGGCTTCCTGGCCCACCGGATAGCTGAGGTGCTGAGGCAGCCGGAACATCGCTCCGTTGAGCGGCACATGGTCTTCGTGCACGACCACGCGGCGTGGAAGGAGGAGGTCGTCACCCGCCTCGCCGGGATCGTCAAGCAGCCGACCGAGCTGACCGTGGTGAAGATACGCGACCTGCAGGACTTCGTCGCCCGCGTGTACAAGGCGGCCCGAAGCCCAAGGCGCGCCCAAAGACCACAGCGGGGACGCTGCCGCGTGAGGGACTACAACGGCATCCTGGCCCGGCTGGGCCATGACGCCCTCACCGAGGGTGAGGCCGCCCCGCTGCTGCGCGCCCAGCTGCGCTCGCACGTGCTGGCCGAGCAGATCAGCATCGACGGCGCCACCGCCGCCTACACCTACAACCTCAGGGAGCTGCGCCGCGGCCTGACGCTGGCCCGGCTGGGGCAGCTCACCCGAACGCCCCGTGAGCGGCGAGAAGACCCAGGACCGCTCACCGAGATTGCCCAGGCTTACGCCGACCTCGCGGCGCGGTACGAGACCACCGACCCGCAGCGCATCGAGCTGCTCGCGATCGCCGCGACGATGTGGAGCCTGGCCGGCTATCAGGCCAACTCCGCAACCCTCGCAGCCGAGTTCCGCACCGAAGTCGTACGTGCCTTCGCCGCAGGCGAGGAACTCGCCTCGGCCGCCGCGACCGCAGCCCCGTATCGAGTGGCCGCGCTGACCGGCGCGGTGCTTGAGCGCGACATCGACGAAGCCGCCCGCCTCGGGGCACAGGCCGAAGCCGACTTACCCGCTCTCGGCGAGCAGTTGGTCCAAGCAGCCCGCCAAGGACGCGCCGACCAGGCGGACGCCGCCGTCCTCGCCGCGTACGGGCTGGCCGGACGCGCCGCACGCTCCCTCGCCGCCCTGTGGCGTCTGGGGAACCGGGCAGCGGGCCGCGCAGCCGTCACCGACCTGCGCAAGGCCGCCTCCATCCTCCTCGACGCCTCGGTCGTCGACACCTGGACCCTGATCGACTCCCTCGCGTACGTCGTCGAGGACATCGTCGCCACCTCACCGTGGATGCTGCTGCGCCGCGCGGCCACCTGGGGCCGACTGTGGGAGCGCTATCTCAAAGCCTTGATCGTTGCGAAACGGCCCATGACCCAAGTCTGGCCATCCCAGCGAAAGGCCCTGGAGAAAGGGCTCGTGGACGCCGCAGCGACCAACCTCGCGGTCACCATGCCCACCTCGGCGGGCAAGACCCACATCGCCGAGTGGGCGATCCTCCACGCCCTCACCCCCCGGCCCGCAGACAACGACACCTGGTGGAACCTGCCCCGTCTGGCCGTCTACGTCGTCCCCACCCGCGCACTGGCCGCCCAGGTCGAACGGCACCTGGCTGCAAGCCTCGAACTGGTCGGCCTGCGCGTCTCCGCGATGTTCGGCGGCGTCGAGCACGTCCGCTACGAAACCCAACTGCTGGACTTCACCGACGTCCTCGTCGTCACCAGCGAAAAACTCGACCTCCTCCTGCGCAACGTCCCCGAACTCGCCCCCCGGCTCGCCCTGGTTCTGGCAGACGAAGGACACAGCCTCGACCGCGCCGAAAACGAACGGGGCCTGCGCCTGGAGATGCTCCTCACCCGCATCCGCCACACCGCCCCCACCGCACGCACCATCCTGCTCTCCGCTGTCCTGCCCAACGGCGACGACCTGGCCCGCTGGCTCGCTCCCGCCGCCAACGGCACCAACCACGCCAGCACCAACTGGACCCCCTCCCAGCTACGCACCGGCGTCTTCTACTGGCGCGGCCGCGAGGTCGACGGCCAGAGCGGCACCATCGAGTACGGCGTCCACGGAAGCAGCGACTTCTTCCTCTCCCGAGTCCTCACCCGCCACGTGAAGAAGACCCGCCTGTTCCCCCGCGAACGCAAGGACGTCACGGCCGCTCTGGCCCTCCACTTCGACCGTCTTGGCCCCGTGTTGATCGCCTCACCCACACGCGTAAAGGCACAAGCGGCCGCCAAAGCCCTCGCCACAGCCCTCAACACCGACGGCACCCGATCCCTCGGTACCGCCGAGGACGGCACGATCGACCCCCAAATCATGATTGACCGTCTGAAACTACATACCGAAATTGCCCGGCACGTCGGCGACGGGCACGACCTGACCACCATGGTCCTGCGCGGCTTTGCCTACCACCACGCCGAAGTACCGCAAGCCGTACGCCACTGCCTGGAGCGCGCCTACCGGGACGGCACCCTGCGCGTGCTGTGCGCGACCAGCACCCTGTCCCAGGGCATGAACCTGCCCACCAAAACCGTCCTCGTCCCCGACGTCCGCCGCAGCAAAGAGGAAAAGATCAAAGTCCGCGACTTCTGGAACACCGCCGGCCGAGCCGGCCGCGCCTTCCAGGAAACCGAAGGCCACGTCGTCCTCATCGCCAACGACCAGACCGAGGCACGGCAGCTACGCCGCCGCTACCTAGACCGCAGCAACATCGAACCGGTCATCTCCACGCTCGCCGACCTGTACGTCCAGCTCGTGCGTGCCCGACTCGGCACCAACCCAACCCCCGGACAAGACCTCACCACCCTGGACCTTGCCGACCCTGAAGACGACAGAGCGATCCTGTGGACCGAGGGGCTGGACATCCAACTGCTCGCCCAGCTTGCCGAGGAAGTCGTTGACACCTCCGACCAGGGCCTCCTCGAAGAAGCCGCCCACACCCTGCTCGGCCAGACCCTCGCTGCCCACCAGCTCGGCGCCCGCCACTGGTCGCTTCAACCACTGGCCCGCTTCTCCGCACGCCGAGTGCGGGCCATCGGCCAACGACTTCCCGACCGAGCCATTCGCGCCGGCATTATCCGCACCGGCCTGAGCGTCCAAGGAGGCATCGACGCCCTCGCCGCTGCCGACCACATCGCAACCACCCTCGAGGCACGACCTGATCTCCTCGACCGCGATCAGTGGCCCGAACTGCAGCAGCTCTTCGTGACCGCAGCCACCACGGTGCTGGAACTCCAGCGCGGCGCCCGTAAAAAGAAGATCCCCGTGGCCGCCATCGCGCCCGTCGCAGCCGACTGGATCGCAGGCCTTCCCCCGACCGACATCCACAACCGCCACAAAAACACGCTACACACAGCCGACATCACCAAGACCGCCGTCGTCATCGACAGCGTCATCGGACACGACCTTGCCTGGGCGATCTCCGCGATCCTCCAACTCCTCGAACAACGCCGTGGCATCCCCGCCGAAGGACGCCTCGCTGTCCTCCCCGCCATGGCCAAATACGGAGTCGATACGCCCGCAGCCTGCTACGCCTCCAGCATCGGCATCCACGACCGCGCAGCCGCGATCGCCCTCGCCGCACACTGCCCCTACAACGACCCCACCTTCAGGGTTTTTCTCGACTGGCTCAACCACCTCAGCACCGACGACCTCACTGAGATCACCACGCCGGACGTCGCTGCCCTCCTCATCCGCAGCGCTGAACGCCGAAGCCCCCGCGCGGCCCAGGCCACCATCCTGCGCGGCCACGGCACATTCACCTGCCACCTACGCGGCGTACGCCACGCCCACAGCGCCAGCTACCTGGCCCACCTCACTGCTGGCACCCCGCTGGCTCTCCACCGCGACGCCAGTAACCGCACGGACCCGAACGCCATCCGAGTCGAACACGAAGGACTGCTCCTCGGCTGGATCCCGCGCGAGATCGCCCGACCGCTCGCGATCACCTTCGATGACACCCCTAGCCCTACAGTCAATGCGCACCTCTCAACGGACACATGGCGACTTGCCTGGGCCGCCGAAGGCAGCACCCAACTGGTAGCGCCTGACGCAGTCGAGCTAACGATCACAATCACCTCGCAGTAGCCAGAAAGGGCGAGGCTGCCCACCGTCCAGGAGAGGGAGCGACCTCGGCGAGGCAGCCAACGACCTTGTCGCCGAGGGTGGACTGTTGGGCAGTGTCAGATAGGAGACACTCGCAACGATCGGCGGCACCGAAGCCGCCCTCTCTGCGACGGGTACGTTGGAAGAACCCCGGCATCGGCGGCGCGTGGGCAGACATCGTCCTCATCGCCCCGGAGTACGGGCGTTGTACGACCCCCGTCCCCGGTGACCCGTCTGTCCCGCGCGTCTGCCAAGGCGAGTGTGGCGTGCAGGCGAGCCGCGCACCGTACCGCTACACGCCCCGGCACAGCGGGCCGTCAGCCGGATGTCTCCCAGCTGGTGGTGAACAACGCGCATTCGAGCAGATCGGGGGCGGCACCGGACGGCCAGCTGTCGCCTTCGGCCAGCTGGTTGGCGGCGGCGTGCATGAAGGAGAGGTAGACCTGGTAGCGGTGGGGCGACCAGTTGCTGTCCGACCAGACCCAGGCAGCGACCGAGCCGTCCACATCGTGGCCGCTCTCGCGGCCGACCGCAGCGGCCATCCACCTCAGGCGTCTGGACAGCACGCGGTCGAGGATGAGTGGACGCGGGCCGTGGGCGGGCGGCAGCGCGATGCCGGTGAAGTAGAGGAACTTGGTGAAGAAGGCTGGCCCGAGCCCGGGAACGTGCCGGTGGAGTGCGGCGTACGCCTGTGGTGCACCGTGCTCGCGCAGTGCGGTGACCGCGGTGGCCAGCGCCGTGTTGAAGCCGTCGAAGGCCAGGATCTTGTGCAGGGTGGCGGGGCCGCTGCCGCCGGGAGTGCCGCGCTTGCCCTTGCCCCACACATACGTCGCGACCAGTGCCTCCTGGAACGCCTCCCGCCGTAGCGCATCGGCGACGGCTGATGCCACCTCCGCCCGGCTGACCGCAGCATCACCGCCTGCGGAGGTGGGCGCCAGCGCCTCCGGCCACGGAGTGATCTGCGCCCACCGGCCGGGCGTGTAGCGGACGGTGTGCGCGCCGGGTGTCCCGTCCGCGTAAGCAGCCGCATTCGTCTCCCACCAGTTGCCCAGCGCCCGTACAACGGCGTCGGGCAGCAGGTGTGCGGCCATCTCGCGGTCCACCGCGTCTGCACGCTCCTGGCGACCCTGCCCGTCCTGTTCGTTCACGAGCCGTTCCCTACCTGACGTGCCGCCGACTCGGGGGAGGGCGCGCCGGAGTCCTTCGGTTCGGGCTGCTGCGGTACGCCTCCGTCCGGCACGAGCTCGGCGGCTGCCTGCTCCAGCTCCTGCCGGCGAAGTTCGCCTCCCTCGATCAGGTACGTGTCGGGCAGGGGCCGCGCCGGCAGCCCCCAGGCGCGGGCGCGGGTCCGTACGCCGATGTCGCGGCTGACGATGACCACCGCCGCGGGAGCGACGGCCTGGTGCAGACGCAGTGCCGAGGCCACCAACTCGTCGTCCGGCACGGGAAGGCGGGCGTGCCCGGGTTCATCGGCCGCGATGAACACGGGGGTTCCGTCGTCTGCGGTCGCTTTCTCGGGCCCTGCTTCCAGGACTGACTCCAGCAGCCGGAACACGCCGCGCGCTCGCCGGGAGATCTTCTGGTCCCCGGTCTGGTAGCTCTTGGTGTCGATCTCGTCGACCACGACGTGCGGGACCATGACCGTGGTGGCCTTCCCGAACACCTTCTGCCAGGGGACCTTGTCGAACCGCGTGAAGTGCAGCGTGGTGTTCGTGTCCAGCACCGCGTACCGCAAGGCACCGGCGTGCCCGTAGCGCTCCTGCATGGCACGCACCCGGTTGGCCACGGTTCTGAAGTACTCCCGGAGTTCGGCGAGTTCCACGTACATCATCAGCCGGGCCTCGTCCAACGGAGCGGTGAGGATCGCCCGGTAGCGTCCCGCACGGAGCGGTGCTGCGATCTCCCGGTCGCTGAACCGCCGGTTGATCTCCTCGGCGGCCTGCCATGTCCACTCGTCGTACCGCTTGCGCACGGCCCGCATCTCGGCCTCGGCGTCCGCGCCCGTCCTCATCATGTGAGGGATCCGGATGGAGACGTCGTTGAGGGTTCCGGCCACGAGATCGTTATCCAGGAAATTGATCGCCTCGGCGCAGGTCGTTCCGGCTCTCAGCATGCCCTTGTTCCTCCCCCTCGGGGTCCGGCGGTCCCCGTCCGGCACATCCTGTCAGCGCTGACGCCCGGTGCGAGTTCCGATTCCTGCACCCGACCCGGCCAGGCCCCTGGCTAGACGAGGTCCCGCTGGTGTCCGATGAGGACCTGACCGTCGGCCTTCTCGGGGCACAGGCTCGCTGTTGCGGACGAGCAGCCCGTCGACTTCGCGGTCTGAGGTGCGGAACGGCTGCCGCTGGCAATGCTCTTCAGGCTCCAGCCAGGGCCGCGCCCTGGCCTGGCAGGCGACGTCCGCGCACACGGCGGCTACATCATCGCCCCCGGCACCACCACCCGCCACGGCACCTACACCCCCCTCGGCGATGCCCGGGAACCGGCCCCGCTACCAGCCTTGCTCGCCCAGGAACTCGAACGCACCCATCACCTGCCCGCCCCCACCACCCCCGCGCCCCGCCCCGTCCCGCCCCGCGCCCAGCAGGCCGTCCTCGCCGCGGGCGGCGGCCGCGGCCGCCTCTCCCACGTCCTCGCCGCGATCCCGACCTGCTCATCCTCGACGACTTCGCGATGCGTCACTTCATCTTGTCTCGTCCAGGACGCTGTCCCGCACAGCCCCGCGGCCAGGATGCTCCTTAGCTCAACGAAGGAAGGCGGCGAACGCACCAGCTACGGCGGCTGCGACAGTGATGACTGCGGCGAAGGCAGCGGCGGCACGATTGAGGGCGGCGGGATAAGTCGCCCCATCCATGCGTGCGAGCTTGCCCGCGCCGGCGGCGGTCATCAGCGCGACGATGATCACGAGTGCGGTGGTGAAAAGTACGACGACGGCCACGGCAAGCTCCCCTACCAGATGGGTTGTTGACGCGATCGAGAGTTCCGGAAGGGGTGTGCACCAGAGTTCAGTAGAACGAGAATGAACAGCGGTGAACACAGCACGGCCGGGGGACGGACAGGTGCATGGGGCGCAAGCGGGCGGCGAGTGGGACGGCCAGACAAGCAAAGAACCGCTGGATGAGCTGCGCCGGAGGCTGGCGAATGCCCTGGCCCACTCCGCTCTGACGGGCAAAAAACATCTTGCCGACCTGGCAGGCCTCTCGCGCGGGACCGTGCAGGCAGTGTTTGGCGAAGACGGTCCGGTGCCTACGGAACACACGGTCACGGCACTGGCTAGGACGCTGAAGTTGCCCGCCGACGAACTGTTGGCACTGCGCCGAGCCGCGATCAAACCACGGCGGAGGGGCGGCGGGTCAGCACCGGGCAAGCCGATCCACCAATGGGAGCCGCACGATCTGGAAGTCCATCCCGCCAGCCCTCCATCCGTTCACCACGCAGTGTCACCGGGCCGGCGAGCCTTGCCTGGATACGTGCGACGACACCACGATCATGTCCTTGCGAAAGCGGTATCCGATGCGTGCGACGGCCATAGCCGAATCGTGGTGCTGGTGGGCGGTTCGTCAACCGGGAAGACGCGGGCGTGCTGGGAGGCCGTGCAGCCTCTCGCGGACAAGAGGTGGTGGCTGTGGCATCCCTTTGACCCGACCCGCGCCGAAGCCGCCCTCGAAGACCTGCACCGTGTCCAGCCTCACACGGTGGTGTGGCTGAACGAGTCCCAGCACTACCTAGGCGGCCGTGCAGCTGGTGAGCGGATCGCTGCTGCCGTGCACAGTCTCCTTACCGACCGAGAACGTGGTCCCGTGCTGGTGCTGGGGACTCTTTGGCCCGAGTACGCCTCCCAGTACGCCGCCCTGCCCTCTGCAGGCGAGGAGGACCGGCACAGTCGGGTGCGGGAGCTGCTCTCTGGACACACCCTCACCGTCCCGGACGCCTTTGACGCCGAGGCTCTGGCCACCGCTACCACCCTCGCTCAGGCTGGAGAGGCCTTACTGGCCGATGCACTTACCCGCGCTGCCAGCGACGGGCGGGTGACACAGGACCTCGCCGGCGCTCCCGAACTCATCAAGCGCTACGAGCATGCAACGCCAGCCGCCAGGGCCGTCCTCGAGGCGGCGATGGATGCACGGCGCCTCGGAGTTGGCCTCCGCGTCTCCCAGGCCTTCCTCGTCGACGCCGCCACTGACTACCTCAACGAAAACGATTACGGCCAACTCGCCGAGAACTGGTCTGAACAGGCATTCGCAGAACTCGCTGAACCGGTCCACGGCAAGCAAGCCCCTCTACGCCGCATAACTCCCAGGCCCGAGCGACGCCCATCCACGCCGTCCTCTCCTGACGACGCCCTGCGCCAGCAACCTGCGGGAGCGGTGTTCCGGCTCGCTGACTACCTCGAACAACACGGCCGCACCACCCGCCGGAGACTGTGCCCGCATGCTTCCTTTTGGCACGCCGCCCACACCCACATCAGCCACCCCGACGACCTGAACAACCTTGCTCACGCAGCCAAGGTCCGACACCGGCTGGAGTGGGCCTACCACCTTTACCACCGCGCTGCCATCCACGGCAGCACCGACGCCCTCTACTGGGTGGTCGAGATGCTGGATGCGACTGGGGATCGGGCTGTTGCCGAAACCATGGCCCGGCACGCCGCCGACCACGGCGCCACCGGAGTGCTCCACCGCCTGGCCCAGCTGCGGCTCATGGCTGGGGATCGGGACAGTGCTGAGAGGTTCTACCAGCAGGCCGCCGACCAAGGAGACACCTCCGCCATGTTCGACCTGGTCATACGGCAGGAGTTGGCTGAGAACCGAGCCGGTGCCGAAACCATGGCCCGGCAGGCAGCCGACCACGGCGACACTAGGGGCCTGAAGCAGTTGGCCGACATGCGGTCCCTGGTCGGCGATCGGTACAGTGCCGAGAGGCTCTACCGGCAAGCCGCCGACCACGGCAACACCGACGCTCTGCGCAGCCTGATCTGGTCGCGTAAGGAGGCAGGGGATTGGGCTGGTGCCGAAGCCATCGCCCGGCAAGCCGCCGACCACGGCAACACCTCCGCCCTGTGCGACCTGGCCTGGGCGCATGTGGTGGCCGGGGATCGGGACAGTGCCGACGGGCTCTACCGGCAGGCCGCCGCCCACGGCAGCACCGACGCCCTCTACCGGCTGGTCGAGATGCTGGAGGCGACTGAGGATCGGTCTGGTGCCGAAGCCATCGCCCGGCAGGCCGCCGACCAAGGCGACACCAGCGTCCTGAAGCACTTGGCCGAGATGCGGGACGAGGCAAGGGATTGGGATAGTGCCGACGGGCTCTACCGGCAGGCCGCCGAGCACGGCGACACCGACCCTCTACGCAGCCTGATCTTGTTGCGTGAAAGGAAGGTGGGGGATCGGGCTGGTGCCGAAGCCGTCGCCCGGCAGGCCGCCGAGCACGGCGACACCCTCGCCCTGGGCCGCCTGGCCCTATGGCGTGAGGAGGCTGGGGATCGCACTGGTGCCGAAACGATGGCCCGGCAGGCCGCCGACCACGGCGACACCCTCGCCCTGCGCCACTTGGCCTGGCGGCGTGAGTTGGCCGGGGATTGGGCTGGTGCCGAAACGATGGCCCGGCAGGCCGCCGACCACGGCGACACCAAAGGCCTGTGCAGCCTGGCCTGGCGGCGTGAGGAGGCCGGAGATCGGGCTGGTGCCGAAGCCATCGCCCGGCAAGCCGCCGAGCACGGCGACACTTTCGCTGCGAGCCACCTGGTCAAGATGCGTAAGGAGGCTGGGGATTGGGCTGGTGCCGAAGCCATCGCCCGGCAAGCCGCCGACTACGGCGACGCCGACGCTGCGAGCTACCTGGCCGAGGTATGGGAGGACGCTGGGGATCGGGCTGGTGCCGAAACGATGGCCCGGCAGGCCGCCGACCACGGCGACACCCTCGCCCTGCGCCACTTGGCCTGGCGGCGTGAGTTGGCCGGGGATTGGGCTGGTGCCGAAGCCATCGCCCGGCAAGCCGCCGACCACGGCGACCCATATGCCCTGTCCGGCCTAGCCGCATTGCGGGCGAAGACAGGGGCCCGGGACAGCGTTGAAAGGCTTTGCCGCCTGATCGCCGACCAGGGAATTGATGATGTCCCACACGCACACGGTGCATTGATCGTGAAACAACTCGCAGCGCTGTGGCCCAATGGGCTGGACCCGGACGGCGCGCCTACACCAGCGTGGCCATGTCCCGTGTTCTGGCCCTGATGGAGCGCATTTCGGCATTGGCGATGCCGTATCGAAGACCGACACGGTCGCACACGATGCGGTTACAAGGTTGCCCAAACCAGCGGCGATCGGGCCGGAAGAGGGATCACGAATGTGACACCCCACTGCACACGCTCCGCCCGCTCCCCGCTCAACCGTGTTGTGTCAGGCCGTAGCCGCGCCGGAGGCGTCGACGGGGGGCGGCAGGGTGCGCAGCCGTTCACGCAGGTCGGCTACGTATTCGGCGGGGCGGGCAGCGAGCAGGCCCTCCAAGCGCCCCAGACGGGTGCGGGCGGTGGCACGCAGGCGGCTCGGCGGCACCCGGTCGAGGACGTCCAGGGCACGCTGCGCAGCATCGGAAGGCTGGTCGGAGGCCTCGGCCTGCGCGAGGCCGAGGGCGGCGGCGGCCCATCCCGGGCTGCCGGTGGTGCAGGCGGCCGCGGAGGCTTCGGCGCGGGTGCGGGCCTGCTCGGTGCGGCCCAGCGTGAGGTGCGCTTCGGCCTGGTGCAGGGCGAGTTCGGGTTCGTCGAAGCCGAAACGCCCGGGTGCTTGGCCGGCCGGGTCGGCTTCGAGTTCGGCCATTGCCACGTCGAGGGCGGCGGCCGCGTCCCGGTCGCGGCCCTGCTGGGCGAGGGTGGGCAGCAACGCCCAGGCGTGGAGTTGGGCACGGACGAGGCTGGCGGGCGCCGCGGCCGCGCCGCGCTCGGCGTACGTGTACGCGGCGGTCAGGTTGCCGGTGTGGTCACCGGCCCCTGCCCGTGCCACAGCGCCAACTGGATCGGGTTCGTTGTGGAGCGCACCTTCAACGACCACAGCTCCGGATCGTCCTGGAGCGAACACACCGCAACCGCCGGCCCCTTGTGCCCGGCCTCGTGCCACGCCCTCACCGTCTGCGCCAGCAGATCCAGTGTCGGCACCAGCACGAGCACACGCCCCCTGGGCACAAGCCGCCTCGCCGACGCCGCCGCCATGATGGTCTTCCCCGTGCCACACGCGGCGTGCACCTGCCCGCGAAGGCCATTCCAGGGAATACCGCCCGGCGGGACATCAAGACCCCGCACAATGGCGGCAACGGCCTCGATCTGGTGATCACGCAGCTTCACGGCCATGCCCCGTGCTCTCCTTTTCGCGGAATGGAGCGCGTAATAGCAAATGGAATCCAGGCGCAAGGTGCGCGGCGGTAGGGGTGTAGCATCTGATCCCAGACTCTACACAGTTATAACTCGTGATGCATCACCCGCACACCAACTTCGCACCCGAGGATGTCGCCTGACTCAATCCCATCCACGAACGACCGGTTGCCCTGTATGCTGACAGGCCATTGGTGAACACGTCCGGGACAGTCAGACGGTGGGGGAGGGGTTCAGGGTGGAGCGCAGCGGAACCCGTCACTACAACGAGGCCGGCACCCCGTCAGCCCGACGGCACGTCACATCCCTTACAGGGGTGGCAGCTGGGAATCCCAAGCCCTACACAGTCCCGCGCGTGATGCACCCACCCCTTGCTGCCAGCCCCAGGAATCCCGCTTGCGGGATTCCGTCAATTCGCGCTTGCGTGAATTGACACGCATTCAGAATTCCGCTTGCGGAATTCGATTCCCGCGCTTGCGCGGGAATCTGGCGGAGCGTCAGCGGAGCCGCTCCCTATGCAGCGCGCCAGCGCTGCATATCCCGCTCCGCGG